>NZ_JBGGWE010000011.1:0-233860 GCF_041321095.1 Fibrella arboris | reverse complement strand
CATCCGTCGCATAGCGACCTAACAGAAGGCTAATCCGTTAGGTCGCTATGCGACGGATGATGGGCGAACGTACATGTATGGCTACAAACTTTAGGTCGCTACGCGACGGATAAGACTGTGGCAATCCGCTACAAACATTAGGTCGCTACGCGACGGATGATGAGCGAGCGTACATGTATGGTTACAAACTTTAGGTCGCTATGCGACGGATAAGACTATGGCAATCCGCTACAAACATTAGGTCGCTATGCGACGGATAAGACTGTGGCAATCCGCTACAGACATTTCGTCGCTACGCGACGGATGATGGGCGAACGTACATGTATGGCTACAGACATTTCGTCGCTATGCGACGGATGATGAGCGAACGTACATGTATGGCTACAAACATTAAGTCGCTACGCGACGAGATTTATTTAGGCAGCTTCTTAAGGGCAGTGTGGCCCAATGGAAACCAATGACGCCGAAGGTATAATGATCACTTAATGACGCGTAGCAAAAGACTACGTCCTGTAGCCAATCGTAGCAAACAGCGGGTCGCTTCGGCGGGGGTTCGGGCTACGATCTTCGGTGCGAATATGGGTGAACAGGCCCGCTTGTTCGTAGTACGTCTCAACCAGTTGCGTGTGGCCGGCATCGTCGAGGGCTTGCCAGACGGCTACGGCTTTGGTCGGAAACATCCGGTTCGAGAACACGGTGATGAAGGGCGAACCGGGCTTTACCACCCGCGCCACCTCCCGAAAAACAGCCACCGGCTGCGTCAGGTATTGCACCGATACCGTCACCACGCATCCGTCAAATTCGCCGTCTTTGTAAGGCAGCATGGGGTTCTGATTCAGGTTCTGCACGATGTAGTCTGTCAGTTGCGGATTCTGCTTCAGTTCCGTCGCGTTCATGCCCTGTCCCGCCACGCGGCTATACGCTACGTCGGTAGGCAGGTGGCTGCGCCAGCTACTCATCAGGTCGAGAATAGCCCCGCCGGGCGGCAACAGGTCGCGGAAAAGGGCTGTGGTCGCCGCAATAGCCGGGTCATCGATGTGTACCACCAGCCGGGCCGATCGGTAAAACTCGTCGTCGGATGTTTCGTCGTACTTCCGGAAATAAGTCGCCGGAAGATCAGGGTTGAGTTGGGTACGTTGCGCCATGCCTGATTAACGCGTAGGGAAGCGAATCGGTGGCATTTTCAGGCTAAAAAATTGTATGCTGAGTATGTATATATAATTCACCAGTCGAGTATATTTCGGCACATGTTTTGTTCAGTCTCTGCCGTTCGCCAGAAGATATGATCTTCTAACGAGGTTACTCTCAACGCCTTATACCACCTACCTGGCACGTGTATTCCATACCTCTTCGTTACCTGCTTCTTGCCTTTCTGGGCGTTATGTCCCGTTTCGCCCTGGCCCAAACAACCTGCCAGGTTCCTCAGTCCCCTTATACGGGTACGGTTGGCAGCCAATCTGCACAAATAAGCTGGTATAGTCAGAACAGTGGCTCACCAACGTATCATCTTCAGTATCGGCCTGTGGGGCAGGTGCGGTGGACTGGCAGTTTCGTCGGCACTGCAACGGCATACACGATTCCGGGCCTGGCTCCGCGTACCAGCTACGAATGGCGGGTACGTACCATCTGTGCAGCAGGCGACACGTCGGCCTTTACCAATACACTTTCATTCAGTACAGCGTGTAGTACACCACAGAGTTTATACAACAGTACGATCTCGGCCGAATCGGCTCAGGTTAGCTGGTCGTTTTATGGCAATGATTCACCAGCCTACCAGATGCAGTATCGAGTGGCCGGTGCGGCAGACTGGCTAAGTAAGCCTGCCCAGTCATCCACCTATGGCTCATTGACCGGCTTGACCAATAATACCGATTATCAATGGCGCGTGCGCAGCATTTGCTCCGCGGGCGATAGCTCTGCTTTTTCGGGCCCCGTTTCGTTTAGAACTGTTTGCTACCTGCCGTCGAGTCCGTACACCGCTGACGTTACCTACCAGTCGGCCAGGTTAAACTGGTACCCCGCCACGTCGGGCGCGTCTTATGAAGTGTATTGGCGGGTAGCAGGCGCGGCTGACTGGACCAGTCTCAACGCGTCGACCAGCACATCGCTGACGCTGAACGGACTGGCCAACAACACAACGTATGAATGGAAAGTACGGACCCTGTGTTCGGCAAGTGCTACCTCCGCTTTCACCTCGCCGATTACCTTCCAGACGCAATGCCTGTCGCCTTATTCACTATACACGTCTGTTCCAAACGCGGACATAGCCGAACTGCGCTGGACAAACCCGGTTGGTGTCTTCGCCACAGACCTGCGCTGGCGGGCCATTGGCGCGGCGAACTGGATCGACGTAGCCAATCTGGCCAGTGCTGATTTTGGGTTATCGGGGTTGGTGCCCAACACGAGCTATGAATGGCAGGTACGTTCAGCGTGTTCGGCAACGGAAAAGTCGGCCTGGTCGCAGTCTGTACAGTTTATTACCCGGTGCGATCAGCCGACCAATCTCACTTCATCGAATATCGGTAGTAGCCGGGCTGATCTGAGCTGGTCAGCGAAGACAGGGGCGACCCTGCAATATCGGCTGGCAAATGCCGCTAACTGGACGACGATCAGCTCGATCAGTTCACCCTATACCGTAACCGGTCTGACCAATAATACCGTTTATGAATGGCGGGTTGGGGCGACCTGTGCGCAGGGGGCCACCTCTGATTATACCGCTACGCAACTGTTTACAACCCGCTGTGCTACGCCTCAGTATCCTTCGGCCAGTAGTACCAATGCAGATAACGGAATTGCCTTCTCGTGGAGTGGTTCGGCAGATGGTGTATACGAATTGCAATGGCGGGTGGCCGGCACAACGAACTGGACCAGTGTGGGGGGAATCACCCAGACGGGGTATACACTTGGTTCGGCAACGCTCAACACGACCTATGAATGGCGGGTGCGCCGCGCTTGTTCGGCGACGGATTTTTCTGATTTCACACCCACGAATATCATTACGCTAACCTGCCAGATGGCTTATCTGTCGCCATACGCCTATAGGTTAACGTCAAACTCGATGAACCTGAACTGGAATACGTATTCGTCTCGCCCAACCGATACGTATGAACTGCAATGGCGGCCAGCCAGTACGACCACCTGGACCACGGTGTCGAGTCTGACCACCTCACCTTATGCGTTAACGGGCCTCACGCCGGGTGTAGCCTATCAGTGGCGGATACGCCGAATGTGTACGCCCTCCATCGGGTCAGACTATCCCACCACCATTGAGTCGTTTACGATCTCCTGTGGTCAACCCACTTATTTTTATACAAATGCCACTACCACCACCACTGCCTCAATCCAGTGGTCTGGTAATGAGTCGTATTCACCCTATGATCTGAACTACAGACCCGTGGGCCAGGCCAACTGGATCTCGCTAACCAACCTGACAACCAGCACGCTATCGCTGACGGGCCTTACTCCGAATACCATCTATGAGTGGCAGGTACGTTCAGCCTGCTCAACAACAGGTACGGCGCCGGCCTTTAGTGCCCCGCAGTCGTTTTCGACCTACTGCGGGGGAACGCCCACTAATTTTTTCATTGCCTCGGTGATTGCCGGGGCTGTCACCGTGCGCTGGAGCGGGCCAACGGGTGTTGCTTCCTATGAGATCCAATATCGGGAAGTTGGCACTACCAACTGGCTCGTTAAAACAGTACCGGCCAATGAAGTTGATCAGGGGCAAGGGCAGGGCCTGATTACAAAGCAGTATACGTTTTACGACTTGCCAGCTGGCAGGACCTACGAATGGCGCGTGCGGTCGATCTGCGCCGCCGGAATCAGTTCACCGTTTGCGGATGGACCTGTACTGACCACAAACTGTCCGAATAGTGGCGTCATTGCTTCTGCTTATCAGGTAGATAACACTCGATTCGCTATCGCATGGTCTATCCTTAGCCCTACGGATACCTACGATATACAGTGGCGGCCGCAGGGAACGGCTCTCTGGCTGGCCGCGCAAACGATAACTGGCGCTGGTTACACGCTGACAAATCTACAGCCCGGTCTTACCTACGAGTACACGGTGCAACGGGTATGTGCCCCCGGGCTAAAAAGTTCGGTGCTGGGCAACAGTGTCTCGATGCGTTACCTGGCACCTACGGATATAAGTGTCAGTTTGCAATCGGGTAATACGGTCAATGTGATCTGGAAATACCCGGCGGCATCGTCTGATGAACTACCCGGAACCGCCTTTACGATCCAGTACCGGGTAACGGGAACCACTAGCTGGACGACCGTGAACGTACCTGCCAACACGGCTATTGGGCAGTATCCAACGCGCTCGGTTCCGGTGTCGGGCCTGGCCGTAGGGGTCTCCTATGAGTTTCAGGTACGGGCCGGCGCTGTTGGTCAGCCGGGGTCTGATTATACCTACTCGGCCTACTACACGCTATCGTGTTCACCTCCCTACTCAGTTCAAACGGCGGCCGGTACCACCTCCGCCAGTTTATCGTGGTATGCCAATTCAGCGAATATACCCTTTCAACTCCAGTGGCGACCAGCCGGTAGTTCGTCGTGGATAACTGTTGCCGTACCCGGTGCTGCCTCTGGTGTAGCTGTAGTTTACTCACTAACGGGCCTGACCACCAACACCAGTTATGAATGGCGGGTAGCAACCAACTGCGGAAATGGGGTGCTTTCAGATTTCACGTCAATCCAGTCTTTTCTGACAGGGTGTATCGTATCAGCCGCATCGGGTGTGTATGCTTCTGCGGAGGCAACATCGGCCAACATAACCTGGAGCTATTATCCAGCTACACTGGCGAAGTCGATTGTGCAGTACCGACTGCTGAACACCGTTACCTGGATCAATGTCGATCCGCAGACGAGTACCAGCTATTCGCTCACAGGCCTGGCGACTAATTCAGCCTATGAGGTACGTATTCGAACTGTTTGTGAAGGCGGGAATGCCTGGGCTGTCAGTAACGTTACCCAGTTTCAAACCGTTTGCCGGGCGGTGTCGTCCTTTTATCTGTACGATACGCAGGAGCGGTCGGCTCGTATCAGTTGGTCAGTGACCAGTTCACCTACCGTCATTCAGTGGCGACAGCCAGGAGCCACCACCTGGAACGAGGCTCCGGCAACGAGTAGCCCGGTTGAGCTGACAGGCTTGACACCTGGTACTGCCTACGAATACCGGTTTCAAACAACCTGCTCGCCCGGTACGTCACCTACCTATACAACAACAAACGTGTTTACCACCTCGACGCCAGCCACGCTATCGATCTCGCTCCGGGCCGATAGCACTGGCGTTGATTTTGCCCGTCTGGTGGTCAGTGATACCGACCAGGCATACCGGCTTCAATGGCGGGTGGTAGGAGCAGGCAACTGGATGAGTACCGGTCTGTTGACCAGCAAAACCTACCTGTTATACAATCTGACCCCCGGTAGCACCTACGAAGCCCGACTAATGCAGACTTCCGGGAACAACCCACCGGTGTATAGTACTCCCATACAGTTTGTCATGGACTGCCCGACGCTAACCAACGGAACGCTCCTTTCGGTATCAGCACAAACTGCGTTGTTAACTTGGTCGCTGACAAAATCCATGTCGGTGGTGGTGCAGTGGCGGGTTGGCGGTAGTACTTCGTGGAATTCGACCTTAGTTTCATCGGGTAGTCGAATCACTTCACTCACTGGCTTGTCGCCAGCTACCAGCTACGAATGGCGGGCCGCACCAACCTGTGGGGCAGCGTCGGGGCAGTTCCTGCCAGTGAGTCTGTTTCGTACCCCCGCTTTATGCCAGGCCCCTTATGATATTGGCACTCTTAGCTCCAGAGGCGGCCTGACATCAGCTACGTTGTACTGGACGGCTTATTCTACGCCCGCGCAATTTACGGTTCGGTACCGGGTGGCAGGAACAACGACCTGGTCTGTACAAACCGGCATCAGCAGCAGTCCGTTTACGCTGACGGGCCTCAGCGGGTATACAACCTACGACTGGGCAGTGGCCGACCAGTGTGGCGGAAACACAGCCTTCAGTACCACGAGCCGTTTCACTACCCAATGCGCATCGCCTTATACTGAGTATAACCTGACTCAGGCCACGGCTACCCAGGCGCGATTAGCCTGGAGTGGTGGCGGACCTGAGTACATAGTCAGGTGGCGGCGTTCAGGCGCCAGTCAGTGGACCGAAACGCCAACTACCGCTAAAGAGCTCATCCTGTCAGGGCTAACCCCGAATACGTATTACGAGTGGTCGGTACGCAGCGCGTGTTCACCCGAATCGGCGAGTTCGTACTGGACAACTTTTTCTACGCAGTGTGGGGCCAACTCACTATATAACCTTGTTGCCCGGCCAGTCAATACAAATGCCGTTGTGTTAACCTGGACAACGAATTATGGCACTTCGGATTTCGACCGGTATACGGTTGGCTGGCGCGTGAAGGGAACCACCGCCTGGACGACGCAATCGGGCCTGGTGGCTCCCTATACGCTGACCGGGCTGGCCGATAATACAACCTACGAATGGCAGGTACGTGCCGATTGTCAGACGCAGTTCAACAGCCCACTGACGTTTCAGACAAGTTGCGCCGTGCCGACAAATCAACGGGTTGACCAGCAAACCAACTCAACGGCACGATTAGTCTGGAGCGATGCGCTGGCGGGAACGGCCTACGAATTACAGTGGCGCGAAGCAGGTACTGATGCCTGGAACACGGTGTCGGGCATCAACGGCAGGGCCTATACCCTCACCGGGCTGACCAACGGCAGTTCGTACGAGTGGCAGGTACGTGGTGACTGTGCAGGGGGCGCATCCTATCTGACTACAATTACATTCAAATTGATCAGTGAACGACAAACAAGTATTTACACCGTGAAAACCGGTGCCTGGAATGACGCTACCGTCTGGTCATGCAACTGTATTCCAGCGTCAACGGATGCTGTATTACTGCGCCATACCGTAACGGTGCCAACTAGTTATGCCGGTTACACAAAACGAATCTTTTACGAAGGAACCGGGCAACTGAAAATGAGCACTACCTCCGTGGTAAAACCAACGCAATAGAGGCATGTAGTGGGTTCAGTTCAAATCGGTAGCTTTGCCGTCTGCAACGTACCTGATTATGATTACCGAAACTACGTCTCATTACGACCATCTAGAGCAGATGTCGGTTCACGACCTGCTGGTGAATATCAACCGCGAAGACCAGACCGTGCCACTGGCTGTGGAGCGGGCTATTCCGCAACTCGAAGCACTGGCCACGCAGGTCACCGCCCGTATGCGCGAAGGCGGACGGCTGTTCTACATCGGCGCGGGTACGAGCGGCCGGCTGGGTGTGGTCGATGCGTCGGAGTGCCCGCCAACCTATGGTGTGCCGCACGACCTGGTCGTGGGCCTGATTGCCGGGGGCGACGGGGCCATTCGGAAGGCCGTGGAGTTTGCCGAAGATGATCCCGAACAAGCCTGGAAAGACCTCAGCGCCTACAACATCGAGCCGGTTGATACGGTGGTGGGCATTGCTGCATCGGGCCGTACCCCCTACGTCATTGGTGGCCTCAAGGCGGCGCGTGAAGCGGGTTGCCTGACGGGCTGTATTGTCTGCAATCCCGGTTCGGCGGTGGCGGCGGCGGCAGAATTTCCGGTGGAAGTGGTCACTGGCCCGGAATTCGTGACGGGCAGTACGCGCATGAAGGCCGGTACGGCCCAGAAGTTGGCCCTCAATATGTTATCGACCACGGTGATGATCCAGCTGGGCCGGGTGAAAGGCAACAAGATGGTGGATATGCAACTGTCGAACATCAAGCTCCAACAACGCGCCGCCCGCATGGTTATGGAAGAACTGAACGTATCAGAAGCAACCGCCCAGGACCTGCTGAACCGCTTCGGCAACGTCCGTGGCGCGATTGACAACTATAAATAGTTTACCGTTTTCTGTTCGCCGTTTTCTGTTGTGCTACTACGTCAAGAGTCTGCGATAAGCGAAGCAACAGAAAACGGCAAACAGAAAACGGTAAACTAAAAAAAGATGAAAGCCATTCAACTTGTAGCCTTGCACCAGCCGCTGACGGTGGCCGACGTACCTGACCCAACGCCGGCACACGGCGAGGTGGTGATCGATCTGAAAGCCGCTGCGCTGAATCACCGCGATGTGTTTATGCAGCAGGGCCTGTATCCAGGCATTGTGTTGCCGGTACGGCCCGGTTCCGACGGGGCAGGCGTGGTGTCGGCGGTGGGAGAAGGTGTGGACCGGTCGTGGCTCAACTGCGAAGTGGTGATCAATCCAGCCCTGAACTGGGGGGCTAATCCTGCCGTGAACAGCCCGGCGTTTACGATTCTGGGAATGCCTGCGGCCGGTACGTTCGCCGAAAAAATTTCGATTGCGCATACCAACGTCTACCACAAGCCAACGCATTTGTCGTTCGAGGAAGCGGCTGCCTTGCCATTGGCTGGCCTTACCGCCTGGCGCGCGCTAATGTCGCGGGCCGCCCTGAACCGGGACCAGCCTGAACGGGTGCTGATTACGGGCGCGGGGGGCGGCGCGGCACTCGTTGCCCTGCAATTTGCCGTAGCTGCTGGTGCCGAGGTCTGGGTAACGGCAGGCTCTGCCGAAAAGCTGGCAAAAGCGAAGGAGCTTGGGGCTAAGGGCGGAGTGAGCTATAAAGAAACCGACTGGCACAAGACGCTCCTGAAACTGGCTACCAATGGCGATGCGGCCAAAAGTCGGGCGGGCTATTTTGAGGTGATCATCGACAGTGCCGCCGGACCCGATTTTGCCAAACTAACGCAGGTGGCGGCTCCTGGGGGACGCATTGCCTTTTTTGGTGGCACAACTGGTAAAATCACGGATGTGCAGCCGTCGGTCATCTTCTTCAAACAGCTTTCTATCTACGGCACCACGATGGGAAACGACACCGAATTCGCCGACATGCTTCGGTTCGTTGAAAAATATCGGATTCATCCGGTCATTGATTCGGTTCGGCCCCTGGCGGAGGCACAGACAGCCTACGACCGGATGAATGCCGGTGAGCAACTGGGCAAACTGGTGCTGTCGATTGCCTGACGGATACGGCGCGCATGATTCAGCTTTTGCCTACGCCCACGTACCCAATGCAATGCCCGGCCTGTGGCACTGTTGCCGTTGGGCAGGTACGGTTTGCGGGCGCTGTTACCTTGGCTGAAACGCGCTGTCCCGTATGCCGGGAAACATACTTGCAAACAGTGCCAACCGGTCAGTTCAACCGCTTTCCTGTGGCGGTCAGCACCAACGGAAAACACGTTCGGGTAGCTGAGCGCGGGCGCTGGCTGGTGGAGCAGGTGAAGCAGAGTGGCGCAACCCATACCCGTCACGACGGTTCACAACTGGCGTCGGTCATTACCATAACGGGCCATTTGTCGGCTACCGAACAGCCTGTTTCGCCCATACTGCTCGTCTGTCTGGATACCTGCTTCGGGCATGCACTCCTGATGCTGTTCAACGCCCAGCGGCATCATGAACAACATCCGCAACACCCCATTATTGCCGTTGTGCCACGAGCACTGGCGTGGCTGGTACCCGATTATGTGGCCGAAACATGGGTGGTCGATAAACCCTTGTCGGCGTTAAGGGGCAACGTACCTGGCTTTGATGCCGTTGTAAAACAACAGCTTACCCGATTCCAGACGGTCTGGTTCAGCCGCGCCCAAATTCATTTCGGGCACCGCCGCACACGCTTCACCGATTTTACCCGCACCCAACAATTCAACCTGAACCAGTTCGATCGGGGAGCGGTCCGGTGCGTCACGTTTGTGCTGCGCGAAGATAGGCTCTGGCTGCGTTTCGGTTGGGAACGGCTGTTGTACCGGGCTTGTCACCGGGTCGGTTTGCTGTCGAAAACGCGTTCGTTCTGGGTACGTTGGCAGGTTCGTCGGTACCGGCAACTGGCCCGCTACCTTCAACAAACGTACCCAGCCATTCAGGTCAGCGTAACCGGGCTGACGAGCGGTAAGCCAACTGGCTTCGGCGACGGGATAGAGGATCAGCGTTTATGGGCTCCACTATCGGTTGAGCAGGAACGTAGCTGGTGCGCGCAGTATGCCCGGAGTCAGGTGGTAGTAGGCGTACACGGGTCGGGCATGCTCTTGCCCACGAGCCTGGCGGCGGGGTTCGTGAACCTGCTTCCGCCCGACAAACTGCCACACTACGCCGAAGACATTCTGCTGGCGCACGATAACCCCATTCACCAAACCCTGCTAGGGCGATTTCTGGCAACCAGTACGTCGCCAAAAGAGGTAGCTACGGTAGTGTCGAGTATGCTCACCGAGTTTCCCGTCTGGCTGGCCGAAGCTCGGGAGCGGGGCCGATGATGCGTGTGCTGCCTACTGAAAAGCAGAGCTTTCCTAACACCCCATGCGCAAACGCCCGGCGAACCGGCTACCAATCTGTTGGGTAAGCATCGGTTCAGCAGTACGTACCTGACCAATTGTTCAGCAAACGCCAGCCGGCAAGCGATAACACTCCCCAGAGCTGCGCCCGTTTTCAGGCTATATACCGTGCTGTATATAGATGAAGACGGGCTCATGCGTGTCTGTAAAGACGTATAAGGCTGGGCGAAACTGCCTTTGTGAGCGGGCCTGAATGGGGGAATATACCTGCAGAATAGTTTCTATTTGGTGATTAAGGGTATAATCCCGTGTCGCCAAATCGGCTGTTAATTGTTCTTTGTTCTTAGATGAAGATACTACCGTCTAGTAACAATACAATTGACTCTATTCATGGTGCTGGAAAGCAAAGTACCTTCGCCATGAAAATACACATATGTAAATGTGTGCATATTAAAATCGCTTTGAGAAACGTGTCCGACGTGCCTGGCGTAGCAGCCAGCCGCCTAGTGGCACGGACCAATGATGAGTAATCCGGGTTCTCTTTTTTTGTTTTTATCTAATAAATATTATCATATGTTAATTTCTACGTTATGCTTTTCTGGTTCCACAAGCTATCCCGCCAACAGGTGGTTACTAGTCAGGAACACGCTGTTGGTCAGCCTGCTGGCGTTTGGCCTGACCCTACTTGCCTGGTCACCGACAAAGGCACAAGTGTCTACCTTCACGACGGCGCAGATCGAGCTCGGTACAGGTTGCGACTGGCCGTTCAGCTCGCTGGCCGTTAATCCCGTCGACGGAAAGGTGTATGGATTCTGGCGCAAAGGATCTGGGCTGGAGGCCATCTACAAACTGATCCGGTTTGATGGCAACAGCTGGACAACCGTCAGTACATTCGCTCCAACGGGCAACAGCGGCTCGCCGATCAACATACCTAACTTTGACTCGGCCTCGGATGACGTCGATATCGCCATTGATGCGCTGGGCAGGTTTCACGTCACCTTCAGAGGTTCACGGGGCGGCGGCACAACCAGCACCCGGGGCGTTTGGTATGGCTTGAGCACCAACGGAACAAGCTGGACCTTTACCGAAGTCCAGACCTTCTCCGATCCCAGTGGCTTCAAAGGCACCAATGATCCGGTTATTGAGGTGGATAACACGAATCAACCACACGTTGCTTTCATTGTATCTGATGTCAATTCGCCCCGTACCTATGGAATCCGTTATTACCGTTACACGGGAACAGACTGGGTTGGCGAGACGGCCTTGAGCATAAATGGTGGCGTACCGGCCAACGAAGTCAACAATTTTGACATGGCCATTGATGGCGCAGGTAAAGCGCACCTGGCCATTCAGCGGGAGACAAACAATCTGGGCCGTAATGGAGGCCTGGTATACATGACCAACAGCTCAGGTAGCTGGTCACCACTCACCGTGGTGGCCGAGGGCGCTCAGGACCAGACCCAGGGCAATACGCTCGGTATTGATACGGATGCCAACAACAAGGTATACATCGTTTATTCTAACTATCTCGACCAGATCAATAGTACCAACAATACCTCGGGTAGCTTCTCGGCACCCCAGCAGGTTAACAGTAACCTATCGGGCGATCTTATCGACGGCTCGTTTCATATAAACAGTAACGGCAGTAAATCCTTTGGCTACTATTCCAGAGGTGCACAGGTAGGCTTTGCTTATCAGCCTGGCGGTACTGGTACCTGGGCAACGGCGCTGGCCTACACCGCCCCGGCTGAGGCTAGTGCCGGCAATTACCCATCCGCTATTTTATCCAGCAGCGGCCGGGTCATTATCCTGTTCGATAATTTGACTACGGGCAGTGGTGCATGCAGTGCTCAAAATACCCGCAAGCTGTGGTACGCTACCGCCACTGTACAAGCGCCGACAACGCCCGCGCCCAGCTTCACGCAAGCCCCTGCGCCAACCGCCGTTTGTGCGGGTAATACGGCCACGTTTACGGCTACCGCCACGGGCGCTACCAGTTTTCAGTGGCAGCAGGATGATAATGCCGGGTTTAACTCACCAACTACGGTTGCTACTGGCGGCATCTACACCGTGTCAACCTCCGGTACAACCAGTACGCTAAGCATTGCCACCAATGCGTCGGTAAATGGTCAATATTTTCGGGCGGTGGCCACCAACAGTACGGGTTCAACCAATTCAACGGGGGCTTTACTGACGGTGAATGCCCTGCCAACGCCCGCCATTACCGGCCTGGCCAGCGCCTATTGTAAAAATGCGTCGGCGGTAACACTGACAGGAACGCCCGCTGGCGGTAGCTTCACCATCAACGGTACGGCGGCTACGACTCTGGATCCGGCCACACGCGCCGTAGGTACCTATACCGTCATTTATCGCTATACCAACGGCAGCGGCTGCGTCAACACAGCTAGCCAGGTCGTAACGATCAATGGGGTGCCAACGCCGTCGATCACAGGGTTGGCCGGCGCTTACTGCAAGGATGCAGCGGCCGTTACCCTGACGGGCTCACCAACGGGTGGTAGTTTCACCGTGGATGGTAACGCGGCAACGCAGTTCGCCCCCAGCAACTTGGCGGCAGGCAGCCACACCGTGATCTATACTTACTCGAATGGAACCTGTACCAATACGGCCAGCCAGAACGTGACGGTTAATGCGCTGCCCGTGGCACCAACTGTTACCAACGTTGCCTACTGCACCGGTGCTTCTTCGTCTTCCCTGACGGCCACAGGCACTGGTCTAAAGTTCTATGCTGGTCCTGCTGGAGGCACGGCTTTTGCGAGCATTACCCCGTCTACCGCTACGTCCGGTACCTTTACGTATTATGTCAGCCAGACAAACGCCAATGGCTGCGAAAGTGTACGCGCCCCTCTGACAGTGACGGTGAATCCCCTGCCGGTGGTGGCCATTACGGGTCTGTCCGGTGCTTACTGCAAAGATGCGGCGGCCGTTACGCTAACGGCTACACCCTCGGGCGGCAGCTTCTACATCGACGGAGCTACGTTGGCGACGCAGTTCAACCCGGCTTCGCTCGCCGATGGCGCTCATACGGTATACTACACCTATACGGATGGGAACGGCTGCACGAACAATACCATCCAGAACGTGACGGTCAATCCGCTGCCCGTAGTATCGATCACAGGCTTAGCCAGTGCCTATTGTAAAGACGCCGTGGCCGTGACATTGACAGGGTCACCTACAGGCGGTAGCTTCACCATTGACGGGAATTCGGCAACGAGTTTCAATCCGGCCAACCTGACAGCGGGTGCTCACTCAGTACTGTACAGTTACACGAACAGCAATGGTTGCACCAATACAACCACTCAATCGGTAACAGTCAATCCGCTGCCAGTGGTATCGATCACAGGCTTGGCCGGCGCTTACTGCCGGGATGCCGCCACCGTCACCCTGACGGGAGCACCGGCGGGCGGTAGCTTCACCGTGGATGGCACATCGGCTACCCAGTTTGCACCGGGAACCATCGCCCTGGGTGCCCATACCGTGCGCTATATGTACACGGATGGGAACGGCTGTACCAACGCCACGACCCAGAACGTGACGGTCAACCCGCTGCCATTTCTCTCCATTACCGGATTGGCCAATGCCTATTGTCAGGATGCGGGCACCGTCACGCTGACGGCTACGCCAGTGGGAGGCAGTTTCGTCATTGATGGCACACCGGCTACCCAATTCAACCCGGCTACGCTGGCGGTGGGTAACCGCACCGTCGATTACCGCTATACCGATGCCAACGGCTGCGCCAACACCGCTACCCAGATCGTGCGGGTCAAAGCTACACCACCCACGCCTACGCTGTTGACCCAGAGCGGAGGGGCCTATCCGGCCAGCCAGTCTGCCGTGACCGTCGATGTCAACTCGGGGAATGTCAACCTGGTAATTGGTGGCTGCGCGGGCACTATCAGCTGGAGTGGCCCTGCCAACAGTTCGGGCACGGGGTCGACTATTATAGTGGCTACTAACCAGCCAGGTACGTTCACCTACCAGGCCAACTGCCAGGTAGACGGGTGCACCAGCCCGCTGGCTACGGCCGTTGTCACGGTAGGGGGTCGGCTGACGGTACTGCACCGTGATGTGGACAACTACGCAGACAACAACGCCATTCAACCCCTGATCCAGTTGCAAAACCAGGGCCTGGGCAGTTTGCCGCTGGCCAATCTGACGTTGCGCTATTACCTGACGGTGGAGGGCACGGCGGCGCTGAGCAATCTGTCGGTGAATTACGCGCAGGTGGGTAATGGGAACGTGCGGCTGCGTTATGTACCCCTGTCACCTGCCCAGCAGGGCGCCTCGGGCTATGTAGAATACAGCTTCACCGCCGGGGCCGGAAGTCTGGCTCCTAACGGGAACACCGGGTCTATTCAGGCGTATTTTGCCAAGAGTGACTATTCGGGGTTGAATGAGCTGAACGACTATTCGTATGCGTCGGTTCGCAACCAGCTGGTGGGTACTCAGCGCATCACGGCCTATTACAACGGGGTGCTTATTGCGGGTGTAGAGCCCGGCACCGCCACCCAGGTCCGGGCGCTACGGGCTTTGACCGAAAGTAAGAATGGCCCGTCGGCCACCCAGATCAGCACTTATCTGGAGGTGCGCAACGAAGGCAACGTACCGGTGAACTATAGTGATCTGAAAGCGCGCTACTATTTCACTTCCGACGGCAGCGAACGGTTGCAAGTAGAAGTAGACGAAGGCAACGTGCAAACGCAGCTGGTGGCACTAAGTCCGGCAGTGGCGGGCGCTAATTATTACCTGGAAATTCGCTTTAACCAGGGCGGTCAACTGGCTGCCGGGGCCAGCGCAGGCCGTATCCGTTACCGCATCTCAAAGCCAGATGGCGGCCGCTTCGATCAGACCAACGACTACTCGTACCAGGAACAGCCCGCCGAGTCGAGCGCCAATAGCCGGGTGGTGGTCTACGTGGGCGCTGATCGCGTGTGGGGGCGCGAGCCGGGCGCTGCGTACCGGTTGGCTGTAGCCGAACCCGAAAGCCAGTTAGCGGTAACGGTGCTGGGTAATCCCGTACGCGACGAGGTACTATCATTCCAGGTTAGCGGGGCGGCTGGGCAACCCCTGCAAGTAGTCCTGGTTACACCGCAGGGCCGGGTAATTGCCCAAAAGCAGGTAGCCAGCCCACAGCCTGCCGAGCAGTACCAGTTCCCGCTGGGCGAGCAGGGGGCAGGGGTATTCCTGTTGCAGGTAAGTACCCCAACCCAACGCCAGACCGTCAAGGTGCTGAAAGCAGAATAATTACTCTCAGCCACTGGCCGCTCAAGATGGCCAGTGGCTGACCCAAGTGCCCGAGCCGAAAACGAGGGAGCCAACGAACAGGTCCATACCAGAACAGGTTCAGCCTATACGCCCAGTGGGTTTATTGGCTGAACCTGTTCTGGTATGGACCTGTTCGTTGGCGTATGGGCTGATAGTCAGGTAGCAGATCCGTGAGCAGGCTTAGTGCGAAGCCGTGCTTTTCAAGGCCCAGTAAATAAGCACCGGCTGAAAGAGCAGGCGGGCGAAGCGCTTTTTGTCGGTGTCCAGGCCAAAGGCACTCCGATGGTTGGTGTATTGCGACATATTGCCGGGGAAAACAGCCGCGAAGAACGAGGCCGCCACTTTCCCGACCGTTTCCTGATGCTTCTTGTTCGTGAACACCAGCGCACTGCCCAGGGCGATTTCGGCGAAGCCCGAATACACCACCGTATCGTCTTTTTTTAGCGGAACCCAATTGGGCACCTGCGCGCGAAAGGCTTTCCGGGCAAAGGTGAGGTGGCTGACACCGGCAAAGATCAAGGTGCTGCCCAGTAAGATACGGGCGGCTTTTTTTACCGTTTCTTCGTTCATGGTTGTTCGTTGGTTTACAGTTGCCAGCCAATCGACCCCGAACGTATTCTGGAAGCATATCGGTGATACTGGCCTGTCAGATAAAGCGAACCGGCCGTATTTTGTTATTTTCCTGATTGTTTGCACCAGTCATTTCCTGGTTACCCCACCGGATGGCGAACGATATGGCTGGAAAGTGACCGCCTCTAAGAAGCGGCTACGGCGTTATCGAGTGAGGCAGGCTGAACCGGCGCAGGTTTGATAAACAGGGTCAACCAGGTACGTCGTGCCATCCGAAAGAAATAAGGCGTCAGGAGGAAAAGAGTGGGTACCAGCCCGATCAGGTAATAGGTCACATCCAGGTTGAGCCAGACAACGGCAACCAGGAATGTGAGGAGGGTCCAGATGGTGAAGAAGGCGTAACTGACAAACATAGATGCCCAGTAGAAGCCCGGCTCAGGCATATAATTCGCGCCACAGTGCGGACAGTGATCAGGCATATGGTCAAAATTCCGGCTGAAGGCGCTCTGGCTGGTAAAGAAATCTCCCTGGTGACAACGGGGACATTTGTTAGTGACAATGCTATAAAATCGGCTATCGGAAGACATGGCTATTACTGGTTTGGTGACGTAAAGCAGCCCGGCTAAGGCTTCTTGATCGGCGCTGTTTACCCAACAAAAGTACCGCCGGGTGCGTCGCCGTTCTACCACAAACCAAGGCGTGTATGGGACAAATCAATGATCGTGCGCCAGCTCTTTGCGAAATTCAACTGGTGTTTGGCCGGCATATTTCCTGAAGAAACGAACGAAGTAGGAGGGGTCATCGAAGCCTAACGCGAACCCCACTTCTTTCACCGATTGAGCCGTGTGGGTAAGCAGGCGCTGGGCTTCGATCAGCAGCCGTTCGTGAAGCAGCTGACTAGCCGTTTTTCCCAGTACTTTTTTGCAGATGTGGTTCAGGTGGTTGGGCGTCAGACCCAGCTGGGCGGCATAAGCACTAACCGCCCGCACCTGGATAAACTGTGCTTCCAGCAACGATTCATACTGCCGGATCCGGTCATAGTCATGCACATCGGCATTGGTCAGCTGCCGGTCGTACAGCCGATTCGCCGATTCCAGGATGAGGTGTACGAACGACAGAAATACGTCGGACCGGTTGGCCTGCTGGTGGTCATATTCCTGATAGGCGTGCTTGAACAGGTCGCTGAACAGGCTTTGCTGCTCCTGGACTTCCAGCAGTGGTACGTGCTGGTGGGAGTGATAAAATGAGTATTGAAGTAGCCGGTTTCCCAGCCGCGCCTGAAAGAAACCAGGTTCAAAAAATAGATTGAAACCCCGTGTGTCGGCTGATAGCTGCCAGCTGTGAACCTGGCCAGGTGTGAGGAAATAGAGCTGATTCGGTCTGATGGGGTACGTCTTGAAATCGATGGTATGACTGCCGCTCCCCTGGCTAATCCACATGACCAGGTAAAAGGTATGGGAATGGGGTTGATCAATGCCTTTAAATTCCCGAACCAGCGTTTCCAGCCGGGTCATGTAGAAGCGTGCGTTCGGCTCGTACCGGGCAAACGAGTTGAGTTTATAGACAGGTACCTGCGAGGACATACGAACGGGCCGATGGTTCAGTTGGCAGCAAAGGTAAGCTTGCCAATGGTTGCCGGCTGAATAGATCACGTAGCCTATCAGCCAGGTGCTGATCGAACTCCATGAACGCCATGTAAGGCGTATAGCCGATGGCCAGCCTGCACAACGTACCTGCGCCCGCCAGCAGGCCCGCCATTGACCGTATCATTCTCGACCTGAACACCGGCTGGCTATACGCCGACGGCTCCTGCCAGGGCGGTTGACAGGTATGGAAACGCATAGAAAAAAGATTGGTAGACCGTCCGGGCCGAAGTGACTGATTTATTCCGGCCCGGTGGCGGAGATACCCGTCTCGCTAATCTCGACTGGTTTATTTTTGCACGATGTCCAGCCTGATTTGACGTATATTCGATAGAGCAGGTGATTGGGCAATCCGGCTTGGTTAGTTTAGTCGCACACTTTTCTTTCTTTTTCATGCTCTTCCCGTTGATACGATACAGCGCAGTCCTTGGTGTACTGCTTGGCCTCACCACGATACCCGACCGATGGTCGAACCCAATCACTACCCGCTCAACGCCGATCCTGGCCGATACCGTGAACCGGCCCGAAGAAAACCGGTTCACCAAAACGGTACTGTCCAACGACCTCAACGAGCCGATGGAGCTGGCCGTTGCGCCCGATGGCCGGGTGTTTTTTGTGGAACGGGCCGGTAAGTTTTACGGCTATGATCCCGCCCAGAAAAAAACGCGCCTGCTCTACGACTTTCCGGTCAAGGCTGTCGACAAATACCTGAATGGTCTGCTGGGAATGACCATCGATCCTGACTTTGCCCGGAACCACTTCCTTTATTTCTTTTACACGGTTCAGGACCAGCAGCAGACCAAACAGCGTATTGCCCGGTTCACCATCAATAACGACAGCAGCCTGGATGTGGCCTCCGAAAAGGTGATCATCGAATTTCCGATCGACCTGGAAGTGAGCGCCCATACGGGTGGGTCCATGTGCTGGGATGCCCACCGAAACCTGTTTATCTCGACCGGTGATAATACCGTACCGTTTGAATCGGGCGGCCATGCCCCCATCGATGACCGCGAGGGCCGGTTGACCTTCGACGCCCAGCGTTCGGCGGGCAATACCAACGACCTGCGGGGAAAAATCCTGCGTATTCATGTGGAATCAGCCATCGCCCAGGGGCAGCCTGCCTATACCATCCCGGCGGGAAACCTGTTTCCGGTAGGTATGTCCAATACCCGGCCCGAAATTTATGTGATGGGGTGCCGGAATCCCTATCGGATCTCGGTCGATCCGGTCACTTCAATCCTGTACTGGGGCGAAATTGGCCCTGATGCCGGTACCGACAGTAAACAGGGGCCACGCGGCTACGATGAGTTCAACCAGGCCAAAAAGGCAGGTAACTATGGCTGGCCTTATTTCGTCGGCGACAGCAAACCCTACTACCAGTATGATTTTGCGAGTAAGGAAGTCGGCGCGCTATTTGACCTCAAGGCTCCCGTTAACAAGTCGCCAAACAATACGGGCCTGAAAACCCTGCCACCCACCCAGAAGGCAATGGTCTGGTATCCGTACGACAAGTCGAATGAGTTTGCCCAGTTGGGCGTGGGTGGCCGTTGTGCCATGGGTGGCCCCGTATATCATTACGATGCCGCGCTGAAATCGAATACAAAACTGCCTGCTTACTACGACAAAGCCCTTTTTATGTACGACTGGATGCGCAATTGGGTGTTTGCCGTGCGCCTCGATAAGGACCAGAATTACCAGTCGATGGAAGCCTTCATGCCGGCAGCCGGTGATTTCCGTCGCCCGGTCGACATGGAAATTGGCCCGGACGGGAGTATCTACATGCTGGAATACGGGTCAGTATATGGCATCGATAATGAAGACGCCCGGCTGGTAAGAGTCGACTTCAACGCCGGGAACCGCCCTCCCGTTGCGCAGGTGACGGCGGCCGATACCATTGGCCTGGCTCCACTGACGGTCGCGTTCAAGGGCGACAAAAGCCGCGACTTTGATTCGGGTGATCAGGTACGTTATGCCTGGCGTTTCGAAGGAGGCAAGGTAGCGTCGACTGAGGTGAACCCGACCTACACTTTCCGCAAAAATGGTATCTATACCGCTATATTGACCGTAACCGATCAGTCGGGCCAGTCGAACTCCGACACGATGACGATCAAAGTGGGAAACACCGCGCCGCAAGTCGCCATTGCTGTTCCGCAGAATCGCACGTTTTTTCCACCGACTACCGCGCCGCTTGCCTATAGCGTGAACATACGGGACAAAGAAGACAAGGTGATCGACAGGAAAAACGTGAAAGTGGTGCTGAACTACATTCCCAAAGTGAGCAGCGAACCCCTGATGGGTCACCAACAACTAACGTCGACGTTTGGCCTGGGCAAGTCGCTCATCGCCGGGTCGGATTGTAAAGCCTGCCATCAGTTGAACGCCAAATCGGTTGGTCCGTCGTTTACGGAAGTGGCCAAACGGTACCGGGATGACAAGACGGCCACGGCCAGGCTGGCGAATAAAATCATCATAGGTGGTGGCGGTGTCTGGGGCGAACATGCCATGAGCGCCCACCCACAGCTATCGCGGGAGGAAGCCACCGAAATTGTGAAGTATATTCTCTCGGTGGGTAACGAACCAACCGAAAACAGGTTGCCGCAACAGGGTAAGCTGATGCTGGCCGAGCATGTAGGGAAAGAGCAGCAGGGCCGGTACGTACTCACCGCCTCCTACACGGATAAAGGCCCCGTGGCTACCCCGGCCACCAGCCGGAAATCACCACTGTCGCTTACGAAGACCGACGTGCTGGTACTCCGGCCTACTAAAATACTGGGCAGTGAGGCCGATGAACTCAGTAACATGACCCGGCAGGGCAAGCGCCTGGGCAACATCCACAACCAGTCCTACTTCGTGCTGAAAAATATTGACCTGGCGGGCATTGATCAGCTCACGTACAGGTATTCATCAAAAGACCGTGCCGCAACGGTTGAGGTGCATGCCGACTCGCCAACCGGCCCAGTAGTGAGTACCCTGGCCTACGAACCCACCGGAAGCTGGAATACGTACAAAGAACTGACTACAGCTATTACCAATCCCGGTGGCCAGCATGACCTGTATTTCGTTTTTGTAAAGCCAACTACGCCCAACCGCGACCTCTTCAGCCTGGAATGGCTTCTGGTCAACCCCACCGCTACCGCGGCTCAATTACCCAAAGCTGCACCATCTGGTAAATAAACCCCGACTCTGCTATGCGTCAATTAACCATAACGATCAGCTTTCTCTTTATAGCCAGCTTGGGCCTGGCGCAGAAGGTCAGCCAAAAGGACTGGATCCAGCTTTTCAACGGGAAAGACCTGACCAACTGGCAAGTGAAAATTACGGGCCATCCCCTCAACGACAATTACGGGAATACGTTCCGCGTCGTGAATGGTAACATGGCAGTGAATTACGATCAGTACACTGCCTTCGACGAGCAGTATGGGCATATTTTCTACAAAAAGCCTTTCTCGGCGTACCTGTTGGTGGTCGAGTACCGGTTTGTTGGCCAACAGGTGAAAGGGGGGCCGGGTTGGGCCATTCGCAACAGCGGGGCTATGCTGCATGCGCAGGACCCCAAAACGATGGGGCTGAAACAGGATTTTCCCATTTCGCTGGAAACGCAGTTTCTTGGCGGAGACGGCCAACACGAGCGGCATACAGCCAACCTGTGTACGCCCGGCACAAACGTGATGCTTGACGGCAAACTGTTCACGCCACACTGCATCGATTCGAAGTCGAAAACCTACGCGGGTGAGCAGTGGGTACGTGCCGAAATGCTGGTGCTGGGCGATTCACTGGTGCAGCATATCATGGACGGCGACACGGTGCTGAGCTACACCAAACCGCAGATTGGTGGTGGGAACGTCAGCCAGGCCGACCCTGCCGTGAAGATCGATGGCAAGCCGCTGAAGGAAGGGTATATCGCCTTGCAAAGCGAAAGCCATCCCGTCGAATTCCGGAAGGTATCGCTCTTCAACCTGGCGCCCTACATGAATAAGCCGAAGCAACTGGCGTCTGTTCTACAACAATTGACGGTCCGTAAGTAGGCTGCCCCACGATCATGAACCGGCTACTTTTCGTGACCTCACTGCTGTTTAGTTTGAGCAGCTACGGGCAGGCAACCGACTGGAAACTGGTCTGGTCGGACGAGTTTGATACCGATGGTCCGCCAGACCCTAAAAACTGGACGTTCGAGCGTGGGTTTGTTCGAAACCATGAATTGCAGTGGTATCAGACCGACAACGCCCGGTGCGAAAATGGCTTTCTGATCATCGAAGGCCGGACAGAGAGCCGACCCAATCCGAATTACCAGCCAGCCAGCAGCAACTGGAAAACCGACCGCCCAACGATCGCCTATTCATCGTCGAGCCTGAAAACGAGTGGCCTGCACAGCTGGCAGTATGGCCGGTTCGAAATGCGGGGCCGGATCAACACCAGCCCCGGTCTGTGGCCCGCCTTCTGGACCCTCGGCGTAGCGGGGGAATGGCCAGCCAACGGCGAGATCGATATCATGGAATACTACCGGGACATGCTGCTGGCCAATGTCGCCTGGGGGACATCGAAGCGATTTACAGCCCACTGGAGTACCACCAAAACGCCGATGGCGTCGTTCAATGACCCCGGGTGGTCGGCCAATTTCCACGTCTGGCGCATGGACTGGGACGAAACGGCTATTCGTCTGTACGTCGATGACCAGTTACTGAATGAGGTGTTGCTGGCCGAAACGATCAACCAGGACGGAACGGGGAAGAACCCGTTTTGTCAGCCCCACTACCTATTGCTGAACATGGCCATTGGCGGCGATAACGGCGGCGACCCGACCAGTACCCAATTTCCAGCCCGGTACGAAGTTGATTATGTGCGTGTGTACCAGCAGTAGGCCAGGTACGTTGCGTTTTGTGATTCCGGCGGCAGGAGACATCTTGACGCGTGCCAGCCGCCGGTTTTGGGAAAGCTGTGGTCGTGATGGTCATGCAACGCTGAGGAATCAAAGGGCCTGGTGTTGGCCCCGGCACCAGCAGAGCACGTCAAAGCCAACGTACCTGGTGTGTCCGGCCAGTAATGCCTGAGTAAGCGGGCCTGGTTAACTAACTGTCTTGCCTATGTTTGCGCTATGAATTCAACAATCGAGTATGATCTGGCGCTGCTGGCGCTTCAGGAGGATGAACTCCAGTTCGATGCCTTCACTACCAACACCGCCTGGCAGCTGGGTACGTTGTTGAAAGACACCGTAGAAGCGCGGGGAAAAGCCGTGGCGATCGACATTCAACTGTTTGGCCAGCCCCTGTTCTTCTATGCCATGCCCGGCACCACCCCCGACAACATCGACTGGATTCGGCGGAAACGAAACGTGGTCGAGCGTTTTCACCAAAGCTCTTACGCGGTGCGGCTGGCATTGAAGAAAAAGCAGACTACCCTAACCGACCAGGCGAGGCTTCCGTTACGTGATTATGCGGCGGCGGGGGGCGGCTTTCCGATCCGGCTGCGTGGTTCAGGTTGTATCGGCGCCATCACCATTTCGGGCGTGCCCATGCGCGAAGACCACGGCATCATTGTGGAGGTACTCGCCGGTTGGCTTGGGCGTCCCTTACATGATCTGGCCCTGCCTCCCGCCGAGGATATGGACGACTGATTGAGTGGACAACGGCTCCGACGTACCCAGCACCAGGCATCATTCACCCCCTTTCACTATATGTATGAAATTTTACCTGACTATTGCCGGAGCGATGCTGGTCGCCAGGCAATCGCCCGGACAGTCGATGAAACTGGTAGGTATCGATTACGCCAATTACCGCAACGTAGCCGTTAAGGGTAGCACTACGGGTCAGGAAGTAGCCTTCCGCGAATTCGGTGCGTTTGTCAATGTGCCGATCCTCGCCAAAAAATCGAAAATGGTGTTCCTGAATGGCCTTCGCTACACACAACTGTCGGCAACCAGCACGAACTCGCCGCTGTTCAGCCAACCCGAAGCGAAACAGACGTTTCACACGATCGTATACTCGCTAACCGTGGCAAAGCGCTTATCGCCAACGTGGACATTGACCGCTGGGGCGCTGCCGACCCTTTCTTCTGATTTGGCCAAACCGCTGTCGGGCAATGATTTTCGGATGCAGGCTGTGGCACTGGCTCGCTATCAGATCCGTGAGGGCTTTGGTATTGGCGGCGGATTGGCCTACAGCACCCGGTTTGGCACACAGACAGTTTTGCCCGTGGTTACGCTCAATTACAAGACGAAGTCGTTTGGGCTGAGTACGGTACTTCCCGCCAGCCTGACGGCCTATTTTCAGTCGAAGAATGAACGGGTAAAGGGTGGGTTGCGTATCCGAACGGCGGGTAGTTTTATCAATATTGGCGAGTCGTTTGCGGCAGCCCCCAACATCAACAGACTCAGCTACACCCGCATAACCATTGGCCCGTCGCTGGAGTGGAAAGTAGCCGGTCCGCTGGTGCTGGAATTAGCTGCCGGCATCACCACCCGCCGCCGTTTCGACTTCATCAATGCCGATAAAACCATGCTTAGCGCCGACCCACAACCCGGCCCATTTCTGACTATCGGCTTAGCTATAGCCCCGGCCGTGAACGGAAAAGCAGGAGACGGCCCTGAGCTATTCTAAGGAATGCCGCGTGTACTAAGACCAGCCTATAGCTTGCTTATTATTGTAACACACACGTAATCAGCGATAGGCACCACCGGGGCGGCGCTGTTGTTTATGACAAAGCCTGCGGCGGTGGGTTTGAGCTGGCCGGGCGCGAACTGTCGTCGGGCGGTAGGGGAACAAACTCAGCATTGTCGTTGGGCGGCAAGGCAATACGCCCCGCCTGCCAGTCGGCTTTGGCCTGCTCGATGCGTTCGCGGCTCGACGATACGAAATTCCACCAGATGAAGCGTTCGCCCAGCGGTTCGCCACCCAATAGCATAAGCGTGCTGGGCTCTTTCGCCATCAGGATCGGGTCGACCCCCTTACTGAACACCAGCAACTGCCCTACGCCATAGGTATGCCCGTTTACGTCAACGCTGCCTTTGGCGATGTAGGCGCCCCGTTCAGGAAAACCAACTGGCGGCCCAAACCGGGCACCGGCCTGTAGAACGACGTGGGTATAAAACAGCGGCGAGTGGGTCCTTACGCGGTTGGTGAGGCCGTAGGCATCACCGGCGATCAACCGCATCCAGACGCCGGTTTCGGTAAAAATCGGTAGTTCGTTAGGCTGATAATTAGTAAACGTCGGTGCGTTTTCTTCCGCCGATTCGGGCAGCGCTACCCAGGTCTGTACCATCTCGAACGCATTGGCAGCAAGCAGGGCCGGGTCTTCGAACCGCTCGGAATGGGCAATGCCGCGCCCCGCCGTCATCCAGTTTACTTCGCCGGGGCGAATGACCTGCTGCACCCCCAGGCTATCGCGGTGGGTCACCTGCCCGTCGAAGAGGTAGCTGACCGTAGAAAGGCCGATGTGCGGGTGTGGCAACACGTCCATCTGCACCAGTTCAGCGGGCGTTTTGCTGACCGGCCCCGCATGATCCATGAAAATAAACGGCCCCAGCATCCGCCGCAGCCGGTACGGTAGAATTCGTTTTACATCAAAACCATTGCCAATAGACGCAGACCGGGCGGTGATGACGAGATCGAGCATAAAAACAGGGTAGAGAAAGGCTGGTTGTTGGCTGGTCAAAAATAGGCGTAAAATGCCCCGCCCTGGCGAATAAATCAACCCAGGCGCTGCGTTTGTCATTCCGACGGCAGGGAGAGCGAGAGATACGAAGTAGGCGACGAGCCGGACCGATCAACTCCTGGCCTTGCTTATGTTTGTGGCATGGATTTGACCATCGAACAGGATCTGGCGCGGATTGCGTTACAGGAAGAACACCTTCAGTTTGATACGTTCACTGCCGATACCGCCTGGCAGCTGGGTACGTTACTGAAAGAAGCCGTGGCAGCGCGGGGAAAAGCCGTGGTTATCGACATTCAACTGGTGGGCCAGCCCCTGTTTGTCTACGCCATGCCTGGCACCACACCCGATAATAGTGATTGGGTACGTCGCAAGCGAAACACCGTAGTGCATTTTCAACGCAGTTCGTATGCCATTGGCCTTGAGCTGAAACAAAAGCAGACCACCCTTCAGGAAAAGACTGGCCTTGACCTGCGCGATTATGCCACCCATGGCGGCGGTTTCCCCATCCGGTTGCTGGGTACGTTCATTGGCACCATGACCATTTCGGGCTTGCCCCAGCGCGACGATCACAGCGTTATCGTGGCGGTGCTGGCCAACTGGCTCAACCGCCCCCTAACCGAACTGGCGCTAGCCGAGCATGGAAACCTCCCCAGTAGACTACGCTGACAAACGGTTGATGAGCTACTGCCAGTCGTTCACAGGTCTGAACGATTGGGCAACAAGTGGGTATGCTTATCAGCCGCCAGTTAGTTTTAGTAAATGAATTTAATACTATATATAACTATATTCATGTAAATTGCCTTGCCTCGCTTTCCAGCTTATTGTGAATCGTCTTTTTTCGCCTGATAGCCTTCGACCTGATGCGGTCAGAAAAGCCACGCTGGTACTCGAAGTTACCCACCACCCTACGCTTCAGTTTCGGGTCAGACAGGGAACTGTTACGGATAAAGGGTTAGATAAGGGTATAGCCATGCTTCCCGTTGGCGCTACACTCGATCAATTGCCGACTCCTTTTAACCTGCCAGCCTTAATCGATCAGCTTGAGCAGGCACTTAGCCAGCCGTTACTCCATACATTTCAGCTTGAGCAGCCCTGTTTGCCGGCGGGCTCATGTTGCACCTACGCCTGTGAACTACTACAGGTAGAAGCCAATCTGCTGGTACTTACGCTGGAGCTATTGCCCGATCCTGAAAAGCCGACGGCACTGGCCGACATCGTTGAAACGATGCCCACTGGCCTCATCGTTTTTCGGGCAATACGCAATGAAGACCGGGAAATCGTTGATTTTCAAGCGATGCTCTGCAATCAGTTTGGCGCCAGAATTGTCGGGCAAAGCCGCGAGGCTATTCTAACTCAGCCGATCAGTCAGCGTTACGCGAACATGAAAGAATATGCCTTCTTTCATCAGTACGTGGCCGTGGTCGAGTCGGGAACACCGCATAGCCAGCTGATGCACCTGCCCACGCTGGATCTCTGGCTCGACGTGTCGGTAGTAAAATATGGCGACGGAATGCTGGTTTCGTTTCAGGACGTTACCGATGGCCAGCAAACGGCATCGCTTTTGGCTAGCGTGATGAACAGCTCACCGGCGGCCATTCGGTACTACGAAGCCATTCGCGATGCGACTGGCCAGATCATTGATTTCATGACAGGCACGGGCAACGAACTGGCGGCTTACCGTGACTTTCGTCCGTATCCGTCTACTACTGGTCGGCGTTTACTGGAATTGTACCCTCAACTGAAAACGAACGGCCTGTTTGATCGCTACATAGCCGTGGTCGAGTCGGGCAAAAGCGATCGGTTTGAAACAACCCACGAAGGCGCGTCTCAGACATCGTGGTTCGACAGTACGGTGGTACCTCATGGGAATGGGTTTGTGATCACGAACCTGGACATCACCTCGTTCAAACAAGCCCAGCTGGCCCAGCAAGGCCAGTCGGAACTGATCACTGGTGTGCTCGACAGTTCGGTCAGCAGCATCATTGTGCTCAGCCCTATATATGGGGAGGATCAGCAAGTCGCAGACTTCCGGATCGACTTGGCTAATCCGGCTACGCAGACGCTGTTTGCCCGTTTTATTGGCCAGGAATTCGCGGCGCATGAAACCATACAGAATCAAACGATGGGTACGCTTTTCCCCGCCGTTCGGGAACGCGATTTGTTCAGGGCGCTGATGGCGGTGGTCAAAACAGAGACGCCCATCTATCACACTGTTGATTACCCGCAGCTGGGAATCACCTACGACTATGCCATTACGCCGTTTCAAACAGGCGTATTGCTGATTACCACCGACATTACGCCCATACGCGCTTACCAGCAACAGCTTGAAGCGCATAATGCCGCATTGAGCCGTTCCAATGAGTATCTGCAGCAGTTTGCCTACGTAGCCAGTCATGACTTACAGGAGCCGCTTCGCAAAATTTATTCGTTCGGCGACTTACTGAGGAAACAGTACACCGATGCCCTCGACGACACGGGGCGGGATCTGCTGCAGCGGATGCAGAACGCAGCCATACGGATGCAAACGCTGGTGAAAGACCTGCTCGACTATTCCCGGCTGACAACGCTGCAAGTGTCGCTCCAGCCTGTATCGCTCCAAGCGCTGCTTCAGGACACGCTCGACGATCTGGAAACGACCATCCGGGATACGAACGCCACCATTACGATCGAGGGGGACGGATTGCCGGTTATTCCCGGCGATAAGACCCAACTCAGGCAGCTACTTCAAAACCTGATCGCCAACGCGCTTAAGTTTACCAGACCTGGCCAGCCACCTCAGGTACGTGTCACGGTCGATTTGCTCAGGGCCGACCAGCTCCCGCTGTCTGTGCCTGCTACTGCCAGTCAGCAGTGGGTTAGCCTGCGCATTGCCGATCAGGGAATTGGGTTCGATGAGGTCTATCAGGAGCGTATCTTTGAGCTGTTTCACCGCCTTCATGGCCGTAGTAAATACACCGGAACAGGTATTGGCCTGGCCGTGGTGAAAAAAGTGGTCGAAAATCATACTGGCCAGATCACCGCCACCAGTCAACCCGGAGCAGGTGCGGCCTTTACCGTTTATTTACCGCTTGCCTAACTAATTCGGGTGCATTCTATGGCCACGCTGATTCAACTAACACCTTCGCTCAGCCAGATCAGTCTGGGTGTGGTCAATGTGTTCATCATCCAGGATACCGACGGTGGCCTGACGCTGATCGATACGGGTTATAAAGGCAGCAATAAGGTCATTTTTTCGGCGCTGCGCAAGGCGGGGAAAGAGGCGGCTTCCATTAAACAGATCATACTGACCCACACCCACCCGGACCATGCGGGCAGTGCGGCGGCCATCAAAAAAGAGCTGGGCATTCCGGTCTGGGCGTATTATCAGGATGTGCCCCTGCTCGAAAAAGGGACCGCTGGTGAAACCCCTATTCACCTGTCGCCGGGGGTGATCAACTGGTTTATCTATCACCTGTTCATCAAACGGGGTAGCAGTGCCATTGACCCGGTGATGGTTGATCGGCCCCTGACCGACAACGAGGTGCTGCCCATCGCGGGCGGGCTTGAGGTGCTTCATACGCCGGGGCACAGCAGTGGCCACATTGCGTTATTGCTACAGCAGGAGGGCGTCCTGCTTGCTGGTGACCTCTGTGCCAACATGGTCGGGCTGGATTTCAGCACGGTATACGAAGACAGGGCCGAAGGCGTTCAGAGCATTCTGGCGGTTGCTCAACGTCCGTTCGATAAAGCTGTGTTTGGTCATGGAAAGCTCCTGGCGCCAAAAGCAAACGAGAAGCTGGCTGCCAGGTTCAGCGCCGCTTAGTCGTCAGTTGCTTCAGGGTGGCCAGATGCGAAAAAAGAACGAGCGGCACCAGCAGGGCTGGCAGCAACACAAACGGGAAATACAGGATAGCCACATTGGGCTGGTCGAAGGCGAATTGCTGAAACACGCCCGGTACAGACAGAACGGCGTTCATGACAATGTTGACCAGCAAGCCCAGGCAAAGAATAGTCCAGCCAATCAGGACCGGCTTACCGATGCTGTGCTTCACGACATACAGGTAGTACATGATCGGCGCAGTAAGCCCCGACAGGATATCAACATTCCGACCCTCAAACGTCATCAATTCCGGAACGGTTTTCTGGACAAAAAGCCAGTAGAGTACCAGCTCAACAGGCACCCGAATCGAGTGAAGCAAGATCAGGTAGTCGAGGCTCAGGCCGTCGATGAATTGGCTGCCTTTGCGGGTGGCGAAAAGAACGATCGTCAGCACGAGCGGCGGGAGCAGCAGCAGCGGCAACCGGGGCGGAGTGGTATCGGTGACCGTATAAAAACCGGCCATACTGACGATTGACTGCGTGACGATCCAGCCGCCTGCCAACAGTAAAAAGGTGCCTGACCGATGGGAGGCCCGGTAGAACAGATACAGCGCGGCCAGCACGGTGAGGCCAAAAATAAGGGGGATGTAAAGTGGTAAGTTGTTCATTGCCTTTCTGATTTTGATAGGCAAAGAAACTTGATACCCAGCGCGGTACACTTGCCAAATGACAAGAAACGTCACCGCCTTTGCTTTGAAAACTCCCGCCTGATCCGGCTCAGCGACGTGTCGGTAATGCCCAGATAAGAGGCAATGTATCTGAGTTGTGCATATTGAAAAATATCCCTGTTCGACTCGATCAAATCGATATACCGTTCTTCGGCCTTCTTATTGATCATGGCCAGCGTTCGCTGTTTGAACGCAACAAATTCCCTGACCAGCATGGCCCGGCCAAACTCTCTGAACTCGGGTACGGAATGGAAGAGGCCGTTTAGTTTATCGAACGTGATGGCGTACCCCATGCAATCCGTCAATGCCTGGATGTTTTCGGTAGAAACAGTGCGCATGAAAAACGAAGCCGCCTCAAAAACCACCCGGTTTTTCGAATAAAAATAAGTGGTGACTTCGTTGCCGTCGGTATCGAACGTGAACGCCCGCAGCAACCCGTCGACGACAAAGAGGTATTCGTTACTAACGGTTCCTTCTTTCAGAAAATAGTCGTTTTTACCAATGACCTTTTCGTCGAAATGACCGGCAATGTGCAGCAGCGTATGGGCTGGAACCGCTACGTTTTTCTGAATGAATGCCAAGAGCGGTTCCTTTTCCATGCTGTTCAACTGGTTATTCTGCCAGGTATCCAGTCCCTACCAGACGGTGATCCGTTCCTGTTCGGGTTTATACATTTTGTCGCCCGGTTGCACATTGAATGCGTTATAGAAAGGCGTGAAGTTCATCAACGGGCCGTTCACGCGCCACTTGGCCGGTGAGTGGGGATTGGTGTTTACGTACATCCGCAAGAACTCATCCCTTGTTTTCACCCGCCATATTCTGGCTACCGAAATAAAGAAACGCTGATCGGGCGTGAAGCCGTCCAGTTTCGTCGTGTCTTTTCCCTGCTCGGTCAGTTTGAAGGCGTCATAGGCAATGGCGACGCCGGCGATGTCGGCGGTATTTTCGCCAACGGTCAAGGCCCCTTTTACATGTACCGAATCGAGCACGACAAACCGGTTATATTGATCGATTACCTGCTGGGTTTTTGCTTTGAATTTGGCGTAGTCTGCTTTTGTCCACCAGTTTGTTACGTTACCGACTTTATCGAACTGAGCACCCTGATCGTCGAAAGAGTGCGTTATTTCGTGGCCGATCACCATGCCAATGCCGCCATAGTTCAGTGCATCGTCGGCATACAGATCGAAATATGGGCTTTGCAGAATGCCGGCCGGAAAAACAATTTCATTCAGCGGCGGATTGTTGTAGGCCGTTACGGTTGGCGGTGTCGTGTGCCATTCCGTCCGGTCGACCGGCTGCCCCACTTTAGCCAGGTTGTAGAGGTACTCATTTTTAATGACCGACAACCGGTTCTCAAAATAAGCGTCTCGTTTCACGGTCACCTTCGAATAATCCCGCCATTTGTCTGGGTAACCGATCTTCTCCGTGAAGGCGGCCAGTTTCTCCTTGGCCTTTGTTTTGGTAGAATCGCTCATCCAGTCCAGCTTGTTGATGCGGGCTTCAAACGCCTTTTCCAGGTTCTCGACCAGCACCGTCATTCGTTTCTTGGCGTTTTCGGGGAAGTATTTTTTCACATACAGCTGGGCCAGCGCCTGCCCCAGCGACCGATCAACCGACTGTGTCATCTCCTCGGCCCTGGTCTGTTTCACCGCCTGTCCGGTCAGAATTTTCGCGTAGGCAAACGAGGCGTCTACAAAGGGCTGGCTTAAGAAAGTTGAATAGTTGTTCAGCGTTCTGGCTTTTACGTACACTTTCCAATCCTGGATAGCCACCGCGTTCAATAATGAATCCAGCTTGTCGTAGTAAGCGGGCTGTCTGACGTTGATCGAATCGACCTGTAGGCCCAAATGGCTCAGCAACGTTGTCCATTGCAGGGTGGGGTATCGGCTGGCCAGCGAAGCAACCGCCAGTTTGTTGTAGTTGGCTTTCACATCCCGCAGCCCAATATTCGAGCGATGGGCGGTGGCCAGCTGTTTTTCAATGTCGAAAGCAACAGCGGCATTTTTCTGAGCAACCGTAGCTTCGGTGCCTGTCAGTTGAAACAAACTGGCGAGGTAATTTTTGTACGCCTTTTGAATAGTACGGGTCGACGAGTCGGCTTTGAAATAATAATCCCGTTCTGGCAGGCCAATGCCGGTTTGCGAAAACTGGGCAATATTGATTGAACTCTGTTTGTTGTCGGGACCTACCGAAAAGCCAATAATAGAGCCGTTGCCTGTCTTCTGTTCGTCGGTCACCAGTGTCAGTAAGGACGCCACATCCGTTAAGGCATCAATGCGGGCGAGCACGGGCTTGATGGGGTCGTAACCCCGTTTATTGATAGCGGCCAGATCCATGCCTGACGCATAAAAATCGCCTACCTTTTGCTCGATGCTCCCCGCTGGGTTAGTGCCGGCCGAAACGCTGTCGAGAATCCCTTGCAGCCGCAGGCGCTGGGGGTAATTCATGAACGAATAAGACCCTACACCTGTCTGGCTGGGTAGTATGCGGGCGGTATCGTACCAGATGCCGTTGGCGTAGGTGAAAAAGTCATCTCCCGGTTTTCGGGACCCGTCGATTCCCGTCAGGACTACTCGTTTGGTCGTTGGCTTCATCAGAGAACCTTGCTTACAGGCTCCGGCCAACACTAGCGCCAGCGCGAAATAGACTAGTCTTTTCATAGGGTGTTCTCTTTGCTTCGATACGAATCGAGGTGATAACCCAAAAATAGGCCATATCACCTGTTAGAGAAGCATGGGGATGAAAGAAAAGCTAACCCGGTAGAAGGGGGGCACCAGCGTGCAGCACCCAAAGCGGTTCGTCGTTTAACCCGCAACGTACCCGGGCGGCTCAGTGTCGACCAACCAGCGTACCATGACAAATGGGTATCGGCTGGTTTGGGCTGGCGCTTGGGGAAGTGGGGTTCCTACCTCAAAAACGCCGATGTCATCGAGCAGCTGTCTGGCTGTGATACGATCGTTTTCGACAAGACAGGTACGTTGACAACCCCCGCCTCGGAAGCTGTTACGGAAGTGTTGGCCCGGCCGCTGACCAACCTTGAGCAGGCGACGGCCCGAACGATGCGGGTGCGCTGAAACAAGCCAGCGTGGGCGTTGCTGGAACCGACGATGCACTCCGATTTACCCCGGTCAGCGATGCCATTCCGGCCGTTAAAGCGCTGGGGCAACTTCCCCGGTTCATGCGCTACAGCCGATTCGCCATGAACCTCATCCGATTCAGTTTCGGCATCTCGCTACTTTATAATTTTGTTGGGCTATCGTTTGCGGCGGTGGGGCATCTGTCGCCGGTCGTTGCCGCCATGCTGATGCCACTTAGCTCCGCGACCATGGTGTTGATGGCTAGGGTCGGCATGCGCTGGAAGCGCGTATCATGAGTACTTATAAATGCGGGGCTCTGTCATGAAAATTACGTATGCGCACCCTGCTGACGCGCGTCAGCAGGGTGCGCATACACATGCTTTCAAAAGCCCGTCAAGCAGCCAGCATTACTGAACCGGCAGGCTTTTACGGGTCAATTCTTTGCGCACCTTATCGGCAGCAGCCAGGTCGCTGAGGGTAATGCCCATGCGCTTGCGCAGGGTAGGTGATGTCTCCAGCATCTCGCTCGCAATACGAATCAGCATGGCCGCCGTGGCGGTTCCATTGGTCTTCGGGCGCTTGCCAATCGGGGCCGTCGTTGTGGTGTGATGCAGCGTTGGGTCGAGCAGTTTAAGTAAGTCCATGTTGTGAAATTTCCTGTTGTTTACGTTCTAGTATAATAACGTAAATAAGCCAAATTTCGTCGCAAAAGGGGGCAGTTTCGGGGGTTATTTTTGCCGATAAAAGCGCTATCAGTCAGTGTTTTATTGCTTCGTGCGTAGTTGAAGGGCACGACGCGCGAAGCAATAGGCCGAAGCCAAATTACCCTCCCATTACTCACCAACCGGGTTGTTGATATACTCCAGTTTGTGGTTCCAGACCGAGGCGATCTGTAAGGACCGCTGACGTACCTGCTCGGCGGTTTCGCCCGTGAAATGCTCTGTCAATGTTGCCCAAAACAGCGTGAGCCAGCGCTCGAAATGCTCGCGCCGGAGGGTATGCTGCTGGTTGATGAGCAGGTGCGGCCGGAACGGGTGGCCGTTATACGCGCCGTTGCCCAGGATCAGCGACTCCCAGAACGCGTACATCTTGGGAAGGTGACTTGCCCAGTCTACATCGGCCACGTCGGTAAAAATGGGGCCGATCAGCGGATCAACCTGGACTTTCTCGTAGAATGAATTCACCAGCAGCCGGACGGCCTCCGGCGAATCGAGTACTTGCTTTTGCGTGTCCTGTGTCATCGGTAGAGGAAATTAAGCCGTGAACGTGTCGGCGTACTCGTCAGCTTTGAACCCCAGCGCAATGATCTGGTCGTCTGCTTCGATCAGTGGTCGACGGATAGCCGACGTTTTTTCCAGCATCAGCGCAATCGCACCCTCGGCGTCGGTGGGCTTGTCGGCATCGGGCAGTTTTTTCCAGGTCGCTCCAGCCCGGTTCACCAGCTCTTCCCAGGGTTTCTGCGTCAGCCAGCGCTCAATCGTCGCACGGTCGATACCCTGTTTTTTGTAGTCGTGAAACTGGTAGGAAATGCCGTGGTCGGCCAGCCAGGTGCGGGCTTTTTTCACGGTGTCGCAGTTCGGAATGGCGTATAAGGTGTACATGTCGGAGGGGCAATTGTGTAAAAATACCGGTTTGTTCTGGCGGTCGGCTATGAGAATAACCCGTACCCGGCCTTTCGCAGTGGATGGTTCGTTCCAGGCACGGCGATTTGGTGTATTCATCGCGCAAGCGGTCAGTGCCTACGTACCCATAACAAACCCTTTTCGCTCATGATTCAACGTAAAACCAGCTTTACCCGTACGCTTACGCTTCTTGCGGGCACCGCCTGTAGTTTATTCGTCGGCTATACCAGCCTTGCCCAGCCAGCCCCCGGCCAGCCCGTTCAGATCAACGTCGACCTGACCAAAAGCAAAGGCCCGCTAACGCCGATTTGGGCCTGGTTTGGCTACGATGAGCCGAATTACACCTACATGAAAGACGGCAAAAAGCTCTTGACCGAGATTGCCAAACTGAGCAACGTACCTGTGAATGTACGGGTGCATAGCCTGCTCGTTACCGGCGATGGCGAAGCAGCCCTTAAATGGGGGTCGACCAACGCCTATACCGAAGATGCCAACGGGAACCCCATCTACGACTGGACGATCATCGACCGTATTTTCGACACCTTCATTCAGCGTGGAATGAAACCCATTGCCCAGATCGGGTTCATGCCCGAAGCCCTATCGACAAAACCACAGCCCTACCGCCACCACTGGAAACCCGGCGACAATTACAATGATATTTACCTGGGTTGGGCCTACCCGCCCAAAGACTACAACAAATGGAGCGAACTGGTGTATCAATGGGTGAAACACTCGGTACAGAAGTACGGCCAAAAAGAAGTGGAAAGCTGGTACTGGGAACTCTGGAACGAACCCAATATCAGCTACTGGAAAGGCACCACCGAAGAGTACATCAAGCTCTATGACTATACCGCCGACGCCGTGAAACGGGCGTTGCCAACAGCCAAAATCGGCGGTCCTGAAGTGACGGGCCCGGGCAGTAAAGGGGCGTATACGTTCTTCAAGGCCTTTATGGACCATATCGTAAACGGAACTAACGCCGTCACCGGCAAAACCGGCGCCCCCCTCGATTTCATCACCTTCCACGCCAAAGGAGCGCCTAAGCTGGTTGACGGCCACGTGCAGATGAACATGGGTACGCAGCTCCGCGACATCGACAAGGGTTTTGAAGTGGTGGCCTCGTACCCCAGCCTGAAAAATCTGCCCATCATCATCGGCGAGTCGGACCCCGAAGGCTGCGCGGCCTGTTCAGAAGATATGAGCCCGCAGAACGCCTACCGGAATGGGACCATGTATTCGAGCTATACCGCTGCTTCGTTTGCCCGCAAGTATGACCTGGCGCAATCGCGGGGCGTGAACCTGGCGGGGGCGGTCACCTGGGCGTTCGAGTTCGAGAACCAGCCCTGGTTTCGTGGGTTCCGCGATCTGGCCACGAATGGCGTTGATAAACCGGTGCTGAATGTGTTCCGTATGTTCGGGATGATGCCCACCAACCGGGTCGAGGTGACGAGCAAACTGGCCTACGACTACGCCCGCGTTCGCGACGAAAGCGTGCGGGCCGAAGCCGACATTAACGCCCTGGCCAGCAAAGAGGCCAAATCGGCGGCGGTGATGGTCTGGCATTACCACGACGACAACGTACCCGCGCCCGACGCACCCGTATCGGTTCATCTGAAGGGCATCCCCGGCAAGACCGCCACGGTGCAGCACTACCGCATCGACCAGCAGCATAGCAATTCGTACGAAGCCTGGAAAAAGATGGGGTCGCCCCAAGCACCAACCAACAGCCAGATCGCTGAACTGGAAAAAGCAGGGCAACTCCAGCAACTCGCCGCCCCCGAACAGGTACGTGTCAACAACGGCGAAGCCACCCTCTCCTTCGCCTTACCGCGCCAGGGCGTGTCGCTGCTGAAAGTGACCTGGAAATAGGCCAGCGCCAGCGTTGATGGTAAGTTTTTGGCCAACCTCATACATCAGGGGATGTGTCATGTTAAGTGTTTATACATGACGCATTCCTTGATGTCGAATATTTCCCATTTTTTCGACATTAGCATGCCTTGATGGGTATCGTTTCGACATTGAATCTCTTTTATGTCGATGTAATGCAGAATATTCGACATACGGGATTATCATTGTCGAATATTCTGCATTACATCGACATAAAGTAAGCGTCATAATGGCATATGATAGAGCATTACCATACAATGATTTGCCCGATCTACCACCAGGAGCAAATTTTTATCAACCGGTAGTCGTCCATGCACTAACAACCGCAACTCGGTATCTGGGCGAATTGAAAGGTCTCTGCGCTACCCTGCCTGACCCAATGTTATTATTGAATACGCTGGTACTACAGGAAAGTCGGGATAGCTCTGCCATTGAGAACATTGTTACGACACAAGATGAACTATTCAGGGCATCTATAGACGAAACTCCTGCAAATTCATCAGCAAAAGAAGTATTGAGTTATCGGGAAGCGACATACATAGGCCTAGCTCGTATGAAGGCGCAACACAACCTAATCGTAACGAATACCCTGATTGACGTTGTTCAGACCATAAAGCAAAACCGATCGGCCATCCGTCAAACGCCCGGAACAAACCTGCGCAACGCTGCTACAGGCGCAGTGATGTATACACCACCTTGCTGCGAGGATGTAGTTCGCCAAAAGCTATCTGCTCTGGAACAGTTCATCAATGAAGAGAGTACTGATGGGCTGGACCCATTAATCAAATTAGCACTCATTCACTACCAATTCGAAGCTATTCACCCATTTCTGGATGGCAACGGCCGTACCGGCCGGATTCTAAATGGGCTTTATTTAGTACAGCAGGATTTGTTACCTCATCCTGTACTTTATCTGAGCCGTTACATAAACCTAAATCGTACCGATTACTATCAGCTATTGAGGCAGGTCACTGAGCAACAGTCCTGGACAGAATGGATTGTATATATGTTGACAGGAATTGCTCAAACTGCTCAGCTGACCATGTCCAAGATCAAGCGCATTCTAGCATTGATGGATCAAATTGAGCAGGAGATGCGCCAAACGCTGCGCGCATCCTACAATCCGGATTTGCTTAGATTGATGTTCGCACAGCCGTACCTTAAAATTGATTTCTTAGTGCGGCAAAAGTTAGCGCATCGGCAAACAGCAGCTGTTTATCTTAAAAAGCTGGCCGAAGATGGTGTTCTAACGCCAAGTTTGAACGGCCGAACAACCTACTATGTCAACCAACGGTTGATTGATCTGCTGGCTGACTAGAATCTTCCAGGTTGCTTTTGTGCATGGCCCCTCGACTAGGCGTCCCCGAAAGGCTCAGGGCCACGCACAAAAGCAATGCACAAAAGCAACCTTTTCCAATAATCAATTAAACGAGTGCTTGAATTCCAGCGGGGAGAGGTTGGTCTTGCTTTTGAACAGTTTGCTGAACGACTGCGGGTACTCGAAACCAAGGCGGTAAGCAATTTCACTGACCGATAACGAGGTCGTTGTCAGGCTCTCTTTGGCCTTCTCGATCAGCTTGTTATGAATATGCTGCTGGGTGCTTTGCCCGGTCAGTGAGCGGAGCATATCGCTCAGGTACGTTGGCGAAACCGATAGCTGACCGGCCAGGTACTGAACCGTGGGCAAGCCTTGTTCCTGCACTTGCTCGCCGTTGAAATAATCCGTCAGAATCGTTTCCAGCTTCGTCAGCAGGTCGTTGTTCACGTGTTTGCGGGTGATGAACTGGCGGTTATAGAACCGATTGGCGTAGTGGAGCAGCAGGTCGATATGCGACAGCATCACATCCTGACTGAACCCATCGATCGGGGCGTGGTATTCCTGCGCGATGTTCAGCATGATCGACTTGATCATTGCCTCTTCCTTGTCTGACACGTGCAGGGCTTCGTTAACGGCGTAGGAGAAAAAACCGTAGTCTTTGATGCCCTTCGCCAGCGCATGGTTCAGCAGAAAATCGGGATGCACCGTCAGCCACCAGCCCGACATGGCCATATCGTCGGGCGTAACGGTCGAGATTACCTGACCGGGCGAAAAGAAGGTCATCACCCCTTCGTCGAAATCGTAATAGTTCTGGCCGTACTTCAGCTTGCCAGTGAAATCTTTCTTGATGCAGATCGAATAGAAATTATAGACAAAACTCTGGGTCGGCACATCGATCCGGCAGTTGACATCGCTCAGATCGATCACGCTGACGAGCGGATGCGCTGGCTTCGGCAAGCCCATCAGCCGGTGTAGCTCCGAAACAGACTCGATGACGTAGGGGTGATTGACTTCTTTTTTCATAGCGTTTACTGGTCGACCATGCTCATACTTACGGCATCATAGCGGTCGCCCGTCGATAGGCCTAACGGAACAATAGCTTCCAGACGTTCCAGCTCGCCGGTGGTTAGCGTGATGTTGGTAGCGGCGATATTCTGCTCAACGTACCTGACCCGCTTGGTACCGGGAATGGGCAGTGCCCCTTTGGCAAGCACCCAGGCGATCGCCAGTTGCGACGGCGTGATCCCTTTTTCACCAGCCATGGCTTTGATGGCGGCAACCAGGTCAAGGTTCTTCTGGAACTGTTCGCCCTGAAACTTGGGAATGCTGCGCCGGAAATCATCGGCCGGAAAATCGTCGGGGCTGGTGATGTCGCCCGACAGAAAACCACGGCCCAGTGGCGAATAGGCGACGAAACCGATGCCTGATTCGACCAGTCCGGGCAACGTACCCAGTTCCTCGGGGTTGCGCTCAAACAGCGAATATTCGGTTTGCACAGCCGTGATCGGGTGCACCTGATGGCCGCGCTTCACCGTTTCCAGCGATACCTCCGACAGACCGATATAGCCGATTTTGCCTTCCTTCACCAACTCCGCCATCGCGCCAACGGTGTCTTCGATGGGTGTGGCTGGATCGAGCCGGTGCAGGTAGTACAGGTCGATGTAGTCAGTACCCAGGTTTTTCAGCGACCGTTCGATGGCCTTCTTCACGTAGCCGGGCCGGCCGTTGATCTGCCAGGTAAGCTGACCGGCATCGTCGATCTCGTAACCGAATTTGCTGGCAATGATGTACTGATCGCGGTTGCCTTTGATGGCTTTGGCGATCAGCCGTTCGTTGTGCAGCGGCCCGTACAGATCGGCCGTGTCGAGGAAATTGCCACCCAGTTCGAGCGAGCGGTGAATAGTGGCGATGGCTTCCGCCTCGTCGGATTTGCCGTAGATGTCGGCACCGTTAATCTGGGTCATGCCCATGCAGCCCAGCCCGATGGCCGGCACCACCAGCCCCTGACTACCCAGGTTCATTGTTGGAATACGCATTGTCTTTTTCTGGTTTGTGTTCGTTTTATTTCGACCCTGCAAAGGTCAGTGCGCACACAGGCCAAAAAGTAGCCAAACCCCGTATCGTTGTGTTCAGAATTGGGCCAGGTTGCTGCTCATTGCGCCAGCAAGCCCGTCGTATACAGTCGGCTTTGCATGACGGCGGCAATGGATTGCGCCCGAAGCAGGGCTTCGCGGGTGCGGTCGCCAGCAAAGCACTCGTTCAGCGTTTGGGTGAAAAGGACCAGCCATTGATCAAAATGAGCAGCTGAGATTGGCGTTTTCTGGGCCAGGTCAAAATGCGGGCGCATCGGATTGCCCTGATACGTGCCCGTACCAAGTAATAAGTCTGACCAGAACGCGGTGATTCGGGGCAAATGCGCCAGCCAGTCTACTCTGGCCACACCGTCGAAAATGTGGCCAAGTTCAGCATTCGCCCGAACTTGGGTGTAGAACCGGCCCAGAAAATAGGCAATATCAGCCTCCGATTCACTGTCGTTTAAGGTCGCAGTCATTGGCTTTAGAAAGCAGTTAATCAAATTTATCTTTGGTGATCAACGTCCAGATCATGGGCGCTGAGCCAACGGGAAACCTGGATAAAGCCAGTACCGACAACGTATTTAGTATCTTTCGCGAACTGCCCAGCGGCAGACAAACCAACGTTGCCGTTACGCACGCCCCGATTGTGCCGCCGGTACCGACCGTGTCATTGACCTGTTGGGCGGGCTCATCGTTCACTGATTCGTACTTTATACCATGACTTTTTTTTACGTTAAGGCGCTGCATATCATTTTCATCGTGACCTGGTTTGCCGGGTTATTCTATATGCCGCGCCTGTTTATCTACTTCACCGAAGCCGCCGACCAGCCCGACGCAGCCCGTCAGGTGCTTCAAACGCAGTTTGCCCTCATGCAACGTCGACTGTGGTACGGGATTACGTGGCCATCGGCGATACTGACGCTGCTTTTAGGCCTGAGTACCTGGTATAATTATGGCGCAACGCCCACCTGGCTCCTCTATAAACTGGCGCTGGTATTGGGGCTTTACGCCTACCACATCGCCTGTCATGTGCTGTTTCTCCAGCAGCAGCGGGGTGAACTGCGCTACACGTCGACGCAGCTTCGTATCTGGAATGAAGTGGCCACGCTGTTTTTGTTCGGGATCGTTTTTCTGGTGGTGCTCAAAGACGCGCTCAGCATGCTCTGGGGGGTAGGGGGCTTGTTGCTTTTCGCCGTGGTGCTGATGGTGGCCATTCGTGTCTACAAGCAGCTGCGGGCGAAATGAGCCGCCGCCCGGTGAAAGCGCCTGGACAGACTGTCTAAAAAATTACAGATGAACGTTTCGGGGATGAGATACCACAAAACAACCGGACAACAGTCGTCGCCAACCTGATGAGGGTCAGCCTGGCCCCAGGTTTTTCCAAGTGTCGTTGGGTAGCTTGACTGGCACATTCGCCCGTTTTACCGCTATGCTGTTCGGCACTGCAACGCTACCCTACTGTTTCTGCGTCATGTGTGGTAGTGGCTCTACAGGCTGTTGAGGGACAAAGGAACCCCTGTTCATACTAACGAATCAGACATGGAACGTAAGGACTTTTTGACGCGTGGATTCGCCAGTTTGCTGGGGATCGCCGCGATTAATCCATTGGTGACGGCTTGTAAAAACTCGACGAGCGTTGGCCCTACTACAAGCGGCAGTACAACGGAAAATGGCTCGACCAACGGAAGTTCGGCCAGCGACTGCACCGTTTCACCCGCAGAAACAGAAGGCCCTTTCCCGACCAAAGTGCCCGCCAACTTTGTGCGTAAAGACATCCGCGACGACCGTGCCGGCGTACTAATGACCATGAACATCACCATCAAAAACAAGAATACAGGCTGCGCAGCACTGGCGGGTGCTATCGTTGATGTCTGGCATTGCGATAAAGATGGGTATTATTCAGAGTACGGCGGCTCGGGTATGCAAAGCGTCAATTTTACCACCGTCGACTTCCTGCGCGGACGGCAAACAACAGATGCCAATGGACTGGCTGCCTTTACCACTATTTTCCCCGGCTGGTATTCGGGTCGTGCCCCGCACGTACACGTCCATATTTACAATTCGGCCGGTAAATCGCTGCTGGTTACGCAGATTGCTTTCCCCTACGCCATGGCCAACACGCTCTATACAACGGGGCAGTCGTACGGGTACACAAAAGGAGCACAGGATACGAAGAATGAGACAGACAATGTCTTTTCGGATGGCTTCACTACCGAATTGGCCACGGTGTCGGGTAGCCCGTCAACAGGCTATACGCTGACGCACACGATCGTGGTGAACGGGTAGGGAAAGGCTGTCGCCGGATAGGTCTTCGTTGTTTTTGCAATGGCTGACAACGAAGGCCCATCTGGCGGCAGCGAAGCACAAGCCAGTACGGCTAGTCACTGACGTGGCAGGCAGATCACTTCGACCGTATGGCATCAACGGGGTTCATCCGGGCGGCCAGGGCGGCGGGCAGAATGCCGAAGAGCATGCCAATGGTGCCCGACACGCCGATACCCAGCATGATGTTGCCTGTTGATAGCTGGATGTCGAGGCTACCGAGGTTCATAAACGACATCAGGTACACCAGGCCAATGCCCACCAGCCCGCCAACCACAGCCAGTAGAACGGCCTCGAACAGGAACTGGAGCAGGATCACATAGTTCTTGGCACCCAGCGATTTCTGAATGCCGATGATATTGGTTCGTTCTTTCACGGAAACGAACATGATGTTGGCAATGCCAAACCCGCCAACGAGCATGGAGAAGCCGCCAATGAACCAGCCTGCAATGGTCAGTACGGCGAAAATGCCGCTGATGAACTTGGCCAGTGCCTCGGGGCGATTAATGGCAAAACTATCTTCCTGCGCCGGGCGGATACTACGACGGGCGCGGAGAATGCCTTTGACTTCACCCTCCAGGTTTTCCAGCCCGGCGTCTGCTTCGTAGCCTTTGATGGCAATAGTGAGGCTGGGCCTTCTGGAGGCAAACAGTTTCGCGAAGGTGCCGTATGGAATAATGCAGCTTAAGTCGATGTTGCCCCCGACGGTCAGAATACTGGCTCCTTTTTTCTCAACGACGCCGACGACCATGAATTTCAGGCCCGCGATCTGCATCGATTCGCCAATCGGGTTCTGAACGGGAAACAGGGTTTCAGCTATTTCGGCGCCGATAATCACCACATTGCGCGCCGATTCAACTTCCTGGGGGGCAAAGTAGCGGCCCTGCGCAATGGGTACGTCCGAGATCTTGTTATAATCGAACGTAACGCCCGATATGCGGGAGATGATGCTGTTGCTGCCATTCTTCACCGTAATACCACCACGGCCACCCATGGCCACCACGGCCTGCGCGTTTTCGAGCCGTTCGCTGAGCAGCCGGTATTCATTGTAGGTCGGCTCGGGGCGCTGAAAATATTTCCACCAGCGGTATTCACTACCAAATTCAAACGGCCATTTCTGAACGTAGACCACATTGGTACCTAACCCCCCCAGTGTGTCTTTGATATTTCGCTGTAGCGAATCGACGATGGTGAAAACAGCGATAATGGCAAAAATACCAATAGTTACGCCTAGTAACGAGAGCGTTGTACGCAGCAGATTTGACCGTAACGATTGCCAGGCGAAACGCAGGCTTTCTATGATTTGACGAACAACTTTCACCGGAAACAGGAGCTAAGCAATAGGTTGGGAACGACGCTAAAAGTACGTTGCTGCCCATATCGCTTCAACCCCTTTCGGACAAAATACGGCCGGAGTGGGGTATCTGGCTTATTTCGGTGTTTAATGGCAAATGAACGACTCCTGTTCCTTTTTTATACAGGCCAGGATAGTCCCGGTTCCGGTCGAATCTGTAGATTAGCAGGACCAACCTGATTTTGATACCTATGCACAATCGTACTGTACGTCATCTTCGTCTGCTTTCTCTTTCGTTTGCCACTTACGCAGTCATAGTTGGGTGTAAACCCACGCCACCAGCAGCCTCGCAAACAAGCATACAAACCGGGCAGGGCGTTTATCAGTATAAAGAAGAAGACCCCACGCTGAAACCGTTTTTCTCGGACCGGCAGGGCGTAATTGGCCGTAATGGCATGGTGGCCTCGGCGCACCCCGAAGCCTCGCTGGTGGGCCTGAACATCCTGAAAGCAGGTGGCAATGCGGTCGATGCCGCCGTGGCGGTGCAGTTTGCGCTGGCAGTGGTGTATCCCGGAGCAGGAAATATTGGCGGTGGCGGGTTTATGGTCTATCGCGATAAATCGGGCAAAGCCAGCACACTCGACTACCGCGAAAAAGCGCCCGGCAAAGCTACCCAGACCATGTATCTCGATTCCCTCGGCAATGTGCGGCCGGGCGGTCTTAGCCTGAGCGGGCATCTGGCCAGTGGTGTGCCGGGTTCGGTAGCAGGCATGGTGCAGGCGCATCAGAAATTCGGTAAACTGCCCTGGGCGCAGGTCATGCAACCCGCCGTTGATCTGGCCGAAAAAGGCTTCTCCCTCACCGAACGCGATGCCACCGGTCTGAATCGGATCAAGGCCGACCTGCTAAAATATAATCCCGGGAAAACCTACTTTATGCGGGCCGACGGACGTACCTGGGCTAAAGGTGATACGCTCATACAGGCCGATCTGGGCAAAACGCTTCGCCGGATTCAGACCCGGGCGCGGGATGGTTTTTATGCGGGGGAAACGGCTCAACTGGTAGCGGCCGAAATGCAACGCGGCGGGGGGCTGATCTCCGAAGCTGATTTGGCCAACTACCAGGCTATCTGGCGTGAGCCGATCCGGCAGGGCTACAAGAATGTCAATGTGATCACCATGCCGCCGACCTCGAGTGGTGGGGTGGCTTTGGTGCAGCTACTCCGCTACATTGAGCCGTATCCGATTCGCCGTTGGGGCTGGAACCGCGATAGCACGGTGCAGGTGATGATCGAGGCCGAACGACGGGTATACGCCGATCGTGCCAAGTTTCTTGGCGATCCCGATTTTATGAACGTACCCACCGCCCAACTGATGGACCGGACGTACCTGCAAAAACAGTGGGAGACCTTTAACTTCAATAAAGCGACCGACAGCAAAACCATCCACGGTGGCTCCTTGCCCGGTTACGAAAGCCTGGAGACAACCCATTTCTCGGTCGTTGACCGGGATGGCAATGCGGTTAGCATCACCACGACGCTCAACGGTGGCTACGGCAGCCGGGTGGTGGTTGGCGGTGCCGGTTTCTTTCTCAATAATGAGATGGACGATTTCAGCATCAAGCCCGGTACGCCGAATATGTACGGGCTCATTGGCAGCCAGGCCAATGCCATTGCGCCGAACAAACGGATGCTGTCGAGCATGACCCCAACGATTCTGGAGCGTGATGGTAAACTGTTTATGGTGGTGGGTACACCCGGCGGTTCCACCATTATGACCTCTGTATTTCAGACCGTTGTGAACGTGATCGAACACGGGATGACCATGCAGCAATCGGTAAACGCCCTGAAATTCCATCATCAGTGGCTGCCTGATAAGACTATCTTCGAGAACGGCGCATTTACCGACGCTACCCAGAAGGCGCTCATCGGCCGTGGGTACGTGCTCGAACAGCTGACCAATACGCTCGGTCGAATGGATTGCGTACTCGTTCGCCCCGACGGTAGCCTCGAAGGGGCCTCTGACCCCCGCGCCGATAACACCGCCATGGGCTTTTAAACGAGCCGATAGAAGCACATGAAAAAGGATCGCTTCCGGCTCCCCCTGCTGCTGGTTTTTTGCGTTACTGCCAGCTATGCGCAAACTACCCCTACGCAGCAGGTAGCTGTTAATAACGGAATCGGATTGGGGTCAGCTATTGCCGTGGCTATCTCATGGTCCAGGAACAAGTCGATCTTGTGGGCAATTATTCACGGTATCCTAAGCTGGTTGTATGTGATCTATTACTATTTCACCCGAGAAGCCGAACAGTGAAGCAGGCCGGGCACAAATAACAACATGGGCCGGGCCTACGGCCTTTTGGTTGCCAGTCTGCCATTTTCGGTGGGTCGACACCTTCCGCAACAAGGGTATTTCGCCCAACAGAACTGCCTTTGGCCGCACTTAACCATAGCGATAGAGGGCGACTTTCCAGCCTATCGATTATTGACTACCGACTTTCCAGACTTATTCCCCTATTTTTGCGGCCAAATAAAATTTTGTTAACCCAGCAATGACAACGAACCGCACGTTCACCATGATTAAGCCCGATGCCGTAGCAGAGGGCCATACCGGAGCCATTACGAAGATGATTGAGGAAGCTGGCTTCCGCATCGTGGCCATTAAAAAGACCTTGCTGACGCCCGAACGGGCTGGCGAATTTTACGCCGTTCACAGCGAGCGTCCATTCTATAACGACCTGAAAAACTACATGTCGTCGGGGGCTATTGTACCGATGATTCTGGAGAAAGAGAACGCCGTTGCTGATTTCCGCACGCTGATTGGTGCGACCAACCCCGCCCAGGCCGCCGACGGAACCATCCGTAAACTGTTCGCCAAGTCGATCGAAGCGAATGCTATTCACGGCTCCGATTCAGATGAAAATGCCCAGATCGAAGGGTCTTTCTTCTTCGCCGGCACGGAGCAGTATTAGTTTCAAGTGAGAATTGAAAACGGGAATGGCTTCGCCAGCAGCCTAGTACGCTGTGAGCGAAGCCATTCCCGTTTTTAGCAGGCAGTCACCGCAAGCTATTCGCTTAGTACTGCTTTGGTCAGCTTCTCATAATACTTGCACGCATCGCGAAGGGCACACTCGCCACACCTGGGCGAACGCGCTATGCAGATGTAGCGGCCGTGTAAGATGAGCCAGTGGTGCGCTTTGGGTACGTACTGTGTAGGGATGTGTGCCATCAGTGCCTTCTCGACAGCCAGCGGCGTAGTGGCCGTCAACGGGGCCAGTCCCAGCCGGTGCGAGACGCGAAACACGTGCGTATCGACGGCCATCGTGGGTTGGTTGAACACAATGGACAGGATGACGTGCGCCGTTTTCCGGCCCACGCCCGGTAGCCTTTGCAACGCCTCGATCGTGCCAGGTACGTTGCCGCCAAAGTCGCTCATCAGCATCCGCGCCATACCCACCAGGTGTTTCGCCTTATTGTTGGGGTACGATACCGACCGAATATACGTAAATACTTCCTCGACCGAAGCCGCCGCCAGCGATTCCGCTTCCGGGAAACGGGCAAACAACGCAGGCGAGATCTGGTTGATCCGCTTGTCGGTGCACTGTGCCGACAGGATTACGGCAACGAGTAGCTCGTAGGAGTTCGAGAAATTAAGCTCGGTTTCCGGATCAGGAAAATGCGTCGTGAAATAATCGATAAATCGGCGGAAACGCTCTTTTTTCAGCATCCCCAAATTTACGGACTTTACTGTTTCAGCGAGCTGTAGATCGTTTCCTGAATACGACGGCGGAGGCGCGTGGTGTTGATGGCGTTATTGCCACCGGTCGGGAAGAGGCGGTTCGACAGGAACACGTACACCAGTTCCTGCTCGGGGTCAACCCAGACCATGTTGCCCGTAAAACCCGTATGGCCAAAGGATTGGGGCGGCGCCAACGGCGATAAATAACTGCTTGTGGTACTTTCCGGATTCGGCTTATCCCAGCCGAGTGAACGCGGGCTACGGGTGCTGATCGTCTGCGTGAAGAACGGAACGGTCATAGGCTGCAAGATACGCTGGCCACCGTAAACGCCGCGTTGCAGATTCATTTGCAGCAGTTTGGCAATGTCGTGAGCGTTGCCGAACAGACCCGCGTGGCCCGACACGCCCCCCTGCACGGCCGCCATCTGGTCATGAACCGTACCGACCAGCAGCTGATTCCGGTAGTACGTGTCCTGTTCGGTTGGGGCGCAGTGTGGATTTGTCAGCTTTTGCAGGGGCGTAAAGGTCAATGATTTAATGCCCAATGGCTGGTATACCTCCCGCTCCAGAAACCGATCGAGGGGTTGCCTGCTGACCCGTTCCACTATCTTTTGCAGCATCAAAAAGCTTAGGTCGCTGTATACGAAGGACGGCTTGCCATCGGCATCGACTTTGCGCGAGAGGGGCGACTGGATCACCCATTTCCAGACCGAATCTTTCAGCGCGGGTTTTGCCCAAAGCGTTGGCGCAATCTGTAAGGTATGCAGCGAGTCGTTCCTGTTGCTGTAATAGGCCGGATTGAGACTCCCCGACGGCATACGGGTACGGTCCCAAAGCGTTGGGTAAAACGAGATAAGACCCGCCTGGTGCCAGAGCAGGTCTTGCAGTGTCATATTCTGCTTATTGGAGCCGCGTAGTTCGGGCAGATAGAACGACGCCTTCTGCGCCAGGTCAATTTCTTTGCGGTCGTACAGCACCATCACGGCCTGCAACGTACCCAGCACCTTCGTTAGCGAAGCGAGGTCATACAGCGTGTTATCACTGACCTTCTCACCACCGCTGCTGTAGGTGAGTGCGCCAAAATTCTTGTCGTAGATGATCTTGCCTTTCCGGGCTACCAGCACCTGACAGCCGGGAATAACGCGGTCATGAACGGCCAGCTCAACCATCTTGTCGATCTTGGCCAGCTCAGCGGCCTTCATGCCCACACTTTCGGGTAAAGCTGGCACCAGTCGCCCTGACGGGTCAACGATGGTGCTATGCCCAACCTTAAACTCGCCGGTCGACACAGGAAGGATACCGTTGGAGGGCGAAAGGCCGAACAGCGCTTTGGCCGTCGCCTGCTGCGTTTCGTTGAAATCCTGATACCCACAAACCAGCGCATCGGCATCGGTAAGCAGATTAAGGCTATAAGCCGACCCAAAGGCAACGGCAATCACCTTTTTGCCTTGCTGTTTCAGGCGCTGAATCAGCGTGACCGATGGCAGGTTGATACTATACCGACGGAATGCCGATGGACTCATATTGTGGAAACTGACCACAACCAGGTTGGCATCGCCCACACTGGCAATCAGACTGGCTATGTCTTCATCGGTCTGTGGCCGTTCAAAAGACGCCACCTGCTTTATAGCCGCCAACCCCGCCAGCGATTTCTGAAAGACGTTGCCAGCCGTAGTGCCCAGCGCAATCGACGCAATTTTATTGGTATCTACCGAACTCAGGGGGAGCAGCTTCGTTTCGTCGCCGACAACTGTAATGGCATGCTCACAAAGCTCCTTTTTCAGGTTGCCGGCCTCCGTTGAGTTCAGATCGCCGATCAGGTTGGTGAGCGCAATCGGTTTATACTGGCTCAGGCCCGCCCAGTATTTAGCCCGAAGAATCTTTTTTACTTTTTCGTCGACAAAAGCCTGTGGCAACGTACCTGACACAATCGCCTCTTTAATGACGCGGGTGGCTTCGCGGATGTTTTCGGGATATAACAGAATGTCGTTTCCTGCAATCAGCGCCTTCAGGTTAACCACCTCCGACCGGTTGGTCCGACTCACGCCGCCCATGTTCAGCGCATCGGTGAAAACAAGCCCCCGAAAGCCCAACTCTTTCTTTAGCAGGTCGGTAACAATTTTCTCCGACAGGGTAGCCGCCACGGCGGGCGTCTGATTGTCCATTACGGGTACGTGCAGATGGCCCGTAACAACGCCCATCAGGCTGTCGGCGATCAGCTTACGGAAAGGATACAGATCAATGTCGTGCAGCTGCGCCGACGACCGGCTGATAACGGGCAGTGAATGGTGGGAATCGACGTTGGAGTCGCCGTGGCCGGGGAAGTGTTTGGCGGTGGCAATGACGTGCTGCATTTGCAACCCCTTCATGTAGGCCGAAGCTTTGCTGGCTACATTTTCTTTGCCTTCGCCAAACGACCGGATACCGATAACCGGATTCTGCGGGTTGCTGTTGATGTCAGAGACCGGCGCAAAATTGATGTGGATACCCAGTCGGCTACACTGACGGCCAATCTCGAGACCCATCCGGTAAATCAGGTCATTGTCGCGGATGGCACCCAGTGTCATTTGCCGGGGAAATTCCATCGTGCTGTCGAGGCGCATACCCAGGCCCCATTCGCCATCAATACCCACCAGCAGCGGAATTTTTGACAGTTCCTGGTAGCGGTTGGTCAGCATAGCCTGCCGGTGCGGCCCGCCCTGAAAGAAAATGACGCCTCCGATATGGTAGTTCTGAATGAGATGCTCGATGTAAACGCGGTGATTCTCGCTGTGGTTGGAGAAGGCCGCCACCATAAAGAACTGCCCGATTTTCTCGTCGGGGGTCATGGTCTGGAAGACGCTGTCAACCCACTGTTCGGCATTGGCAGGTAGCCGAAGCACTTCTGTGCCCTGATACCCGGCAAGCTGTTCAGATTCGAGGCGAGCCGTTGAATAGGCAACGGTGGGCGCTACCGGATGGGCAACAACGACCACTTTCTTTGTCGCCTTTTTCGTAACCTTTTTAGCGTGTTTTTTCGCTGCCATTCGGGCGCGAGAAACTCGTCTGGGTCGTCCAGAACCAGATTCAAACGCGGCCAGCAAGAGTACGGTGGCAATCGTTAGCAGAAAAAAATGCTTCCGCATGAACTCAAACATAGGTTAGTTAACGTCGTACAAGTGGTCGGTGGTAAGTAGGTTCACGTAAGGTCGGGAACCCTAAAATTAACCAAATGACCGTTTAAACCATAGTCTCAGTGGAAATTAAGCCAAAATTCTTATGAGAAGTTTGGTCCTCAACAACCACGCCATCATCTTTGACGTTACGTTGCTCAACGTGTCGTCATGTTCTCACCTATCTATCAATGCGACACTGGTTTACCCATTCCACGTACACTTTTGCCCTGCTTTTTTTGACCACAGGCGTCCAGGCTCAGACCTATCAGCACACCGCGGTCTGGTCGCGTATAGCGCCTGCGTACACACTTACTAAAAACTGGAGCTTACTCGGAGATGCTTCTTTCCGCCGGCAAAACAACCTGAATCAGGGCGTTTTTCAGGCGTTCGGGGCGCCATTGGTATGGGCAGGCCGGGTGGGTGCTGCCTACCGGACCAGCCATTGGCAATACAGCCTTTTTCCGGCGGTATTTTTTTACACCTATCCCGCGCTCGGTACGGCTGCTGACCTGAAACGAACACCTGTAGCTGAATGGAGACCGACCGCACTGGCCGAATGGACGCTTGAGCTGCCCCCTAAATCGACCCTCCGCTTTCGGGTGGGCTATGAATACCGCCTATTCGTACCGGCAGAGCTGGCCGATGTGGGCCGGATGCGGTTTAGGGCGTTATGGCGGCGGGCCGTTGGTGCACGTACCTACGGCCAGATCTGGAATGAATCGCTGGTGGCTGCTCCACCCAATTTCATGGCCAATGGAAATCGCTTTGAAATTAATCGGACAAACCTGGCGGTCGGGCGCACGCTGTCGAACATTTCGACCCTTGAAGCGGGTTATCAGTTTACGCACCGGGAACGGCGTAGCCTTGTTGAATTTGACGATGAACACGCTTTAACCTTAACGCTTTACCTGAAACTAAATCAGTGAAGAGAACGTCCACGATTGTTACGCTCCTGTCAGCGTTGTTCACTACGGCACTGCCTGGTGTGGCCCAACGGACAATCAGCAAACCTTTTGGTGTGATGGTCGACGCGTTGATCAACGAATCGGTGCCGATAGTGACCTGTCATGAGTTGAAACAGATGCCGGATGCCATTCTGTTTGATGCCCGCGAGAAACGGGAATACGCTGTCAGTCACCTGCCTAAAGCACGCTGGGTTGGTTACGACGATTTTGAGCTGAGCCGGGTGGCAGGCGTACCTAAAACGGCGCCCATCGTGGTCTACTGTTCGGTTGGTTACCGGAGTGAGAAAGTAGGCGAGAAACTGAAAGCGGCCGGGTTCACGAACGTGCGGAACCTATACGGCAGCTTATTTGAGTGGGTGAATCAGGGTAACCCGGTTGTCGACAGCACGGGCAAGCCTACTCGCCGCGTACATGCCTATTCGCGTACGTGGGGCATTTGGCTGAACCGGGGCGAAAAGGTATACGAATAACGCCTCGTAACCCGCGAATCCCGCTGTAGGGGCGACAACTTGGCGCGCTGGTGTTCAGCCTGCCATTCTAACATGGCTTTCCGGGCAGCAAACAAATTATGAGGATGGCCAATACCATAACTCACCTGCGATAGAGCCAGTAAAACCAGAAGTGAAATACCTGTTTTCATGGTCGTGGTCAGAGAAAGTGGACCGTACCACTCCCGACACAACAAAGATAAGGGCTTTAAACTGTACTATGCAATACAAAGTACCTGCTTTTGTAAAATTTATTTTTGCGTTCACCACGCTGGCGCCGGGCATAGGCGGAGAACGTACCTGGTTGATCGGCCACGGTTTTAGAAGCTATTTGAGTTGGCTGGTCAAGAAGCAAACTGTACCGCAGCGGCATATTGACTCACGACAGCAGGTGTGATTGCTGCTTCATCGGCAAGGCGGACCAGACAGGGTAACCTGGTGTAACTCAGCAAGACAGACTCGGTAGCCGGCACACTGGGGCCGTTGATAATCAGGCCCGCAATGGGAATATTCCATTGGCGCAACGCCTCTACTGATAGCAGCGTGTGATTGATACTGCCGAGGTAATTGCGCGTAACCAGCGCCACCGGCCAGCCTAGTTGGGCAATGAAGTCGATGTTCAGGTACGTATCTGTCAGCGGTACCATCAACCCTCCGGCCAGCTCAACCACCAGCGAATTGGTGGTTTTAGGCGGAATCAGGCTGGCGGGCGCGATGGTAATTCCTTCGACGGCCGCGGCGGCATGAGGCGATAGCGGCTCGCGCAATAAGTAGGTCTCAGGGTGAAACTGAGAACGCGGGTTACTAACCAGGTTCCGAACCGTATTTGTGTCAGAGTCGGGTGGGTAGCCCGATTGAATGGGTTTCCAATAGTCGGCTTGCAGTGCTTCGACCAATACCGCCGAAGCCACCGTTTTACCAACTTCTGTACCAATACCAGCGACAATCAGCTGCATACTATAAAGGGGAAAGAGACAATGAGTGAAAGGTGATCAGACAATACGCTAGATTTGGGGGGGTACTGGTTGGTGCGAGGCAGCACGCGTCAACGCGTAACCGCATCAGTAAGCATTGTCGTTTCCTGAATGGCGTTGGCCAGCACCGCTATTAAACCATCTATTTCGGCTTCTGTGTTGTACGAATGCAGGCAAATGCGGATGCGTTCCTGCCCTGCCGCTACCGTTGGACTAACAATCGGGCGCACATCGAAACCAGCCTCTTGCGCTGCTGCTGCTACCCGACGAACGGCCATATTTCCTGGAACAATCAATCCCTGAATGGGTGATGTACTGGTTAACCAACTGGCACCTGGTGCCAGCAACCCTCGTTTTTCGCGGAAGTAAGCTACCCGTTTATGTAGCAGTTCGGCGCGTTCCGGTTCGGTCGTTACCAGCGCATGGGCCAGTTGAATAGCGAGCAGATCATGCGGTGGCAGGGCAGTGGCGTAAATAAAGGAACGGGCTGTATTGATCAGGTACGTTCGCAGCAACGCCGAGCCTAGCACGGCCGCACCATGCACACCGATCGCCTTTCCAAATGTATGCACCCGTGCCGTTACCTGGTCCTGCAACCCGTGGGCGACAACAAGGCCCGCGCCACCCGGTCCATACACACCCGATGCGTGCGCTTCGTCGACGATCAGGGCGGCTTTATAGGCGGTGCAAAGCGCGGCGATAGCGGTAAGCGGGGCTTCATCGCCATCCATCGAGTAGAGCGATTCAACCACCACAAAGCTAGCACTCCCCTGCCCGGCAGCCTGCCGGAGTCTCGCTTCCAGATCTGTCAGGTCATTGTGGGCGAAACGGGACCGGTTGGCTTTCGAGAGACGCGCCCCGTCGATCAGGCTGGCGTGAATCAATTCATCGGTGATCAGCGTGTCGCCGGGTTGTGGCAGGCAGGCCAACAGACCCAGATTGGCCAGGTAACCCGCGTTGAAAATCAGGGCTGTTTCGGCGTTGTAAAAGTTGGCCACATCAGCTTCAACGGCGTCGGCCAGCTGCGTGTGGCCGGCCAGGAGCCGCGAACCAGTAGCCCCGTTGCGCTTCAGGCCCGTAGCTGCCTGGGCCAGCTGGTGGTGCAGCGTAGCTGAGCGGCCAATGCCGAGGTAATCATTCGACGTAAAATCAACGGCCGACTCCGCTACCGTCAACGACCGGAAAAGCCCGCGCTGTTTCCGATACGCCATGTTCGTTTCGAGTCTGTTCGTTAGCCAGTTGGGCATAATACGGTCAATAAAGTTCGTGGGTTATTCTCGGTCTTTGTTCATGGCCAGATACACCCCGTTTGTCCAGCCGAAACCGTCCTGATTTGGGTATTCGCCGCCGCCAGTGGTCAGGGCGGCATCGGCCACGTCATATTTTTCCATCAGCTTACCCGTGGCCTTGAATACCTTATCGTTGAGCGACAGCCAGCGGTCTCGCCCTGCCTGGGCTGTGTCCGTAAATCCGTAGTTCATCAGCCCTTTATAAACGATCCACTGGAGCGGCGCCCAGCCGTTGGGCCAGTCCCACTGCTGACCGGTCTTTTGCAGGGTTGTTACCCAGCCGCCCGATTGCAGGAAGTTGGCTTTCAGCTGCTCGTGTGTGCGTCCGGCCTGCTCAGGAGTAGCCAGCTTCATGAACAGCGGAAAAGCACCGCCGAGGGTTAATGCCGGCGTTTGCTTGCCCGAAACGGCATCATAATCATGAAAATAGCCGGTTTCCTGATTCCAGAACGTACCCAGCAGCGTTGTCTTTCGCTGGTCGGCCAGCTGCCCGAATGTTGTGGCCTGGTCCGGCTGATCAACCTGTGTATAAGCAGCCTGCAGCGTCTTTTCGAGCGAATACAGCAAACAGTTCAGATCAACCGGACTAATATCCGTAGCGTGGATCGTGGTCATCGTCTGTCCATCGGCAAACCACCGGCTGCTAAAATCCCAGCCCGATTCGCAGGCCGCCCGGATGTGTTTGTACAGCACAGCCGGGTCGACTCCCCGCTCATGGGCATCGGGCGTCAACTCCAGTTCCTGCCGGTAGGCTTCGGGGCGGGGCGTTGCCAGCTCGTCCCAATACCGATTCAGAACACTTCCAGTGGGCAGGCGTATAACCCGTTTATGCACCGGCGCCTTGGCAGTTAGCGAGTCGGCACCTTCCATCCAGAAATCATATTCCTTCTGCAACTGTGGCCGGTACTGAGCCAGCACGTCCGGCCCGTCGATCTCGGCTAGCAATGTCACCATCAGCCCAAAGAACGGTGGTTGCGACCGGCTGAGAAAGTACGTTCGGTTTCCGTTAGGAATAAACCCAACCGTATCGATCAGGTAGGCAAAATTAGCGAGCATCCCTCGAATCAAGTCGGTTCGCCCCGATTCCCGCAGGCCCAGCATCGTAAAATAACTGTCCCAATAAAAGATCTCGCGGAACCGCCCCCCCGGCACTACATACGGGTGCGGCAGCGCCACACGCGAGCTGTACGGAACAGCCACGTCGGCCGGCCGGGTCAGCTCATCCCAAAGCCGGTCGATGTGTTCGGACGTGGCGACCGACGTATCGCTGATGTAGCCGGAAGCTGCCGCCGCCGGGCGATCAAAATATGTATCGACGAACGTACCCAGATCGAAACCTGGCTGGGTACGTTCGTGCAGGTAAGCCACCAGAATGGCGTGGGGCTCCTGTTTCGGTGTGCAGTCGACAAAGGTTTTTGAGTCGGGAAAAAGGCCGCTCAACTGTACATCGGAGAAGAGGTCGCCAAAAAGCTGGTCGGGAGAAAACATGACAGAATGAATTGAGTGGTGGCTATTTAACGGCAAAGCCACAGAAGTTGTCGCAAAGGGTGCAAAGAAATGCATACTTTCGATACCAAATTTTCGCTCTTCCCCGAATGTTTCGCCTAAAACTCTCCCTCTTCCTGAATTATGTCGTCTTTGCCATCCTGCTCAACAGCGTTGGAACGGTGATTTTACAGGTTCAGAACAATTACGGTGTATCTGCTTCCGGCGCCAGTGTGCTGGAAGCGTTCAAAGACCTGAGTATCGCCGTTGTCTCCTTTCTGGTAGCTTCCTACGCCACCCGGATCGGCTACAAACGGGCCATGCTCATTGCCCTCGGCACAGTGGCGCTCGCCTGCCTGCTGATGCCGCAACTATCGGCTTTCTGGACCACAAAACTGCTCTTTGCAGCCACTGGAGCCAGCTTCGCGCTGATCAAAGTATCGGTTTTCGCCACCATCGGCCTGATCACGAAAGACCCCGATGATCATGCCAGCTTCATGAATTTTCTGGAGTCGATGTTCATGGTCGGTGTCCTGTCGGGCTATTTCCTTTTCAGTGCGTTTGTCGATGACCAGCATCCACAATCAACGGCCTGGCTGCGGGTCTACTATGTACTGGCGGCCATTGCCGGCGCTGCCTTCGTATTGTTGCTGACCACTCCGCTCGATGAATCGGCCGTGCACACAACAGAAGAGGCCGTGGGCATCGGCAACGTAGCCGATATGCTCCACCTGGCCATTACGCCCGTAGTGCTGGTGTTTATCCTGACCGCCTTTACCTACGTGCTGATGGAGCAGGGCATCATGAGCTGGTTGCCAACCTTCAACAGCCAATACCTGAAACTGCCTACGTCGCTGAGTATCCAGATGGCGAGCATCCTTGCCGCCAGTACGGCGCTGGGGCGGCTGGGGGCGGGTTTTGCGCTGAAACGGGTGCCGTGGTACTGGCTGCTGATGGCTTGCCTTGTTATTTCAGGTGGCCTGGTCTTACTGGCGCTGCCACTGGCCGAGAAGGCATCGCAGGTGGCTGTTGCGCAGGTGGCCGGTGCCGCCTATGGGTGGGGCGATGCCCCGCTGGCGGCTTTCGTTTTTCCGCTGATCGGGCTGTTCATTGCGCCCATTTATCCAGCCATCAACTCGGCTATTCTGAGCAGCCTGCCCCTGCGGCAGCATGGACCCATGGCAGGGCTGATCGTCGTGTTTTCGGCGCTCGGCGGCACCACTGGCTCCATCATTACCGGGCGTATTTTTGAAGCCTACGGTGGGCAAACGGCCTTCTACGCATCGCTGGTGCCCATTACCGTATTGCTGGTGTTGCTCACGGTTTTCAGGCGGATGCAGGGCCGGGTTGTGGCCACAGACGTACACTAGCAGCTCCGGGGTTACTGTCCCGATAGCTATGGTTCTTGCCCCGACAGTCAGCCAGTCAGGCTAAATGACGTATATTGCTCTACGTAAAGCAGGCGAGTTCGCGTTAGCTCGCTTGTATGAGACCGGCAATAGGCCATTTTAGCGAATGACAACTTTCAACGTTGACCTGACAAACTGCGAGCAGGAACCCATCCATATCTTAGGACAGATCCAGTCGCACGGGTACTTAATTGGTTTATTACCTGATACCTACATTGTAGCTCACGCCAGCGCCAACCTGCCGGAGCTGATCGGTCAACCCGTTGCTGATGTGCTCGGCCAGCCGCTGGATAAACTACTGGCAAAAACAGACCTGCCTGCCTCAACGCTGGTTGAACTACTGAATGTGGGGCGGCGCAACGAATCCTGGGATAACATCAATCCACAGGTCATTCGGATTCATGAACGTACCTGGAATCTGATCGTTCATGAACACGGCGGGCTGCTGCTGCTGGAGTGGGAACCGGCCAGTGCGACGTCGCAGACACCGCTCAACCAACGGCTGATTGCTGAAGCGCTCACGGAAGTACAGGCCAGCCGCCAGCTGATTGACTTGCTTCAGAATACGGCCCGGCGTGTTAAAGCGATCATTGGCTTCGACCGGGTTATGGTGTACCGATTCGCGGCCGACTGGCACGGGCAGGTGGTGGCCGAAGAGAAAGCCGACCACCTGGAACCCTTTCTGGGGCTGCATTATCCGGCATCCGACATTCCCCGGCAGGCTCGCGAGCTGTACAAGGCCAATCTGGTGCGCCTCATTGCCGACGTTGGCAGCAACACGGCCGCTATTATGTCGCACGCCGACTGGCCAGCCGATGAGCCGGTCGATCTGACGCACTCGACCTTGCGGGCTGTGTCGCCGGTGCATATCGAATACCTGAAAAACATGGGTGTAGGTGCTTCCATGAGTATTTCGCTGCTGTATCGGGGCGAACTCTGGGGGTTGATGTCGTGCCACCATTACTCCCCGCGCTTCGTCGATTATAGTGCGCGGCAGGCGGCCAGGTTTGTGAGTCAGTTGCTATCGGCGGCGCTGGAATTCCGGAAAGATGAAGAAGACCAGACGCAGCTTCTGGGTAGCCTTGAGAATGGCAAAAAACTGCACGAACAACTGCTGGCTGATGAGAATATCGTTCGGGCGCTTACCCGGCATCCTGTAACGGCGCTGGAACTGACCAAAGCAACGGGGGCGGTGCTGGTGTTCAACAACCAGCAATACCGGATGGGGCAGACACCCGATGAGACCGCCATTCAGGGGCTGACCGACTGGCTGAAAACAACCAACACCGATACATTTCTGGAGACCAGCCAACTGGCCAGCCTGTACCCGGACGCCGAAGCGTTCAGCGCTGTGGGCGCTGGTATGCTGGCCGTTGTGTTGTCGAAGGAGATGAACGAATACCTTTTCTGGTTTAAACCCGAACAGATCCAGCAGGTGACCTGGGCGGGTAACCCCGATAAACCCGTTACGGTTACCGACGACGGGCAGGCGCGTATCAGCCCACGCAAGAGCTTTGCCGCCTGGACCGAACTGGTACATCATACGTCGGAGCCCTGGACAGAAGCGGAAGTGGCCGCTGCGATCAAGCTTCGGGAAGATATTCTGCAAATCGTTACCCGCCAGGCCAACGAGATACGCCTGCTCAACCAGCGGTTGCAGGCAGCCTACGAAGAACTGGATGCCTTTAGCTATACGGTATCGCACGACCTCCGTACCCCCCTGTCGTCTATTCGGTGTTACGCCGAGATTCTGCTCGAGGAATACGGGCAGGGCATGAGCCCCGACGAGCGGGCACTGTTTCAGAAGATCGTGGATTCGACCGATCGGATGCGGGCGCTGATCCGGCATATTCTCTATTATTCGCGAATGGGCCGAACGGAAATCAACACGCAGCCTATCGACATGCTACAGCTGCTGGAAGAGATTCGGGAAGAAATCATGCTTGGTGAGAAAGACCGGGCGCTGACGATAGACCTTGCGGAAATACCGGCCTTAACCGCCGACCCGATCATGACGCGCCAACTCTTTACGAACCTGCTGTCGAATGCCGCCAAATACACGCGGTTAGCGCCAGTCGGAAACATCCGGGTAACCGGCCAGCAGACGGAGGAAGATGTGATCTATACGGTCTCGGACAACGGTATTGGCTTCGACATGAAAGAAGCGGGTAAGTTGTTCGATCTGTTTAAACGGCTGGAGAATGCCCGTTCGTTTAAAGGGTCGGGCGTGGGCCTGGCTATTGTAAAGCGCGTTGTGGCCAGACACGGCGGCAAAATATGGTACCATAGCGAACCAAACCGTGGGGCTACATTCCATGTTTCGTTTCCACTTAGTCAATTGAACAATGATTGATATTTTATACATTGAAGACAATGAGGACGATGCTGATATTTTCAGTCGTCTCATTAAAAAGTTGGATCAATCCGTTCGATACACCATTCTTAAGAGTGGTTCGGAAGCGCTGGACTACCTGACCGGCCAGGGCCGTTACACCGCGCAGGAAGCGCCATTACCCAAGCTACTGCTGCTGGATCTGAACCTGGGGGGTATTAGTGGTTTTGATGTGCTGGAGCAGACTCGCGCAACGGACAGAACTCGCTGGCTACCCATTGTTGCCTTCAGTACCTCTGATAACCCATCCGACATTCAACAGGCGTATGCGAGTGGTATAAACGCCTACCTCGTTAAGCCGGGCAGTTATCAGGCTACAGGTACGTTGTTGCAGGCACTTTGCCAGTTTTGGCTTACAAGCAATACGCACCCCAACGCCTGATCGATTAGTTGGGAATGACTAGTCGAGCGTTAAGGAATTAGACAATCAGGCCGCAGGTAAGTAAACAAATGACGCCACTCCTTGAGCAATTACGGGACGAAACCCGCGCACTACATGAACAGACCGAGCAGCGGCTCTACAGCGATGCCCTGCGTGCCGGTACGCTGTCAGTAGACCAGTACGGCCATCTGCTGTTGATCCACGCGGCCTTTCATGCCGCTCTGGAGCAGGCCATCGACCGGCACGCCGCCTTTTTCACGGATTATGAGCCCGAAATACGCCGGAAAACCCCCTGGCTACTGGCCGATCTAACGCCGCTTCACCAGGATGTGCCAGCCCGGCCGGAGCTGTTTGCCAGTTGGTCGCCGGCCGAATTAACCGGTGCTGCCTACGTGGGCGAAGGGTCGATGCTCGGTGGCAAGACGGTCTGGCATTACCTGCAACAAAGCCCAGCCCTACGGCCTGCGCTGGACCAGGCCCGGTTCTATAGAGGATACGGAGCCGAAACAGGCGCCCGATGGCGTTCATTCGGTGCCTTCGTCAATCAGCAAACGGATCATGTGGCCGTGCTTGATGGCGCCCGACGGGCTTTCCTGCTGTATAACGACCTGTTTGAACGTACCCAGTCTGCCAGCCTCAGCCTGCCGCCTGATACACAGGCAGAAAAACGCGGAAAGTAGTGCCTTGCCCCAACTGACTGTTTACGTCGATAGCGCCATTATGGCTTTCGACAACCCGCTGGCAAATAGCCAGGCCAATACCGGTACCACTATAAACGGTTGGGTCGTGGAGGCGCTGAAACAATTGGAAAATGCGGTCTTTGTACTTCTCGTCGAACCCCGATCCATTATCCGCGACAGTAATTAGCCAGTACGTATCTGATTCCGACGGTGGTTGTGGAAGCTCATGCGGGTGGGCCATGCGGCTGTCGATGGTGATGACGAGTGGCCGTTTGGCGTCCCGAAATTTCAAGGCATTGGCGATCAGGTTCTGCACGAGCTGTCGCAGGCGCGATGCGTTGCCGAGTACAGTAGGCAACGTACCTACCTGTATGGTTGCTCTGGCTTCATTGATCGATATTTCCAGATCGCTGAGTACATCCTCGGCCACCTCATTCAGGGCAACGGGGCTGAATGGGTCACGCCGGGCCGTTACCTGCGAATAAGCCAGTAGATCCTTGACAAGCTGCTGCATGCGGTTGGCCGATTTCTGGATGCGTCGGGTCATGTCGCGTTCACCATCAGAGAGATTATCCTGAAACTGGTTTTGCAGGATATCCCCGAAGGCCTGAATCTTGCGCAGCGGCTCCTGCAAATCGTGACTGGCTACATAAGCAAATGATTGCAGGCTTTCGTTCGATTGCTGCAGGGTACGGTTCAATGTCTCCAGCTCGTGGCGATACTGCCGGTCGGTCGTTACGTCAACCGACGACATCACAATGTTTTCGCCGGCGCGGGCTATGGTAACTACATACTGCCGCCGGTTGTAAGCAAGCTCGAGCGTATCGGGCTCCCCTGTTTCAACCACCCGAACATACCTGGCAAATTCATCCGTATGGCGGGCTTCGGGGCGTAGCGTTAAAAACGACTGGTTCAGAATCAGGTCGGCAATGGGCGCCCAGTTGATAAACGCCTGCCGGTTAGCCCGGATGGCCTGAAAATCAATAATGGCACCGGCCTCGTTCCGAATGGGCGCATGCAGCGAAATGGCCGTTTGCGAATGGTCCAGAATGGCTTCAAGTACCTGCGCCTGCCGCTGCTGGTTGAGCTGGTCTTCCCGTTGCGTCGTAACGTTGTTGAACGTCAGCACGATCAGGTCTGTGGCCTGCTGAACCGCCGACACCTCGAACCACCCTTTGAACCCGTTCACATCCTGATAATAATATTCGGCTTTTTCGGATTGGCCCGTGTCGGCTACGCGGGCATAGAGCGCAAAAAAACCGGAGTCGATGTTGCCCGGAAAGACGTCTAGCAACGTACGGCCTACCAGTTCATCGGGTGTTTTGAACAGGCTGCCGACAACCGCCTGATTAGCCGTTTCCATCCGAAAATCGACAATGGTACCGGCCTCGTCTCGAATCGCCCGCATGAGCAGGATGCTGTTGAGCGAAGCGTCGAGGGTTGCCCGTAGTTCCTCCGTCTGTTTGCGGGCCTGAAGCTCGGCATTTTTCCGGTCGGTAATATCGATCAATGAGATGACCAGGCCGGCACTGAGTGGCTCGGCGGTGATCAGGTACCAGTTGGTATGCGAATCCGTGCGAAGTGAAAACTCGAAAGTGGTTGCCTGCCCTGTTTCCAATACAGCCACATAGCGGTCGAAAAGACCGTTGTCTTTGACCCAGGACTTCGACAATTCGGTCATAGTCCGGCCAATTATATAGTCGACGGGACGGCCAATCAGTTGGCTCATCCGGCTGTTTACAATCCGGTACACAAAATCCGTGATGGGCGCTGTCTGCGGTGCTGTATCGGTTGAAAATACCGGCTCACAATACCCAACGCAGCCCGGCGACGCATTCAGTATGCCTTGCAGCAGCGAAACATCAGGCATTGATGCAGAGGGCCGTGTGTCTATACTACGTTGCGTGTTGTCTAACACTGAATAGGAGTGAATAAGTAACAGAGCGTAAACTGGCAGGCAGGTTAGCAACGTACCTGACACTCATACAGGAACGGATCCCGACGGCCGTGAACCAGGTGAACGGAGGCTTTTCACAGTTTACAATGCTATACTACACACGATTGGGCTATTTCGTATGACTGACCGCCGAATGAATACGTAAACCTTATCGACTGGGATCCAGGCCTGTCGCCGGTAGGGTGACGGTACGAACAGCCACCATCCGGCGCCGTACGGCATCGTTCCAGGTGTGCATTCAGGCTCCCGTACTTTGTCTGATTGGCGTGGGTACGCTGTCGCTCACTGGTCTACTGGGACGGAACTATAGTAATGCCCGGTCTCTAGTAGTTAAACCGGGCATTATTGTATGGATAAACGGGGTAAATAAGTGTAGCAGCAGTAGCACGCGGGCCTTCAAGCAGGAACTTGACGTCCTCTGCTGAAGGGTTTTCACGGGTATTGGCTGGTTTGCTCGTAGTACTAGGTAGCCAACGAATGGATGCGGGAGACGGATTTACTTTGTTATGCCGTGCTTCTTTTAATAAGGGACGATAAAGAAAAAAGGCTAACCCGTTCATAATGAGCGAAAATGCTCTGAAACGAATTAGCCTTTATTTAACTTTAGAGCCTCCTATGGGACTCGAACCTACGACCTACGCATTACGAATGCGTTGCTCTACCAACTGAGCTAAGGAGGCTTCTTGCCTGTGACGGATGCCCGCTGTTGCGGTGCAAATATAGCTTTTTCGTAAAATTATGCGCAAGTATCATGCCGCGAATTCGGTAAATTTGCCGTATGATTTCCATTACGAACCTATCGTATTACCTCGGCAGCCGTGCTCTTTACGAAAACGCATCGCTGCATATAAAACCGAACCAGAAAATTGGCCTCATTGGGTTAAATGGTACCGGTAAGTCTACGCTACTCCGTATTATCGACGGTGAATACCAGCCCGATGGCGGCACCATTTCCAAAGCAGGCGATGTGACAATTGGCTTCCTGAACCAGGATCTGCTTTCGTATCAGACCGATGACTCTATTCTGAGTGTTGCCATGCAGGCGTTTGAGCGCCAGAATGCGCTTCAGAAGCAGATCGACGATATTCTGCACGAGATGGAGACCAACTACACCGATGATCTGGTCGATAAGCTCGGTAAGGCGCAAATGGAGTTTGAAGCCCTTGACGGGTACTCGGTGCAGGCAAAAGCCGAGGAAATCATGGAAGGGCTTGGGTTCAGCACCGAAGACCTACAGAAACCCCTGCGCACGTTCTCGGGCGGCTGGCGGATGCGCGTCATGCTGGCAAAACTGCTGCTGCAGAAACCGTCGCTGCTGATGCTCGATGAACCAACCAACCACCTAGACTTACCGTCGATTCAGTGGGTGGAAAAGTACATTCAGACCTACGAAGGGGCCGTAATCGTGGTCTCGCACGACCGGGAATTCCTGGATAATGTAATCGACGTGACCGTAGAGGTAGCCAACGCGAAGCTGAATTATTACCCCGGCAACTACTCGTTTTACCTGGAGGAGAAAGCCCTGCGTAACGAAATTCAGAAGGGTACTTACGAAAACCAGCAGGCCAAGATTCGCCAGACGGAGCGCTTCATTGAGCGGTTTAAAGCCACGGCCTCTAAGGCCAAACAGGCACAGAGCCGGGTGAAGCAGTTAGCCCGCATGGAAACCGTCGACGCCGTGATTGACGAGTCGGCGCGGGTGAACTTCAAATTCCAGTTTACAACCCAGCCAGGTCGGCATATTCTACACCTCGACGACGTAACGAAGGCGTATGGTGCCAAGAAAATTCTGACGCACGCTGATATTCGCCTCGAACGGGGCGATAAAGTGGCGCTGATTGGGGCCAACGGCCGTGGTAAATCAACGCTTCTGCGGATCATTTCCGGGTCAGAGCCGGTCAACGAAGGCCGTCGGCAGCTAGGACATAATGTGTCGTTCAGCTTCTACGCCCAGCACCAGCTAGAGTCGCTGAACGTAGATGATAACATGCTGGAGGAGCTGAAATCGGCTAATCCGTACAAGAGTGAAGGCGAACTGCGTGGGGTACTGGGCTGCTTCCTGTTCTCGGGCGATGAGGTATTTAAGAAGATCAAGGTGCTGTCGGGTGGTGAAAAATCGCGGGTGGCGCTGGCGAAGGTGCTGTTATCGCAGGCCAACTTCCTGCTGCTCGACGAACCAACCAACCACCTCGATATGCAGTCGGTGAATATCCTGATTCAGGCACTCGACCAGTACGAAGGCACGTATGTGGTGGTCTCGCACGACCGGTATTTCGTGTCGCAGATCGCGAACAAAATCTGGTACATCGAAGATGAGCAGATCAAGGAATATCCGGGTACGTATGATGAGTACGAATGGTGGATGGCCGAGCGCAAGGCTGAAAGCATAGGCCAGGGAGAGAACAAGCCTGCCGCGCCAAGTCCGAAGCCGCAGGCCGCCAGCCCCAAACCCAACGATTCGCAGCGGAAAGACCTACAGCAGGCCCTGAAGAAAGCGAACCAGCAGGCCGAAGAAGCGGAAGCGAAAATCAGTGCGCTGGAGGTGCAGAAGAAGAAACTCGAAGCCGAACTGGCCGACCCGGCAACATACGGCACCAACGGGGCGTTACAAACCCGGCAGGCTGATTACCAGCGCCTGACCAAAGACCTCAACGCGCTCCAGCAACAGTGGGAAACCGCTATGATGGACGCTGAAGAGCTGGAAGGTATGCTGAAGGGATAGCGAACTACACCATGACTAATGGACATTGGATCATGCACAATCAAGGTCGTGCTTTGCCGGGGCGTATGCGCCAACGAATCACATTATTCATGGTGTACTCTACGGTATGCCTTCTGTATTGTGCAGTAACTCAGGCGCAAACCACCGACACGATCATTGACCCTAAAATTGCGACGGTGCTGTTGTATCCGCAGGTGGGAGGAACGGTGGGGAATTCGGCGCAGACGCTGAACAGTCCGCTGATACGATTCGATGACCAGGCCCAGTCGCCTCTTCAACTGGAGTTCGATGATCTGACGGCGAACTACCGGAGCTTTCGGTCGAAAATCATCCACTGCAACGCCAACTGGGTACGTTCAGTGCTGAATGATATCGAGTATACCTACGAATATAACGACGTACCCATCACGGATTATCAGGTCTCTATCAGCACGAAGGTGCCTTATTACCATTACAAATACAGTGTGCCGCGCCTGAAATTGCCCGGTAACTATGTGCTGGTAGTGTATAACGAACGGAACCGCGACGAGATCCTGTTTACGCGCCGTTTTCGGGTCTACAGCAACCAGGTGAGTGTTGACGCGGCCGTTCGTTTCTCGACCGATATAAGCCGCCAGTACAATGACCAGCAGGTCGATCTGACCATTGGCTATCGGGCGTATCAGAGTCAGGTGACGTCCCCACAAGACGATTTCAAGGTCGTGATCCGGCAAAATTACCGCGACGACCGGACGGTCACCGACCTGCATCCGACCAATGTGCGTTCCTTCGATCAGGTACTGGAATACCGGGCCATTGATCTGCGCAACACCTTTCCTGGTGGCAATGAATACCGCTTTTTCGATACCCGAACCGTGCTGTCGCGGGGGAATTACGTGGAGCGCGTCGACCGGAAGGCAGACCGAACGGTGGTGTATGTACAAACGGACCGGCCCCGCAGCGGATTCGCCTATACCCAGTTCGACGATTTCAACGGGCTCTACGTGATCGACCACCGCGAAACCGGCGACGGGGCTACCAGTGCCGATTACATTGAGACGGTGTTTACGCTCCTGGTCGATGAGCTACCCAATGCAGCCGTATACGCCAACGGAGCGTTCAACTTCTGGGCGCTGAATGAACGCAATCGCCTTACCTACGATGCGGCTTTGGGGGGGTATCGGGGCCGGATTTGGCTAAAACAGGGGGTGTATAACTATAATTACGCCGTAACGGGCATTGCTCCGCCGTTAACCCGGTCAGGTATCCGAATGGATGGTAACGAAACGTTGATTGAAGGTGATTTTTCGCAGACTGAAAACGTTTACGAGGTCTTCGTATATAATCGGCCCCCCGCCGCCCGCGCCGATCAGCTGATCGGGTACTACACAGTCAATTTCGGGCAGCGGAAATAGACGGCTGCCCATGCTCAGGCATTGCCGCCATTGACCTATCCGTAAAGGGCCATTTGTCGTGTTTATCCTACATGACGGCCTGTTGATGCGCCGCCTGCAGACAGCGTAACGAATGCCATTTAACTCCGCAAGAATCGGGTTGGCTTTGGGAAGCGTTGTGGTGATTTTTGTGTAGACAACCAACGGCTGCTCCCATGAACACCAACAACGACTACACGTATAACCAGATCGCCCGCGCCATCGATTACCTCACGGCCAACTTCCGGGAACAACCGCCGTTGAGCCAGCTGGCCGAAACGGTGAACCTGAGCGAGTTTCACTTTCAGCGGCTCTTCACGGAATGGGCAGGCGTTAGTCCCAAAAAATTCAGCCAGTACCTAACGCTCGATTATGCAAAAGCACAGCTTCGAAACGGCGCCCCACTGACCACCGCTGCGCAGGAAGCGGGTCTGTCGGGGACCGGGCGGTTACACGATCTATTCGTGACCATCGAAGGCGTAACACCAGGGCAGTTCAAGCAGGCAGGTGCTGGCCTGGTGTTGACCTACGGCGTTTTCGACAGCCCGTTTGGGAGGTACGTGCTGGGGGTTATCAACGGTAAGATCGCTGTTCTGCAGTTTCTGGCCGATGCCGAAACAGGCACCACGAACGTACCTGAACAGCTTGTTGCCGCCGCCTGGCCCGAAGCCACCCGGCAGTATACCCCATCGGCCATTCAGCCTGTTGCCGATCGGCTCTTTCCTACAGCCGCTAAGAGCCCCACAAGCCAGCAGAGCCAACCAGTAGGCGTGCTGCTGCGCGGATCGGCGTTTCAGCTGAAAGTGTGGGAGGCCCTGCTCCGTATTCCGGAAGGACGCTTGGTGAGTTACGATCAGGTTGCCGAAGCCATTGGTCAGCCTGCTGCTTCGCGGGCCGTGGGAACAGCCATTGGCAGCAACCCCATCGGCTACCTGATCCCGTGCCACAGGGTCATCAGGAAGACGGGGCTTTTCGGTGGCTATCGGTGGGGTACCAGCCGCAAACAGGTCATGCTCGGTTGGGAAGCGGCCCGCGTGCATAACGAATCGACGTTGACCGGAATCGGCAGCGAAGAGTAACGGACCTGAACACTGATGCATCTGCCGATCAACTGGTCAGCTCAGCTCACGGAGCTGGCTGAAAAAGGGTTCACACTACTGCCAACCATGCTGCTGCCCGATGCCTGTCGGAGCCTTGCCGATTTATATAACGTACCTGGCCTGTATCGTAATACCATCAGGATGCAGCGGCACGGCTACGGAAGTGGTGAATACAAGTATTTCACGTATCCTTTGCCACAGGTAATAGACAGCCTTCGGCATGAACTGTATACAAAACTGGCTCCTGTGGCCAACGGATGGAACCAACGGCTAGGTGTTGAGCATCGCTACCCGACCGAGTTGGATGCGTGGCTGTCTATTTGCCATGCTGCCGGGCAACTCCGCCCCACACCGTTGATCCTGCAATACGGTAAAGGCGACTGGAATGCACTGCATCAGGACCTGTATGGTGCACTGCATTTTCCCTTTCAGGCCGTTTTATTCCTAAGTGAGCCCGGTGTTGATTATACCGGCGGCGAGTTTGTGATGCTGGAGCAACGGCCCCGGATGCAATCGAAAGCTACCGTATTACAACCCAACCAAGGCCAAGTGCTTCTGTTCACCACCCAATCCAGGCCCGCCAAAGGGACACGGGGGTATTACCGGGTGACTATGCGGCATGGCGTTAGCGAGGTAACAAGCGGAAGCCGGACAAACGTTGGGCTACTCTTTCATGATGCCGCCTGATGATTCGCCACACAGCCTTAGGGCCGACGCGTTTTGCCCGGCTTCGTGCGCTGGTTTGGCTGGTTCGGCGTGGGTCCATCACACTGGGCGGGCATTGGCCTGGTAAACTGTATGGGCTGCTTACCTGCCGGGCGGGGCAACGCATGAAAGCCAGCAACCGCGTATTTTTTCGGGATAGCGCAGAAGCCGTAGCCGCCGGGTTTCGGCCATGTGCTGTCTGTTTACCCGCTGCTTATGCTAGCTGGAAAGCCCGCCAACATGCCGATCAACTGTTGAACCAACCAGATACCGTTACGGGTCTGGGTGGCGCCGGGCCAGGTAACCTGCCTGAGTGTAATGAATGAGTTGACGCCTGTTCAGTCTAAGTCGTTTTTTCAACGTACCTTTGCGCCCTTTTTCCACTGAGATCGGGCCGTTGTCCACAGGATGACCACCCGATTTCATTTGCGCGAACACCGGGATGACAACTCTTTCTTGCGGAATCGATTTTGGTACGTCAAACTCAAGTATTGCTGTTGACAACAACGGTTCTATCGGCCTGGTACCGGTCGAAGATGCGTCGGTCACTATTCCCAGCGCCATTTTCTTTCAGCAGGTCAATAATAGGCCATTTTACGGTCGGCAGGCGATCCGTCTTTTTTTAGACCGTGAGCCAGGGCGTTTTATGCGCAGCCTGAAGCGGGTATTGGGTACGTCGCTCATGAATCAGGGCACGCTGGTCAATGGGGCTTCTATGAATTTTACCACCATCATTTCAGCCTTTCTGCTCAAACTGAAGGAAAAAGCAGACGGGGTGGCCGGTCAGGAAATTGACAGCGTGGTGATGGGGCGGCCTGTTCATTTCGTCGATAATGACCTGGCTGCCGATGCGCGGGCGCAGGCTGAGCTAAAAATCATTGCGCAGCGCGTTGGTTTCAAACACATCGAATTCCAGTTTGAGCCTATCGCGGCCGCCTTTGCGCACGAAGCACAATTGACGAGCGAAAAACTGGCTATTGTGGCTGACCTCGGCGGGGGTACGTCCGATTTTACGGTTATCCGGCTATCCAATAAATTTATTCACAAGCCAGATCGCTCGTCGGACATTTTAGCCAATACGGGCGTTCGGGTTGGGGGCAATGACTTTGATAAAGACCTGAGCCTGGCCACTATTATGCCGGAGCTGGGCTACCGCAGCACCTACGGTGACAAAGGGCTGGAGGTGCCCCTGAAACCCTACCAGGATCTGTCTGAATGGAGTAAAGTTAACTTTCTATACACGCCCAGGCTGATTATGCAGCTGAAACAGTTGCTGTACCAATCGCACGATAAAAGGCGCTTTAGCCGGTTGGTGAAAGTGCTTGAAGACGAAACGGGCCACACGCTACTGGCGGCAGCCGAAGGAACAAAAATTGCCCTCACTGATCACCAAATCCACGAAGCACCCCTCGATTTTATCGACGAAGGGTTTTTTATCCCCGTAAACCGCAGGCAGTTCGACGAGGCTATCCGGGAAGAGATTGAGAAAATATCGGCTTCGGCCCAACAGTGTCTTCAGGAGGCGGGCGTCAGCCGTGAAGCCATTGACCTGGTTATCTTAACGGGTGGTTCAACCGAGGTGCATTCCGTGCAGGCTGAGTTCAAACGGCTTTTTCCTAACGCCGCCATTGCCGACGAAAATAAGCTTTCCAGTGTTGGGCTGGGCCTGGCCTACGATAGCCGGAATAAATTCAATTAAGTTTCAGGTTTCAGGTTTCAGGTTTCAAGTTTCAAGTGCGCTGCTAGTTGACCATTTGGTTGATTAGCAACGCACTTGAAACCTGAAACTTGAAACCTGAAACTTGAAACTTGAAACTTGAAACCTGAAACTTATTACGCCAGTACCATCGTGAGCAACTGCTCCAGGATGAGGCGCCCGTCGGTGTTGCCCAGGGCGGGGTCGGCGGCGCGTTCGGGGTGGGGCATCATACCGAATACGTTACGGCGATCATTACAAACGCCCGCAATGTTCACCAGGCTTCCGTTATAATTAGACTCGTCGGTGATGTTGCCCAGTTCATCGCAGTACCGGAACAAAACCTGGTCATTATCCCGCACACGGGCCAGCGTATCGGCATCGGCAAAATAACGACCGTCACCATGGGCGATGGGTATTTTGTAGGCCCGGTCATGGTCGAGGCCAGCCGTTAGCAAAGCGCTTTTCGACTCGGGTTTCAAATAAATATTTTTGCAGATGTACTGCTGACTGGTGTTGCGCAACAGCACGCCGGGAACCAGCTGTGCCTCGGCCAGAATCTGAAAACCGTTACAGATTCCCATCAGATACCCCCCCGCGTTGGCGTGGGCAATGACCTCGTTCATGATCGGCGAAAACCGCGCTACAGCGCCTGTGCGCAGGTAATCACCATAAGAGAACCCACCGGGCAGAATAATCATGTCGCAACCCTGCAGGTCATGGTCTTTGTGCCAAAGTTTCACAACCGGCTGACCTAGTAGCTCAATTGCATCAACTGCGTCCTGATCGCAGTTGGAACCGGGAAATACAACAACGCCAAATTTCATGCTGCAAAAATAATCAATGGGACGCGGATGTAAGGGATTTAAACCGATTGGCGCAGATTTTTTGATTAAAATGGATTTGCTCTGCTTTAGGCTATACAATCCGCCTGAATCAAAAAAACCGTGTCGATCGGTTTAAATCCCTTACAGCCGCGTACCCATCCTATCCGACTGATACGGCCTGGCCGTTGGTGATAGTGGCTTTGCCTTTCTCGAAGGTGAGATCGATGCGGCCAAGGTTGATACCCGCAAAGCCGACCTGATTCACCCAGATGGGTTGCCCGTTGGCATTCTTTACCGATACAGGTGCGTCGAGGAAGGTGTGCGTATGCCCACCAATAATGAGGTCGATATCCTGGCTTCTGCCAGCCAGAACGAGATCGGAAACCGTACTGTCCTGATACTTGTACCCCAGGTGCGACAGGCAGATCACGTAATCGCAACGCTCGTCGGTGCGGAGCTTACGAGCCACCGAAGCACTGGTTTCAATGGGGTCCAGGTACGTTGTCTCCTTGTACAGGTTGTCGGGAATGAGCCCTTTAGGCTGAATGCCAAGACCAAAGACGCCGATCCGAACGCCCCCTTTTTTAAACACGTGGTAGGGCCGGGTCCGGCCGTCCATGATCGTGTTTTTGAAGTCGTAGTTCGCAATCAGGAAAGGGAAAGTGGCTTTGGCAAACTGATCGCGCATGTTATCGATACCCCCATCGAAATCGTGATTACCGATAGTGCCTGCATCGTAGCCAAGGCGGTTCATGGCCAGAATTTCGGGTTCGCCTTTATACAGATTGAAATAGGGCGTTCCCTGAAAAATATCACCCGCATCGAACAGCAGCACGTTTGGGTGTTGGGCACGTATCTGCTGCACCAGCGTCATACGGCGGGCAATGCCACCCCGCCCGGCGTTGCGGCTGCCATCCATCGGAAACGGATCGAGGCGGCTGTGTACATCGTTGGTGTGTAAGATGGTCAGCGATGTTGTTGCCTTGCTATGTTCCGCCAGCAGATCGGGCAGCGGCAACGTACCTACCACGGCAGCGGCACCCATGTGTTTCAGGAACTGGCGTCTAGTCGAGTGTGATGCGTCCATCTGCTTTTGGCGTTATTGGTTGACCAGCTTTACCCTGCTCGCGAAAGTAGTCGATCAGGGCATCGCGAATGAGGTAATTGACGTTGTCACGAGCGGCAACGGTCGTCAAGAAATCGGCTCCACTGCCTCCGTTCGCAACATAATCGCTCATGGCAACGGTGTAGGTTTCGCCGGGAACAATGGCGCGTCCGTTGCCGAGGGCAGCGCTGGTAATCGCTTTGTTGGCCACGTGTACCCGCACCCCACCAACCACCAGTGCGTCATCATTGGCGGCAAAATGATTCAGGAACTGCATGAGCTGCGCGCCCGTAAGGGTCAGCACCACCAACTGATTATCGAAGGGCATCACTTCGAACAGGTTACCCGTAGTGACCGCGCCTGCCGGAAGCCCGCTGCGAATGCCACCATAATTAAGGTGCGATACATCAATGGATTTCCCGTAGCGTTTCCCTGCCTGTACGAGTAAGGCGTCGGCCAGTAGGTCGTCAAGTGGGCTTTCCGGTGCCTTTTTCTCGAGCCGCTCGGTCAGCGTAACCAGCGTCTCGTTCATGCTCTTGTCCAGGTTTTGCTTGTAAGGCATCAGCCAGCGAAGGGTGCTGCTGTCGGCAGCGACGGTGCCATCGATCTGGAGACGACTGTTCTGTTGCCTGGTGAGGTGGTAACCAGATTGGCAACCAGCCAGCAACAGGGTGAAAAGGAGGAGTTTTTTCATCTGATTTCAGGTTTCAGGTTTCAAGTTTCAGGTTTCACGTGCTCTGCCCAGGCATTATTCAATTGATCAGGCAGGGCACGTGAAACCTGAAACTTGAAACCTGAAACTTGGTGCTTATTGATTCGGGAGTACTACGGTTTCCCACCAGTAGCGGCGTATGGTTTCGAAATAATTGAGCCATTGTGCTTCACCAATAGGCTTGGAGATAAACGAACTGGCTCCTAACTGGTACGCCTGAGCAATATCATCTTCTTCGCGCGAAATACTCAGCACCACCACCGGTGGCCGTATCTGGGCGGGGATTTGTTTCACCTGCCGCAGAAACTGCCAGCCGAATTCAGCCTTGGGGAGGTATAAATCCAGCAGGATTAGCTTGGGCGGTGATACTTTATTGGTTACACATTCATTTAAATACGCAAGGGCCTGATCGGCGGAATCGGTAAAAATAGGCGTGGTATTGGCTAGGCTACGCTGGATAACATACCGCAGAAGCACCTGATGATCAGGGTTATCTTCAACAACTAACAAGGTCTGGTTACGATTGGTCGAATTCACAGGTGTTGAGACTCGTTGGAAAAAGTGGACATGGCCTTCAGGAACATAGCCATTAAGAAGTACGGCAGTCAAGCAAATATAACGGGTCTTTATTAGCTTTGAACACTATCCATCCCCAGCGGCAGACAGGATCTATGCGATTATTGGCTCTCTTTTAACCTGCTGCCATTTACTTATTATTCGGTACGCAGAGTATAATTACTTACTATACTGGTTAACCGTTATTAACTCGCTGTATCGTAGATTTGGCTATTCGATTTTACAATCAATTGATTCTATAAAAATGCTCAACGAAGCACCTACACAGGGTACACAGTTGGCGCAACTGGCGACGTTTTTATTTAACCGACGGGAGGCGATAATGGGGAACTGGCGCACCATATGTGAAGCTGATGCCAGTCTTGGGATTATTGATGGGTTAACCCGGGAGGAATTTACTGACCAGGTACCCTCGATGCTCGATGCGCTGGAAAAACGCTTACGCAGCGAACCCGACGGGCTCACACCTTACCATATCGCCAGGGAACATGGCCTGCACCGCTGGCATAAAGGGTACTCGCTTCATGAATTGCTTAGCGAAATTGCTCACCTTCACGAGAGCCTGCTGGCCGAGTTGCAACTGTTCTGGGAGCAGTACCCGGTTACTGGGTCTGATGCACTGCTGACGGCCCACCGGCGGGTGAGCGCACTGATGCACGAAGCGATTGGCGGGAGCATTGCCCAGTACGACGAGTTTCAGAAAGCGGAGGCTATTGAACGGGCCGTTAACCTACAGCACGCGCTCGACAACGTGAATGAACTGGTCCGGCAGCGGGGGGCTATGCTCCGGGTGGCATCGCATGATCTGCGCAGCAGTTTCAGCGTGATTCAGGGCGCGGCCTCACTGCTCGATATGCCCGATAATACGGAGCAGGAGCGCACCGAGATGCTCCAGATTCTGAACCGCAACTTTCCGCGGCTCGCCTCCATGCTTACCGAACTGATGGATCTGGCACGCCTGGAGGCCGGGCGAGAAAGCTTACAGGTAAAACCGTTCGATGCGGCGGTGCTATTGCGTAATCTGATCGAAGCGGCTCAGCCACTGGCCCTGGAGCGTGGCCTGTTCCTGAACGCCGATGGGCCAGAGCACATGCCCGTGATGGGCGACCCCACTAAAATAGATCGCATTGTTCAGAACCTGCTGACCAACTCGCTCCGCAGCACTACCGACGGCCATGTGTCGGTGTCATGGTCGCGCGAGAATCAGTTTCGGTGGCTACTCAGCATTCAGGACACGGGGCCGGGGCTGTCGGCGGGGTCGGCCTTGTGGCTGTCTGACCAGTTGCGCCCGGCTATAGAGTCAAACGCCGTATTCAGCGAGAACACACCCGACATATTGCCCGGCCCTCGGCCCGCCCCGGCATTAGGGACGATTTCGGCACAGGCGGGCGAAGGCGAAGGCATTGGCCTATACATTGTGAAGCGCCTTTGCGAACTGCTCAACGCCAGCCTGGAAGTAGAAACCCGCGTAGGCGTAGGTACCATCATCCGCATCCGCATTCCGGTGAATTACGCGCAGTGAGTGGTCAGGCCTCGTGTTCAGGCCTGACTACCTGATGGCAGCGAAGCGGGCACTATAAGGCATACCATTTTACGGGCTGAAGGGGTGCCCGCCGCCCCTGGGCTCTGGCTGGGGCTGGGCCGTAGTGCGTTGATAAGTAATCGAGCACTGGTTTTTCCGCTTCACCGAGGTTCCAGAGCTTGTGGTATTTCTGCATCCAACGGATACGCTCGGTCCATCCGGCGCGGGTGAAGCGGTGTTGTAAGATCAGCTTGGTCGAATGGCAGGAGGTACACTGTGCCTTCACCATCATCAGATTCGGGTCAATGATAAGGCCGCTCTCCGGGTCAATGGCTACGGTATCGGCGCGCATGGCAGGCTGGGTACGTGCCTGGTCAGGTACATCCCGGAAACTGGCCAGACCTGTCAGCAACAGGCATACAGCCGCGAAAAAGAGGTAAGGTTTCATAAAGCGATGATTTCGGTCGTTTGCTCATGGCTAGTCATCTGTTGAGAGCGATGACCAGCCATGATGGCACAGCCCCATGACAACAAATAACAGGTCTATACGGCTTTCACGGCAATACGGTGGCAGGCATTGTTCAGGTAACCGCCGGGGTTCCACTGCGGAATCACCATCGGTTGTGTGACGCCCGCACTGTCGGTGGCACGTACCCAGACTTCGTAATAGCCCGCTTTGGGGAACAGTACCTCGGCGGTCCATTGTTGCCAGGCAAGCCGGTTTTTAGGCGGTTGCAAGGTGCCCGGCTGCCAACTGACGCCATAGTCAATCGAGGTATGAACAGTGGCTACGGCCCTATCGCCCGCCCAGGCGTGCCCCCGGAGCGAGAGGGGCTTTTTCCGGTCAAAGAGCGCCCCCGTGGCCGGAGCCGTGATCAGTGATTTTACCGGCATCGACTCGATGATGCGAAAGTTTTCGGGTGTCTCGGGAATTTTCTCACCGGGTTGTACCGGGTGAATGGGTACCTTATAGCTGTGCCCTTCCATTTTAGCCCCGTCGTGGATTTTGTTGCGTACGGCAATAGTATGCAGCCACTTGCCCGACACCGACGCAGGCCAGCCACCAATAACCAGCCGGAGCGGATGCCCGTGGGCCAGCGGAATGTCCTGCCCGTTTACAGCCCAGGCAATAAGCGTTTCATCTTCGAGGGCTTTTTTTATTGGTACGCCGCGCGAGATGGCTACTTTGGCGGGGTCCAGGCTCAGGTGGGGGTCTTTTCCATAGTACCCAATGTAGACAGCGTCGGTTTTTAGCCCCACGTCGGCCAGAATATCGTTCAACCGAACGCCCGTCCAGGCCGCGCAGCTCACCGCCCCCTGATCCCAGGGATTACCGGTTGTCTGTGGCTCAAAACCTGACCGGCCATTGCCGCCACACTCCAGTACCAGTTGATAGGTGTGTGGTTTGAACCGTTTTTTCAGCTCGGCCAGCGTATAGGTTCTGGGGGCTTTCACCGACTCGCCATTGATGGTCAGTGTCCAGGCGTCAGCGTTTGCCGGAGCGTCGGGAATCAGGCCGTTGTTGCGGATAAACATTTTACTGGTTGGCGTCACGGCATCATCCAGCAGGTGAATGGGTGTTTCCACATTCCAGGGTTTATCGCCCAGCACCTTCATATCGGGGCTTTTGCCCTCGAGCGGGTTATACTCAAAGGCCAGGGGGCGGAAGTGGCGGGGCATATTTCGGGCGAAAACCACCTCGGTACCAACTAGCGTGGTCAGCGTGGCAAGGACACTTTTTCGGAGAAATCCCCGTCGGTTATGCATATCGTTGGTCATACGTAGCAACAAGGGTAATCTACCCTGTCAAAAAGAGAAACTGAACAGCCGCCGGTCTTATTGTTTCACCACTTTAAAGACGGTTCGTCGGTCGTCTGCCTCAATAGTAAGCAAATAAACGCCGGCTGCATACTCACTCAAATCGATGTCATGACTTAGTTCGGTGAGGAGGCCCGGTGCATGCGTTTGTAACGTTCGGCCCGTAGCGTCGGTGAGGCGAATGATAACAGCACGGGGAACTGGCAGCGTACCGGCCAGCCGTACCCGACCGGCCGTTGGATTGGGCATCACACGCAGCGACAGGGGGAAGGCCGGGTCAATTGCCAGCGGGTCGATAACAGTAAGTACAGCCTGACCAGCCACTCGTCCGTTGCCACATTGCAGGTTAAAAACGCCCAGCAGCGTGTAGGTCGTGGTAGCATCGGGGCGAATACGGTACTGAAACGGCGATGTATCGGCAATAACGGTTTCAAAACCATAGATGCTGTTGTTGAGCGACACCGACCACGGGCCCGTATTATTCAGGGTGATGATAACGGGCGTCAGGCTTCCCCGCACCACATTGGCACTGCCCGAAACAACCGCCTCCAAACCAGGTCGGATGGTCAGGAACGTACCTGAAGCCGCCCCCAACAGGCTGGGATTACTGGCCCCAATGCGTACCCGGTAACCTGTGCCAGGCAGTGCGTCGGCGGGTAAGGTCGCCGATAGCGTCGTGGGGTCGATCGTCTGCGTAGCCAGTGGCCGGTAGCGCTGTCCTGTGCTGTCGGAGAGGTAGATGGTGAACTGGTTGTTGGTGGCAAACGACCCTTTCAACGTGAGGCCAACCCGGATTGAGCCGCCCTGACAGATGCCTGTAACCCCACCTTGCGGCCCTAGGGTGGTCACCCGGATTTCGTTGGCCTGTGGCGGCAGTACGGTGACCGACACCACGCCGCTGGTCTGGCCAACGCCGCAGCTATTGGTAGCCCGGGCAAGCTGGTAGGTCGTGTTTTGCTGCGGTGAAAATTGAATAGTATTATCTGTCTCGAACAGGGTCTGGGTGACGCCGTTGGTCAACGTGATGGAGACCGGCAGATAACCCGACAAGACCCGAATGCCCACCGATACGAGCTGGTCGCTATACTGAATGCTGGCCCCGCCGGCAATGAGCACGCTGGGCCGGTCGCCGATGGAGATGACCGGAAAGGCATCAAAAGCAGGGAGCCCTGGGGGCAGCGTTACCGACACCTGATACGTACCCGGCGCCAGCGAACTATCGACGGGAATAACCAGCTTGTCGGCCTGCCGGGTCGACTCTGCCACGCGGGTACGTACCCCGGCGGCGTTGGTCAGGAAAATGGGAAAGCGGGTGCTGGCCGGAAAATCACCGGCAATCTCATAACTGACAACGACCTGCTCGCTTCCCCGGCAAAACTGATTTTTGTTTACCGCGATCGACCGCAGGCCGGGCCGGTACGAAATGCGCACAGCCCCGGTGGCGGTACCGAAGCCACAGTAACCGTCATGCACCGCCGACACGCTGTAGGTCATGGGAATGGTACTGGTAGCGTATAACGGCACCGACGCAGGTACGTTGTCGATGGAGCTGTACGGCTGGTCGTTGATGCGGTAGTTATAGCGCGTTGGCAGCAGCGTTCCACCCGGGTCGGCCGGGTTGGTCAATTGCACCGTCACGCTCGATTCGCTGGCATCCAGTATCACCGCCGACTGGTTGTTGGGGGGAGTCAGTTGCAGCCGGGCATAGCGGTAGGTCTGGAAGGTAGCGCTGGCGGGCAGGCTATAATACTGGTCATTACCAACGGTGCTCAGTACCCGGACCCCATAGGCCGCGCCGACCGACAAGGAGGTGGGTAAACTGGCCGTCAGTCGATGTCCGGCTAAACGGGCGGGTAACGTCTGCACTACATTACTGGCAACCAGGAGCTGCAGCGCGTGGCTGGCCTGCGCGGGTAATTCACCTTGCAGCAACAGGTGGGTCTCCAGCGAATCGCCCTCGCAGTAGGTTCGTTTCTGGAGCAATGGCTGCACACTGAACGGTTGTACCCGCACCGTAACCGTGCCAACCCCCGCCGCCGTACCACAGCTATTCTGCACCGACCGAATGGTGTATGTGGTGGTCTGCGTCGGACGCACAGGTACGTCGGTGCCGGTGGCATTGAACGAAACGACCTGCCCGTCCGATAGCACCACACGCGTTGGTGTCGGCGCGCTGTTGCCGCCCGAAAGCAGCCGGAGCTGGGCCGTGTCGCCGGAACGGATAACCGTTTCTGTACTGCCCGTGCCTGCCGCTGATAGCCGTACCACCTGCGCAGCATCCAGGTACATAAATGCCCGTGCCGGACTTTGCCAGACCGCCGTGCCTGAGGCCGGGCTACCGACCACCCGTAGTTGAACCCGGTTGTAAAGGGTAAATCCAGCCGGTATGGTTACCGTCAGCGGGCTGGTGGGGCCGCTGGCCAGGTACTTGCCCCGAAAAAGGCCATCATCGTCCGCGATCTCAACGCGGTAACTGGCTACCGCACCCACATTGCCAACAGGCGCAAAGGACACCGATATAGATGAACCTGCACAGAGCATATCGGGCACAGGCCGCATGAAAATACCCGCTGTATCGCTACGAACCTGTACGCTCACGCTTCCCTGTACGCTGCCGGTTCCGCAGCTGTTCTGAGCCGACACCAGCCGGAACGTACCTGACTGGCTCGCCAGGGCTTCGAGCAGTACCACGCTGGTTTTTTGGCCGAAACCAAGTTCGCTTCGCACGCTCATGCGCGTACCATCAGAAAGAACTACATCGGTGTAGGGCGTATGGCTAACGAGGCGGGCCGGTAGCGATACCATCTGCGGGCGGCCGACACTGAACGGGGTTTCCTGAAGGGCGAGCTGCGGCTTATCGGCCACGGCCAGTGGCTTCTCATGAACATTACCCAACCGGCCATTACGACCTAGTTGCACGTAAAACCAACCCGCTCCCAGCTGTCCGCCTGCCTGATAGGCCCCGTTGGTGAGATAGTCGGCGGGTAGTGGCCGCGCTGTTACGGAGAGTATGCCCGTGCCGGGTTTACTGCCTGCTGTTACCTGCTGCACAACGAAGTCGATCGTTCCGCCGCTCAACCGATCGCCTGTGCGGCTGGCGCCCCCGCGAACACTGTAACTGCCGGCATCGGTAGAGAGCGTTTCGTTGGTTGAAAAATACACCTGCACCGACTGCCCGGCGCAAATCGACTGACTTGATAGCGAGTCGATGCGATAGCCAGTCTGCACGGTGAGGGTTGCGCTGCCGCTGCCCGCTTCGGTACCGTATATACCACAACTGTTGCTCACCGCGCGAACCGTATAAGTCGTTGTGAGGGGCGGTCGAACAGCCAGTTGCCGCTCGCCGTCCTGATCCAGCGTCGACAGCGAAACCACGGTGCCATCGCTCAGCGTGATGGTCCCGTTGCCAAGCCCCGTTACTGTAGCCGTTAACGTACCTGCCTGACCAAAGCCGACGGATGAGCTTCCCGATAACCGGACACTGGGTGACTGGCGCAACAACAACGGACTAGCCACATCGCCAAGGGCATTGCGGTAATAGGCCGATAGGTTTGCGCCGCTGGCATACAAACGAAGCTGGTACGCGCCGCCTGTGGTTACCGCCGCCGGCAGTTGAACGCGCAGCGGACTGGTAGTGCCCACCACCGGAATGGTGTAGGCAGCGGCCTGGGGTGTCAGCGGTTTCAAATCGACGGCAAACGTTGTGTTAGCGGGTAAGGGCCGGTCTGTAGAAAAGAAGATATCGAGTGGCTTCCCGGCGCATAGTTCAGTAGTTGAAAGCCGGGTGACCAGCAGCCCCCCCGCTCTGACAAGGGCGCTGGCCGTACCACTGGCGCGCCCTGCTCCACACCGGTTGGTGACAGTGGCAAGCTGGTAGGTTTTCGACTGATCGGGGTAGAACTGCAAGGTGGCCTGACTCAGATCGTCGATGTCGCGGGTGGTCCCGTCGGTGAAGCCAAGCGAAAATGGGCCGCCGCCCGTCAAGGCCACCGGTACAATCAGTGGTTCGCCGGGATTGAGCGACCCGTCGGGGTTGACCGGGGGTGAGAGCGTAGCCGAGGGGATTCCGCCGAAGGTCAGCAAGACACCGTCACTGACCACTTTCGGCCGGGTAGATACCACCCGAATCTGATACTCAACGGGGCTGGGGGGCAGTGTGGCCGGGATATGAATGAAGGAGCCGCTGGGTAATACGTTCTCAACGGTAGCCGACACGACGCGCTGGAACTGGTCAACAAGTTCGAGCTGAAAGGCGTTACCTGCTTCAAAGGGGCCACTTGCTGTGAAACTGACAGGAACAGCGGCGCCGGCACACAACGTAAATGGTACATCACCCACCTGAATGCGTTGGGCCAACAGGTAAATGGGACTCAGCCAGGCAACAAGAAGAAACCAAACAGGCAGGCTATTTTTCAGGCGTTGACGCACAAGGATGGGCTGTAGAAAAGAGGTCGAAAAGTAGCCATTGACCGGCATACCCCGGTTTGGGAGGCGAACAATCACGCATCATAATTACTTTATGAGCTACTGCTTGCGACTTCGCCCCAAAAATTGTCATTTGCCGCTAAATTATTGAGCTTTCTTTTTTCAACGTACTGCTTTAGTACATAAACGCTGTTGCAATGGTCGTTAACATACTCGATACAGCCAAAGGCTACCTTACCGATGCGGTTGTCAGTCGAATGAGTGGTTGGCTGAACGAAGACCCTGACACGATTCAGAAAGGTCTTTCAGGCGCCTTACCCGTCTTTCTGGGCGGACTGATCACGCGGAGCCAGGAGCCTGGCGGGCTCGGTGCCGTAACCAGTCTGATTGAACAATCGGCGGCAAATTCAGCGGTTGCCAGTTCGTTGGAGGCTACCGGCGAGACTGATGAACCGGCCGCGCACATACAGGACGGTGGCGATCTTCTCGAGGCTGTGTTTGGCGCAAAAACAAACCAGGTCAATCAGGCACTGGCCCAGTTTTCGGGCGTAAGCAGTTCATTGGCGGGCAGTCTGCTACAGGTAGCTGGTTCATTGATTACGAATTTGCTGGGGCGGCAGCTGTTGAGTGGATCAGGTAGCATAACGACCGACAGTGTACAGAACCTGTTGGCTGATCAGCAGGAATCTATCAGCGCAGCGCTTCCCTCAGGGTTGGCAACGCTACCAGGCGATCCCGCCGGAGCGCCTGACATTACCGGGCTGCTGGGCGACCTATCCGGCGCCGCCAGCTCGCCTGTTACCGGCGCTGCCAGTGCAGTAGGAGCCGCCCTGGCCGGCGCTGCCAGCGGAGCAGGCCCTGTCCTGTCTGTAGAAAACGACGTGACACCACCCGCTTCAGCAGGGTTGACCGGCAACCTACCTGGCACACCTGCCTACAGCGACGACCTCAGGAATTCCTCGAAGAGCTTCAACTTCTGGCCCTGGCTACTGGCGGCGCTGGCTATTGGGGTGCTTTTCTACACGATGCGGGGCTGTGGCGATACAACTGACCCCGTCACCATCTCGACGACCAACGACACCACATCGGCGTCTGTGCAGGATGCTACTGCTAATCAGGACTCGGCCGCTACCAGTGCCGGCGCGCTAGTCGATTCGGCAGGTAGTTCCATCGCCGCTGCGGCCGACAGCGCTGCCAAAAAGCTGGTCGATGCCACGGCAGCGCTGGGTACGTTTGGCCCCAGAAAATTGCCCAACGGCGTTGAACTGACCCTGCCGGCCAACGGGGTTGAAAATAAGCTATTAGCCTTCATCGAAGACCCGTCGAAGGAAGTAGACAAAACGACCTGGTTCGATTTCGACCGGCTGTTGTACGAAACAGGCAGTGCTGCGTTGAAGCCTGAATCGCGCGAGCAGTTGCAGAACATGGCTGCTATCCTGAAGGCGTATCCGGCTGTGAATCTGAAAATCGGTGGGTACACCGATAATACGGGTAATGCGGCGGCCAACAAGAAACTATCGCAAAGCCGTGCCGAAGCGGCTATGACCGAACTGGTTCGACTTGGTGTAGATCCGTCCCGGCTGGAGGCCGAAGGGTACGGACAGGAACACCCGGTAGCGTCGAACAGAACGGAAGAAGGCCGCGCTCAAAACCGCCGCACCGCCGTTCGTGTGACAAAGAAATAAGTCGTTGACCGGTGTTAGAGTGGGCGGCCGTTCTTGGCCGTCCCTACCAATCAACGCTTGTCCAGAGTCGCCAGCATTAGTTCGGCGACGAACTGGTTACCTGCTTCGTTAAGGTGAACCCGGTCGGTGGTCAGTACGCCCCGATCTTTGTTGGTCGGGTTGTTCTGAAGGTTATAGTCGATAAAGGCTTTACGCAGGTCGATGAGCGGTAGGTTCTGTTTGGTAGCCAGTTCGCGGATGATGGTGCTGTAGGCGTTCAGGTCGCCATCCTGCTCATTTGAATTATCTGTCCGTTCGCCAATCACGGCGGGCGTGCACAGAATAACCTTGCCACCGTTAGCCTGTATCTTACGGATCAGGGCCTCGTAGAACTTCACGAATTTAGGGGCGTCGGTCCCGGTGCCGCTGGTGCTTTTATGCCACACGTCATTTACGCCGATGTAGATCACGACAACGTCTGGTTTCAGGGCCAGCACGTCGTCTTCCATCCGCAGGTAGAGGTCATACACCTTGTTGCCGCCAATGCCTTTGCCAATCAGTTCGTAGTCGGCAGCGCGGTTCTGTTTGGCCAGCATATCCTGGATTTTGGTAATATAGCCGCCCGGCCTGGCACCCGCTTCCGTGATGGAGTCGCCAAAAAAGACAACGCGGGTGGGTTTGGTGGGGGCTGTAAACGCCAGCAGCAGCGGCAGTAAAAAGAGGGTGAATTTCATTGGATTGGCTTATTGTTTATCGGTTGGTGATCCATAGGGTTCACCACCAACCGATAAACAATAAACTGCTTTATTCTTACTGCCAAAACCCGCCGATGTTCGATCACGCTACAGGAACAGTACCGTCCTGCCTATAGCTTAGGCTAGGTTATGAGGGTGGTTACGTAGGCATGTACACCCACGCCCGATAGATTGTCCGCTGGCAAAAAGCGTTGGATGCTGGCAACCCACGAGGACCCATACAGGGGCGTTGTCAGATAGACTTGCGGCTAGTTCTTTTTTAGCGCGAAGTAGTCTTCAAATTTCTTGAATGTAAAGACTTTCGACAAAGTAACTGTGTAATAGGGGGCAAGCTTTCCATTGCTGATGCTCCCACGAACTTCGCCGCCAAGCCGGATGCCAAACTTTTTCTCGATGATGCTTAACTGTACTAAATAAAATATCCGGTTAAACTTACCATCGTTGTCCTGATGGAATGGCGACGAAAACCAACCAGCACCAATCATTGGATTAAGCCTGATTTCTACCAGGTCTGCCTTTGGTTCCCAACGAAATGGAAGGCCTACTCCCAGATAGAAGTCATAAAAAGAAGCATAGCGCGTTTGTTGCTTTGTAATATCGAATGGGGGGATGGTGCCAAATCGCTGTCTGACAGGTAATGTGTCGCCTTTGGCAACTAAATCGTATGTAGCGTTATAGGTGAAATTTCGTTGAATGCCTTCAAAACGGATCGAAAAAAATGCATCTACTGTCTCATCGTTACTTTGCCAGATGCGCCCCATTGTGCTTGCGAAAAAATTGAAGTTATTCACGTTAACGATGCTGTTCCGAGTATAGAAATTATAGGCCACTAGCGTGCTGTCGGTACCAAGTCGTTTGATAGGGGTTGTTGTTCTATACAGTCCATTTTGCTCTATTAAGCCTGGATTTGTAAGCGGATTAATTGCACCGCCCGGTATGTACGCTCCATCACCAGTAGACGAAATATTTTGGCTCCAAGCAAAACCAAGGTGGAAACCACTGAGAAACGCCCTCGTTTTTTTAGGCTGGAAGGCAGTTGGCGCAAACACTTCAAACCCTAGAAATAGGTTTTTTAACGCAACCGCCTGATTTAGATAATCGAAGTTGGAGCCTACTGCCAGACGAATAGCTGGCAAGGCAAGTGAATCGCCTTCAGGATCGCTGACAGTGACTGTGTGGGTGCCATTTGTACCAACAACATAACCCGGCGTGGCTGATAAGCTAAGATTAATTGTTTCAACTGGCTCGGTTTTCGTGTCTGCTTTTAGTTCAATAGCTATTGCCTGACTCTGTTGTCGGCCTGGGCCAAACGTCAATGTCATTGGGTTAGGCGCCAATCTATAATCAATAGTTGGTGATGCGTCACCTGTTAGCAAGTCTTTTACGGCTAGTTGAACCGTTGTGTCAGGAATTGTACTTACTTCTACCTGTACGAGGTGTGTTTTATTGCCTGTTTTAGGTTCAGCAACTTCACTACTGTTGGTCCGGAATGAAAACGTGATTGGCGGTTTGGTTGGTTGAGGAGCTGGATTAGTGAGCGTACGGGCAACTGGCTGAGTGATGGTTGCGCCCACAGGATCGTCAATAACAATGGTATGTTTAGCAAATTCGCCAATAACATGGCCCTTGGGTACGTAAAGAGCCAGGTCAATGGTCTCGGTTGGTTCTACCTTCGTATCGGATTTGATCGTAATGGTAACTGTCTGAGTTTGTTGCCGTCCGGGTCCGAAAGTGAGGACAATAGGATTAGGGAATAAACTATAGTCTAAATTGCCAGATGCATCGCCGGTGAGCATATCTTTCACCGTTACCGTAAGGGCTTTGTCAGGAATAGAACTTGCTTGAACAGCCACAGTCTGTTGCTTACTACCTCGTTTAGGCTCGCTGATTCGACTGGTATCAGCCGAAAAAGAAAATTTTATCTGCGCCAGACCAGACGAAGGGATAATTAGAACAACCAGAAAAGTTGTTAATAAATAAATGCGCGGGTTGAGTAGCATATGGCCTTGACTGTCTGATGATTATGTACCAAAAGTACCAGTCTGACCCGCTTGCTGCTACGGGAAAATTCCCCTGTTGATTTGATGAAAACACCTTTTTATTAACCGTAGTCTCCAGCAGCTGTGACCCCAAGGGAGGGTCTGATGAGAAATGCAACCGCCGTAGCGTTGGGTGTAGGTAAACGAATTGCCTGCGCCCGATGAGGTATCCACTGGCTATAAGCCATCGCGCTGATGATAACGTACCTGATTAGCTGCTGTATCGGTAGCCACACCGATCACTCTTATTGTCTCTTCATTGACCATGTCCGGTAATCGCCTGCGGTTTGGGCAGGAATTTCTTCCATCGGTACATGGCCGGCGTTGGGGTAAACGATCAGCGTATCGTTGGGCAGGTCGTGGTGAAACCGAGCCGCTACAGACAAAGGGATCAGCTCGTCGTGCTGGCCCCATAAAATCAGCGTTGGTTGCCGAATCTGATTAATCCGTTGCCAAAGGGAGTCCAGAACGGGCTTACGCTGCACAAACTGTTCGCGGTTGCCGGTACGGCGGTTCAGATCGGCGTAGGTTTGCACCCGTCGGTCGGAGACAAGACTGTCGGCATAATACACGTTTTCCAGGCTGCTTCGGAACAGCGCGTCGGGCGTTAGTTTGGCCAGAAGACCACTGAAACCTGGCAATCGGGCTAGCCTGAACCCGATCGGTACCGATTTGGGGGTAAATGGATACCCTGCCGCGTCGATCAAAACGAGTTGTCGAACCTGGCCGGGGTGAATCAGGGTCAGGTGCCAGGCAATCGTTCCGCCCAGTGAGTTTCCCGCCAGGTCACAACACTTCACCCCCAGCCGAACCAGAAAACGATGCAGAAAATCGGCGTAGTAAATAGCTGAGGCTGCATTTTGTGGTTGAGGTCCCGTGAGGGCATACCCAGGCAGATCGAGTCGGATAAGGCGGCGATCTTTTTTGAGCGCATCTACCCAGCCGTCCCAGGTTTGTAGCATGGCCCCCGTCCCGTGAAGCAACACCAGCGGCACCGTATCGGCACTGTTCCCCTCGACCCGGTAATGCACCCGCATGCTGTCGAGTGTCATAAACCGGGAGTCGGCGGTGGTATAGCGCATGGCCAATTCGTCTACACTCAGATCACTACGGAAAAGCACCGCCACAAGGCCAGCCAGCACTAGAAGTAGGTAGAGCAGTGTTTTTTTCATTCGGTGCTACAGCGCATAGGACTACCTAACGAAACACACAGCCCCCGTTACCTACTGCTGAGCCTAGGTAACGGGGGCGGGTTACTGCTTGTTGCAAAGTTGCCCGAGGCAAGCTGCATTAGCGCCTGTTCATCATTTCGGTACGTTCGGGGCAGTGGCTGGCTTCGGCAAAGCGGCTGGTGCCGGCGCGGGGCCTGGTGCCGCCGCTGGTGCTGGAGCGGGCGTGACACCCACCGCCGGGCGGGGTGCTTTCGGCGCTTTGGCTGGCCGGGGTGGGCGGGCAGGACGCGCTGGGCGGGGTGGCCGTGCCGCCCGCGCTGGCCGATCGGCCTCATCCAGACCATGTAAGGCTTCTTCTGCCTGACGCATGGCTTCTGTTGCCTGTCTTTCGGCCTGCTCTGCAATTTGCTCCGATAACGCGCCAATCTGCTCCGACAGGGCATTGGCTGGCTCGTATAGTTTTTCGATCGAGTCGGCGAGCATGTCTATACGCTGCTGGTACGGCTCCAGGCGGGCGTTCAATGGCTCTAGTTTAGCGTCCAGCTTTTCCATTTGTGCGTCCAGCTCGTCGATCTGTTTTTCAAGCTGTTCGGCCTGCGCTTCTTTCCGTTGAAGCAGTGACTGCGCCTTCGCCGACTTTTGCCGGGAGAGTGTCTGGGTTTCCCGCTGTAGCGCGATCATTTTCGCCGATAAGGCCCGTTGCTGCTTCGCCAGCTGGCCAACTTGGCTCATGTAGGGGCTCATTTGCTTCTGAAAATCGTTGTTTTTGGCCGCCAGCTCCGCCATTTCCTTACTCAACTTGTCGGCCACCGGCTGGCGTTCGGCCATGAGCTCCTTCATCTGTTTAGTGATCAGTTGCAACTGCTGTTGCACAGCCCGGAGCTTTGACGTGTCGCCGGTCATGATGGGGGTAAGGGTGGGGTCAGACAGCTCTATAGCAGGTACATCGGGCATAACCGGTAATTCGGCGGGCGGCGTCACCTCGATGTTCGTGAGGTCAATGTGACTCATTCCTTCACTGAGCACTTTCATGCCTGCATCAAAGGCCACGTTCTTCTCGATGATCGTCAGCAGAATGTCGCGGCCGGGTTGTTTCACTACATCAAGCGATAGCTGACCGGCCATGACCAGATCGAGCTGGCGTTGCAGGCTGGCCAGGCGGGTGGCGGTGAGTTTCTGCCCTTTCCAGATAACGTACCCAATACGGTGGCTGTCGATCATGCCATACTCACTATCGCTGCTCACAGTATGCTTGCGGGTTACTTTGGGCCAGGCCGCCCGAACAGGCTTCGGCTGGTTGACAGGCTGGATGGCATAGACCGACACGCTGACCAGCAGCGCGGTAAACAAGGTCAGCCCGATCAGACTACCATTCGACACCAGGGGACTGGTCGGTACACCGAGTATCCGCCGAACCCGCTGGAGCAGTAGTTGCCGTTTGCTGGCAAAGGCCATGGCCAGCGTTGGCGTAGTGGTCATGTCGCGCTGCCATTCTTCTACACGCGCCAGTGCCCGCGCCAGTACACGAGCATCGCCGATGATAGAAACGGCCAGATCGTCGCAGCAATGTTCGCGCTCTTCACGTACCCGCGCCGACAGCCACCATAAGGCGGGGTGAAAGAAATACAAGGCTTCCACGGTCGATTGCAGCACATTGAGCAGGTAGTCGTGCCGTTGCACATGCGCCAGTTCGTGCGCCAGAATAGCGTCTACATCGGCCGCGCTCAGGCCTGCCAGCAGGCCCACCGGCCACAGAATGGCCGGTTTTAGCACCCCCACAACCAGCGGACCGGTTGTTTGGGCAGTTACCTGTATGCAGACAGACACGCTCAGTTTCCGGGAAATTCGGTCCGTTGCTTCTGCCAGCAGGGCCGGAACGGGTAGCGTGGCCGTAGTCCGAAGCCGTTGCACATAGGCCCAGCCGCCCACGAGCCGTAGCCCGAACACACCAACGCCCAGGAGCCATAGCCAAACCACTTCGGTCAGATGCGTGGTCAGTAAGGTTTGGAGGGCCACCAGCCACGACTCGTCGGTGGTGTTCAGCAGCGGTGCAGGTACGTTGCTGATCGGCTGCGTTGCCATGATCGGACCTGCCAGTGAACGCGGCTCGTAATACCAGACGAACGTACCCAGCGAGACCAGCACCTGTAGTAGGAGGCCACTCATGCCGATCTGATACCGGAGGGCCGCCCTGCTCCGGCGTGTGGTGTGCAATAACAGGGCGATGACGAGTACCACCGCGAAGCCCTGCCAGAGGGCGTGAATCAGCGTCCAGCCCAGGGCTTCGGCTGTTGGGCTGCTGAGCCAGTTAGTCAGATTCATTTTCCAGGTTGTTTAGAAGTTTTTTGATTTCGTCCAATTCATCGGCGCTGGCTTTATGCCGCCCCAGCACCTGCATCACCAGTTGCGAGGCCGAGCCCCGAAACGTGGTTTCCAGAAAGCGGTCGATCATGGTCTCCTGGGCTTCCTGCTCGCCCAGCGCCGCTGTATACACGTGCGATTTGGCTTCTTCAGAGCGGGTCAGCAGCCCTTTCTCGTGCATGATCTGCATCAGTTTCAGCGTGGTTGTGTAGCCAATCTCACGTTGCTGACTTAGCTCGTCGTTCACTTGCCGTACTGTGCGCGGGCCCTGTTTCCAGAGCACGTGCAGGATCTCTAATTCGGAGTCGGTTGGTCGCATAGTCTATCTACGAATAATTTCGTAGTAAACGTATACGAATAATTTCGTAGATGCAAGTGACTGGCTAAAAAATAGTTGTTCGTACCATTTTTTAACATACGTACAGGAGCCGATTCGCTGGTATGGCGCCCTGGCAGCTGACCCAGCACAAAACCTTATGCCTATCTACGCTGCGTCATTACAGACCCATTATTACGGGCTGCAATGAGCAACGTGCCCAGCCTTGACTGGCCGATGGCAGTTGGTATAGCCAGCAAACGGCGAATATCGCCAGTCAGGTAAAGGCCGCTTTGTGGTGCGGGGACAGGCAGGTACGTACCTGTTCGGGTGCCTTTGAGCAGTAACCCCTGACCGGCATCGCAGCGGCCTTGCTGCACGCGGAGGGGGTAGTAGTTGCCAGCCAGCAGAATGTCGTCAATGCCATCGCCGGTGAAATCATGTACCACAAATCCCTGCGTTGGCGCAATCTGCGCCTCAACAGGTAACGGTTTCAGCCTGAATACACCCCGTCCGACGTTCTCCAGTATGCTGCTATTGAGCGTGTTGACGATTAGCTCGTTGGCGGTAGCCAACGTACCCGCGTCGAACATGGTCTCGGCAGTGGCGTTGGCGTAATCGGCGTAGCGGACATATTTTCTGCGAAGGCTGTTGATCTGATCCAGTAACTCGTCGCGTGAAGCAAGGGGAATATGCACACGGCCGACGCGTTGGCAAAGGATTGGATCAATGCGGCCGTCTTCGTTGAAATCGGCGGCTAGTATCGTCAGGGCGGTATCGCCTCTGGCTTTCCACGGCACGTTGGTACCAAGGTTACCCAGCAGGAAATCAGTGTCGCCGTCGTGATCAAGGTCGTGCGGCACCAGGCAGGTCCATAAACCACCGGTCTGGGCAAGGCCCAGCACCTGCGCGTTGGTCGGGGCAAGCTGCCCGTTCTGGTTCATGAACAGGGTCACGGGCATCCAGTCGCCAACGAGCAGCAGATCAGGTACGTTGTTGCGGTCAACATCGACCCAGGCGGCACCGGTGACCATGCCCGGCGTCAGCGTTTGTCCAACCGTAAACCGTGGAACGCCCGTACTGCCTTTGCCAGTATTTCTGAGCAAATACGATGGCGCAGCAGTCGGAAACTGTCCCGGAACGGCCCGACCGCCAACAAGCAGGTCAAGGTCGCCGTCGCGGTCGTAATCGGCTGCGGCCACGCAGCTGCCGGGACTGGTCTCACCGGGTAACGTACCTGGCGGAGCTAACGAGAAATGCCCGGCGGTATTCAGAAAGAGCTGATCCTGATAAGCGGGCGAACCCGGTGCGTATTCGTTACCGCCACGCACTACATAGAGGTCAGCATCGCGGTCGCCATCGGCATCAAAAAACAGGGCAGCTACCGCGTCGGCGGGCGGATTCATGCCTGTTTCACCCGCGTTCCAGCCCGGCGCCAGCGCAAACTGACCATTGGCCTGTTGCAGAAAAAGTCCCGATGCCTGCCCGGTAGCGCCGCCCACGAACACGTCGATAAGCCCATCCCCGTTCACATCGGCAGCGGCCAGGGCGGGTCCCTGTTTCGAGAGTTGATACGGAATCAGGGGCTCCTGCTTGAAATCGACGTATGGGTTTTCGGTATGCACAAACGGAATGACTGCGTCAGAAACCGGGCCGAACAGCGTATTCGGTTGTCTGCCAGGTACAGTCAGTTCCGCCTCAGTGGGAGGGCCAGACGGTTGCGAATCGGCCTGGCGACAGGTGAGTGTGGCATTGGGCGTAACGTTGGCTATCTGACCAATGCGGCCGTCAGGCCAACGTACCTGCACCTGAATGGGCCCCGTGCCCGCTCCCAGCCCGAAGGTCAGCGCCGGAGCCACGGCCGACTGAAAGCCACGCGTCGGTATGAGTTCCTGCGTTTGGGTGAGCCCCTCCCGCGCAACGGTCACCAGCGCCCCCACGCCAAAGCGGTTGCCACCCTCGCCCATGAGGCGGATGGTCAAGTGCTGGTGCTGCGTCAGCGTTTCGGCGTTGTTCCGGTACACAGCGGCGGGGGCGTTGGTATTGTTCACCACCAGATCCAGGTCGCCGTCGTTGTCCAGGTCGGCATAGACAGCGCCGGTCGACACGGCTCCTTCGGCTAGCCCCCATCGGCTGGTAACATCATCGAATTGCAGGCCGTCGCGGTTACGGAAAGCTACGTTGTCGGTTTTGGTGGCAGGCAGTTTCGCAATCAGGTCAGCGGTAGGCAGGTTCTTCTTGATATCGTCGTCGGTAGTCAACGACTTTCCCTGGGCGGCAAGCTGTTCTTTAGCAGCCTGAACGTCGTATTTCAGAAAATCCATACTCGTGAAGTCGCGCACAATGCCGTTGGTCACGTACAGATCTTTCCGTCCGTCGTTATCGAAATCGGCCAGCAACGCCGCCCAACTCCAGTCGGTGTTCGAGATGCCCGCCAGTTGACCAACTTCGGCGAAGCGGGGGGAAGAGAGGGAGGAAGGGGAGGAGGGAAGAAGGGAGGAAAGGGAGGAAGGGGAGGAGGGAGGAAAGGAGGAAAGGGAGGAGGGGGAGGAAAGGGAGGCTCCGTTCAGTGACGCTTCCCTTTCCTCCTTTCTTCCCTTCCTCCCTCCTCCTCCCTTTCCTCCCCTATTAATATGCAACATATTCCGCATGTGCTGGTAACCAAAACCGCTGTCGACCATGAGGCGGAACTTGTCGTATTCGTCGGGGCCTTTCAGCAGTTTTTGCCGTTCCCAGGAAGCGGGGAGCATATCCATCGTCACCACGTCGGGCAGGGCGTCGTTGTTCACGTCGGCAATATCGATCCCCATCGTGTTGCGCGACATATGGGTGAATGACTCTTTCGTGGATTCGATAAAGTGCCCGTGCTGGTCATTGACGTAGAAATAATCCTGCTCTTCATAGTCGTTTGCCACGTACAGGTCAGGCCAGCCATCACCTGTCAAATCGCTAACCGCCACGCCCAGTCCGAAGTTGATACTCCCGCCATGAATGCCCGCCTCTTCGGAGACGTCGGTGAAAAAGGGGGAGGAAAGGGAGGAAAGGGAGGAGGGGGAGGCTCCGTTCGGTGACGTTTCCCTTTCCTCCTTTCCTCCCTTCCTCCCTCCTCCCTTTCCTCCCTCATTTCGATACAGCCGATTTCCGAAATAAGGGTGGCGTTTGTTGCGAACGGTGCTGGTATTGAAAAACGGTGAATAGAACATGTTGCCGTGGTTGACCAGGAACATGTCGAGGTCGCCGTCGCGGTCATAGTCGAAGAAGCTGGCCTGGGTCGAGAACGTACCTGGCGCGTCGAGGCCATAGGCGGCGGCCTGTTCGGTGAAGGTGGGTATGGTTCCTGGCTTGCCCGCGTTGTTGATAAACAGCTGATTGGCGCGGGCGGCCGTGTCGCTTAGGGCCGAGTAGCAAACGTAGATATCGAGCCAGCCGTCGCCATTGACATCGGCCATGGTCACGCCCGTTTTCCAGTGCCCCGGCCGGCCCGCCACGCCTGCCTGTCCGGTGACGTCGTCGAACTGTAGATTCCCTTTATTGAGGTAGAGTTTGTCGGGCACCTGATTGCCGGTGAAATACACGTCGGTCAGGCCATCGTTGTTCAGATCGCCAACAGCTACGCCACCGCCGTTGTAGGTGTATTCATACTGCAACACATTCTGGTCGGCCGTTTCGGTAAGGGTATTGGCAAAGGTGATGTGCGTATCGTCGGCGTCGAGGGCCGTAAATAAGGTAGGCTCGGTGTTTCGACAACCGGTGAGCAGGATATTGGCAGCTAGAAATAGCGAAAAGCGCATGGCGGGTAGGAGTCGGATTCAGAACTGGCTAAAGTAATGACGAAAAACTACACTCGTTTGTGTTGTTTCGATAACATGCCTATCCTGTCTGTCGACACCAACCAACACTTTTGGGGCGGTAGACTAATGAAGGAGCATTGGCTTAGAACAAAGTGAGAGAGAGCGGGTTAATTGTGCAATTGCCGGTATTCGGCCAATCGTTCATTACACAAAACCTATCAACGTTTATGAAAACGCTCCTTCGTATCCTTCCTGTCGCCTTTTTGGCCCTCTTTTTCACGCTGACCATGACCAGTTGCGCGGCCATCGGCGATATTTTCAAAGCGGGTGCCTACACCGGTATCATCGGGGTAATCGTTGTTATCGCGCTGGTGATCTGGCTGGTATCGAAAATGTTTGGCGGTGGTGGCCGCAATAGCTAAACTGACTGGGGTTGCAGATCAACCCTGGAAAAATTGCGTTTGCCAGGCTCCGTAGCGGATTGGCAATCATAATAAAGCCGGAATTCAGGCAGGATTCCGGCTTTATTGGCTACCAGAGATCGACTAATCCGTGTCCCGATGCGTTTCCAGTTTAGTGCCCATTTCTTTTTGTTATACTCAGTATTAGTGCCAGTTACCAGCTCCTCAGTAGCACAGTCCGTTAACTACCAGGTTTATTACGGACTGACCAGCCGCCCGGAAGTACAGATGGTGCTGCGACAATGGCGGCAGGAAGGGCAGGTACGTTACCTGCTGGCCGATCCGCAAACACTGAAAACATCGGTGGCCACGCTCCCCGTAGCGGCCGTGCGCCCGCTGTCGTGGCCGGCGCTTCTACAGGCCGTTGACCACACTCCCTACGGACGGGCCATGCGGCTGGAACAGCAGCGTGATGGCGCTCTGCAGGATGCAGGCCTGGAACGGGCCGATACCACCGAGCGGGGATTTAGCCTCACCGTCGATCTCTGTCCGTCTACAAAACCCCTGACCCGATCGGTGTTTGACGCGTTGATTCAGGCATTTGAACCGTCGGAGAAGCCCATTCCGGTGACCATTACTATAACGGGCCTCTGGATGGCCAGCCATCAGGCCGATCTAACGTACCTGAAAACCCTGGTCGCCCGTGGCGATCTGGCCATCACGTGGGTCAATCATTCGTATCATCATCGGTTCGATCCGCGCCGCCCGTTGCCGGTCAATTTCCTGCTCGAACCTAACACGAACATCCGCGACGAAGTGCTGCTCAACGAACAGGCCATGCTCAAGAACGGACTGACGCCCTCGGCTTTCTTCCGGTTTCCGGGGCTTATCTCGGATAAACTGGTGTTCGATGAAGTGCTCTCGTTTGGGTTGCTGCCCATTGGCTCTGATGCGTGGCTGGCCAAGAAACAGACCCCCCGGCCGGGAAGCCTTGTGCTGATTCATGCCAACGGGAACGAGCCGCTGGGCATCAGCGATTTCATCCGTCTTATTCGGCAAAACGCAACGGCCATCAAAAACCGGACATGGCTGCTATACGAGATGCCCACAAGCGTGGTGAAGGCGGTAAAATGAGCAAGTAAACACAGCGAACACAGAGCTATTTCCACAAGACTCTGTGCGGCAACCTGTCACTTTTGCCGGTTTTCCAGCGCTTCGATCTTCTCGCGGAGTTGCCGTACCTCCTGAATGAGCGTTTGCAGGTCGTCGTCTTCCTTCGCCTGATCGGCCTCGACAAAGAAATTGGCCACGTACCCAGTAAACGTACCAAACAGGCCCACACCCGCGATCATCAGCACCGCAGCAATAAGCCGCCCCGTATTGGTGACCGGAAAACGATCGCCATAGCCAACGGTGGTGATCGTGACAAACGCCCACCACAGCGCATCAGCGGGGGTTTTTATGTTGGCTTCGGGCAGGCCGCGCTCAACATACAGGATAGCGATGGCCCCGAACAACAGCAGGAGAATGGCGCTGGCAAACACGATCGCCAGCGTACCGTTTGCCCGGTTACGAAGCAGATAAACCACGAAATTCCGAGCGGCCCGAAACGCCCGGAGCATCCGCAAAATCCGAAAGACGCGCACGAGTTGCCCTAGTCGGCCCCAGTGAAAGGCCGGCATACTGGCGAGCAGGTCGATCCAGCCCCAGCGCAGGAAAGCCAGCTTGTCGGGGGCCTGGTAGAGCCGAAGGCCAAAATCGTACAGAAAATACAGGCAGATTCCGGTATCGATCCGGTCGAGCCAAAGCCGTACCTGCGCGTCGAGCGGTACCAACTCCTGCGCCACGATCGCCAGCACCACATAAAGCGACAACACCAGCATAACCACCTGATGCGGGGTTATTGGCGGCAAAGGCTGTGGCGGAGACTCGTTGTCGTTACGCATGCAGAGTGTTTCTATGTCCGGCCCGTAGTACCGAAGCGCCCGCTTCGGTAGTAATCGTACAGAACCAGACTACCGAAGCGGGCGCTTCGGCACTACGGGGCCTCAAGACTATTTACTCGGGTGTAACCGGGCTACGGGGCTGAGGTGGATGCAAGGGTGAAATACGGTCTTTTTTTGTCAGAAACCGCCACACATCAGTTGCCAGAGCCGGATAAATTGTGACGCCGATGCTGTAGTAAACGCCGTTGAAGTTCTGGTCGATGTCGGTCTGAAAGATGGAGTACCGGTAGCCCATTTGAACGCTGAAGCCCGCCCAGCGCGTTGCTTTCCACTGGCTATAAGCACCCACCTGCAAGGGCACAAAGAAACTACGCTGGGTACGGTCGATCTGAACATCCTGCCTGAGGGTATGCGGTAGGGCATAGGCCACGCCGCCCCCCACTTCCATCGGGAAACTGACCATCCACCGGCGGTTATTGGTGAGGTTCAGCCAGTATTGAACATTAGCAAACCACAGGTCGGCGCGGGTATAGTAATTGAGGTTCACCAGCCGGGCGGCATCACGGTGCCAGTCGATCAGGCGCAGGTACGTTGCATAGCTCAACCAGTAGTAACCCAGCGTGAGCTGGTGGCGTTTATGACCAAACTCGATACCCGCGTTGATTCCCCAAACATTTACGTGCTGCCGCTCCAGAAATGAGTCCCGGAAATCAAGGTTAAACGCAAACTTCGTTTTGGCCCGCCCGTTCCGAAGCGTGTCGGCAGGGGCTATACTGTCGAGCGGTGTGGTGAGGAGCAGGGCCGATAGAGCGAGCGCGATCATATTGGTTAAAAGCACAGAAACCGTCCATTTGTTGTCATGGTTGCCGCTGGGTTGTTGCTGACCGGTCTGCTGGTGCAGCCCGCGCCAACTCATACGTCAATGACAAGTCGGCAATTGGGATTCTCAGGCCAGCATCTATGCTGGTGACCGTTACGGTTTTTATTTTTCCCGTTTGTCAAGATTTTAATCGGTGATGTAGGAAAGGCGGCTAGTTTTCGGGCCAATACATTAATCCAAACCAGACCATGAACTCTCACGAGATCGACTACAAAATTATTGGCGAAGATATTCAGGTAGTTGAGATTGAACTCGACCCTAACGAAACGGTCATTGCCGAGGCCGGAAGCATGCTTTTCATGGAAGATGGCATCGTTTTCGAAACTAAAATGGGCGATGGGTCGCAACCCGATCAGGGGTTTATGGGCAAACTACTCCAGGCTGGCACACGCCTTATCACCGGCGAGTCGCTGTTTATGACGCACTTCACCAACCGGGGCGTTGGTAAACGGAAAGTGGCTTTCGCGGCGCCATATCCCGGCACAGTGATGCCTATCAACCTGGGTAGTATTTATCAGAATACGCTCATTGTGCAGAAAGACGGTTTCCTGTGCGCGGCGCTGGGTACCCGGTTAGGCGTTCATTTCAACCAGCGGTTTGGTACGGGGCTCTTTGGCGGTGAAGGGTTTATTCTGGCCAAAATCCAGGGCGACGGGCTGGCGTTTGTGCATGCGGGCGGCGTAGTGATGGAGAAACAACTGAACAATGAAGTGCTGCGTGTCGATACAGGTTGTGTGGTGGCGTTTGAGCCTCAGATCAACTTTAGTATTGAACGCGCCGGCGGGCTACGCAGCATGGTATTTGGCGGCGAAGGGCTATTCCTGGCCACTCTGCGCGGTACCGGCCGGGTCTGGATCCAGTCGATGCCGATTTCGAAACTGGTCCAGCGGCTGTCGCCAGCGGGCGGACAGGCCAACAAGGAGGGTGGTTCTGTGCTGGGGCAGCTAGGCAATCTGTTTGAGTAAGCGCAACGCGGCAGAGCAACGTACCTGGCGCTGCATTGGCCGGTTGCAGGCCTGCCGATGAAGCCTGAACTTTCGTTTCCTGCCCGTCGTTTTTACCTCATATTGATGAACTGTGATGGAAGTTATTTGCACGAATGACAATTTTCCGGCCCTGGTGCTGGCTTTCTATGCTGAGTTTGGTGTGAAAACACCAAAGCGCGATACGCTGTATACCATCAGGCAGGTAAAGCAGCATACCACTGGCGAAACGGGCGTATTGCTCGCCGAAATTCAGAACCCCGACGTACCCGTGAAACATCCGGTGCTGGGCGAGGTCTGGTTTGAACCCACCTTCAACATCAACCGATTCGCCACGCTGATGGGCCAGCCTGTTCGTGAAGAAGAACTGGCCGACGTCAATGTGTAGGCCATGGGTCGACCATAGTATAGCATCCTTGAAACCGGGCCATCGACCCGGTTTTTTTAATGAACAGCCAAAGAAGAACCTGTATTTTGCCTACAGGAGCATATAGATACGGGTTGGCTGAAAAATACTTGTTGAGTGCAGGCCCTGTACTCTATAGAGTTTTGGCTGAATAATGTACATTCGCCCCGGGAAGAAGAAAAGAATTTCTTTAAATAAGCGTGTTCCGACCCAAAAATGAAGCGCATTGAGTTGCCTGTTGTTTCGTTGAGGCCCTTTTTTACAATAACCAGCGCATGACTCCTACCGTCTGTATCATTGGGGCGGGGTCTTCCGGTATTGCGGCAGCTAAAGTGTTGCACCAGCAAGGCATCTCATTCGACTGTTTCGAAAAGGGGTCAGCTATTGGTGGGAACTGGCGGTACGGCAACGATAATGGCCTGTCGTCTGCGTACAAATCGCTACACATCAACACGAATCGGCGGGTAATGGCCTATAGCGATTTTCCTATGCCTGCGCATTACCCGATGTTTCCGCATCATAGTCAGATCATCCAGTATTTCGAGGCGTACACAAGGCACTTTGGCGTGGCCGATACCATTACCTATAACACCGCCGTTGAGCAGGTCAGCCGCGATGGGTCGGGCGGGTATCAGGTACGTACCAGCGATGGGCAGCACCGCTGGTATCAGCACGTGATTGTCGCCAATGGCCACCATTGGAATCCCCGCTACCCCGACCCGGCTTTTCCAGGTACGTTCACCGGCGAGGTCATTCATTCACACGACTATAAAGTGCCTGACCAAATTCGGGATAAAAACCTGCTGATCGTCGGTATTGGCAACTCGGCGGTAGACATTGCCTGTGAAGCGGCCCGCCAGTATGGGGGTAATCGTGTCGTGATCTCGACCCGGAGCGGGGCGCATATCATCCCAAACTGGCTGATGAGTCTGCCCTTTGATTCACTGGCCCATCCGATGTTGTGGTGGGTGCCTCTGCCACTGCAGCGTTTACTGCTCAAGGCCTCTCTACGCCTGGCGCGCGGCCGTCAGCAAGACTATGGCGTACCGGTGCCTAAGCGCCCGCTGTTGAGTGAACATCCAACTATTTCGCAGGATCTGCTGAACCTGGCAGGACGGGGACTGATTGCGTTCAAACCCGATATTCAACAGGTCGATGGAAAGGAGGTAACGTTTATCGATGGCAGTTCCGAACCGTTCGATATGGTGGTGTATGCCACAGGCTACAAGGTTACGTTCCCGTTCTTTGCCCCTGATTTTATCAACGTGGAAGCAGACAATGACCTGCAACTCTATCGGCGTGTGGTGCATCCCGATTATCCGGGTCTGTATTTTGTGGGGTTAGTTCAACCGTTGGGCGCTATTATGCCGCTGGCCGAAATCCAGGCGATCTGGCTGGCGCGGCTGATTGCCGGTACCTGTAAACTGCCCGATCGGGAGGCTATGCTGGCTTCTATCCGGGCAGAGGCTGCCCGAAACCAGCGCCGATACAACCGGTCGGCCCGGCATACGCTCCAGGTCGATTTTCATACATACAAGCGAAGTATCGAACGTGAAATTCGGACATCGGTCTATAGAGTTTAGCGAACTTTTTGGCTTGATAAATGATAGTGTAAGGAAATACCGCGTAAAATTTTGACTGATATAGAGTTGGTTACTAACTTGGCAGTTTGTAAGTAAGTCTATAAAGTTGGCTTTCTGTCTCACCTAACCGCGCTGAACGGCCCATTACTACCGTAACTAAATGATCTCCAAAAAAGCAAAGTATGCCATCAAGGCATTGAAGGTTCTTACCGAAGAATTTGGAAAAGGTCCAGTTCTAATCTCTTACATCTCAGCTCGGGAGAATATTCCAAAGAAATTTTTAGAGGCAATCCTCCTCGAACTCCGTAACCACGGTATACTACAAAGTCAGAAAGGCAAAGGCGGCGGTTATCTGCTTCGGATCGATCCAGCCCGCGTTAACCTGGCGCAGGTCCTACGCGTGATCGACGGGCCAATTGCCCCAACGCCTTGCGTCTCGCACAATTTCTATGTGAAATGCGACGACTGTGAAGACGAAGTGACCTGTGCGCTGAAACCGATTATGGAGCGCGTACGTGACGCGAACCTGGGCGTATACGAAAACACAACACTGCTTACTTTCCAGAACCTTGAGTCGCTGGAAACAAAAGAGATCGCTATTGGAGCCGCCGCCAGCGCTGTACCCGACGCTGGCCTGATGTCGGCCTGACGAGCTGCAGCCTATGAAGCAGTAATACATCGATTTTAACATGCAAAAGCCCCGGCACCCGTGTCGGGGCTTTTGCATGTTAAACCGGCTCTGCCGACTGAACGGCAGTCCAGTCAATAGGAATTAAATCGATAGATTAGATTAATGTATTAGAACGGCTTGCATGATTATTGTTTGTAGTCAGTTTATCTATCTAATAATCTTTCAAATAACCCCAAACAAATATGACGACGTTCATAACCAATCGGTTGAGCCAAAAAAAGTGGATTGCTTTGTTGGTGCTCGTAGTGCTGGCCGGTATCAGCCACATAGCTGATGCAAAAACGTATACCTGCTCATGCGCCTATCAGGACGGGAGTAGTACTGTTTCTTTCGATTATGTCTCCACAGGCTCAGGTTGTTGCTCTGGCGCTACCGGCGCTGGTTCGGCATTTTATAGTAAAAGGACCGGCAACACAACCGTAGAAGCTGGCTACATCGAGCCATCGTTTGCGCAATCAATGTGCTGTGGCTATTGATCGCCTCAGCTGAGCTGTACACTAGTGGGCGGGTGGTAAGCCACTGAGTTCCCTAGTTTGATTCACCTTGTCTATCATCTTACAATCATGAAACAATTTATAATTATGGCGCTTCCACTGGTTGTCATGGCGGCGTGTACCCAGGAAATGGAATCGTCGGAGCAGATGACGCAGCAGGCACAGAAGGAGCAGGCAATGATCGAGAAAGGCGTTCAGTCGCTACGTATTGCCAGTTTTTACATTGCTGATCCTCAGGATGCGACCACCAACGAAGAAGGGGTGCCAGCAGAGAGCATGGCCATTTTTGCCAGAAAAAGTAAACTCTATCAGGCCGACGAGCTGATGAAACAGCCAGTTAGTCTGGCTAGCCGGCAATATCAATCATTTGTGAAGGCCAACGCCACGGACCCTCGTCTGAAACAGTTTAAACGGGAAACAGCCGAAAAATTCCTGATGCAGGTTCAGGCATTACCGGCGGCTGAGAAAGCTTTTTTTACAAATGAACTGATCGTTAATCGGTCGTCTAATCTGGCGCTGATGTGTACGTCGCTTCAGAGCCTTCGGGGTAAAATAGATGGGACCGACTATGCCATGATGGTCCGGCAAACGCAGCGCCTCATGAATCAGTATGAACAGCATTATATAACTGAATTAGCCAGGAATGATGAAAAACCGACGACAACCTACCGACAGCGGGCTATGAAAGCGCTCGATGGCCGATTCGCCGAATTAGCACTGACGATGATTCGGGATAACCGCCGTCTCCTGCAAGGAGTAGAGTAAAGAGTGCTTTGTACACGCCTCGGCCCACCCTGAATCGCTCGCTTAAGGTTCAGGGTGGGCCGAGGCGTGTACAAAGCAGTTGACCTAATCGACGATGCCCACTGGCTGATGCTCGGCGCGGAGCAGGTCGTTGACAGTCTTGACGGGGTTGAACGTGATGAGGGGCACCTCAATGAACAGGGTGTTCCAGTCGGCCATGGCGCCGTTCCAGAGGCCGGGGAGTTCCTGTGCCTTCAGTTCTTTGCCATCTTTCGATTTAGCCGTGATAAAGCCGGTCAGTGGATCTCGAAAATCGGGTAGGTTATACTTCTGTCCGTTCCGGTTTTTCAGGCTGCATACCAGATCAACGGGGTTGAAATGCGTAGCCTGATCGAACAGGGTCTTCTGCCCGGCATCGTCCATGTCGACCTGCGCTGATTCAACGACCTGCAACGACAGTGACCCGTCGGCATTTTTGGCCCAGAACGGTCCGCCGCCGGGCTCGCCTACGTTTTTCACCATGCCACAGGCGCGAATGGGCCGGTCGAGCTTCTGGCGGTAATAGGCTAGTTTCTCGGATGCGCTCAGACTGACAAAATCAGCCGGGGGCGTTACACAGAGGGTTGTTTGCAGAAAGGCATCGGCTTCGGTCAGGTAGCCCTCGCTGACCTCGTCGGCGTCGAGCAGTTCCTGAAGGCGGAAGAGTTGCTTCTGCGCATCGAGCAGCACCGTAGCCAGCACCTTTTTGTAGGTCACGGTAGTCTCTTTCAGCTCGTCGGGCACCACGTTGTCGATGTTCTTGATAAACACCAGATCAGCATCGATGTCATTCAGGTTTTCGATCAGCGCACCGTGGCCGGCTGGCCGGAACAGCAACGTGCCATCGGCGTTACGGAAAGGGGTATTGTCGGGGTTTACCGAAATGGTGTCGGTGGCTTTTTTCTGTTCAGAGAAGGTCACCTCAAACTCAACACCCAGCCACGATTCATAGTCGGCCAGTTCGTGTTTGATCAGGGCCTCAAAGCGGCTGCGGTGCTCGGGCGATACCGTGAAATGGAGACGTACCCGGCCGTCGCTATTCGCGTAGGCAGCCCCTTCAACCAGGTGCTCTTCTACCGGCGTGCGCGGGCCGTCGGCGTAGTTATGAAACTTCAGCAAGCCTTTAGGCAGGCTGCCGTAGTCGAGTCCTTTATCGGTCAGCAGGTACGTTAGTACCGTTTTCCGGTCATCGTCGGCCACGGCTTTATCGAGATCGAGCCCGTCGCGGCTCATGGCTGCCTTCAGGTCTTCGTAGAAAGCAAAATCAGGTAGCTGGGCAAAAAAACCATCGGTCGCCTTATCTGATTTCCCATCCAGTGCGGCAAACAGCGACTTAAACATACGCGTAGCTGCCCCCGACGCAGGCACAAACTTCATCAGGACTAAGTCGGGTGCCTGCTCATCGAACTGGCGGATATAGCGGGTCAATTGCTCGTCGGGCACGCGGATAATGCCATCGCCAACGGTAGCCGCGCGGATGACGTGCAGAAAAGGGAAGCCATCGATAAAATGCTGAATCTGCTGGTCGACCGTTTGGGTGGTGGTGCCCTGTGCGGTAATCTGGTCGAGATCGGTTGAGGTAAACATGCGGAACTTCGGGTTTTAGGCGAGCAAATTGCCCCTTTCGGTCAACTATCGCAAGGGTAATACCGAAAAGTTAGCGAAGTGTTACCGCTGAATCAGCACCTGATACACCTGAGCGGCTTGCCCTTCGGCAACCAGTTGCACCAGTGCCAGCCCCAGGGTCGGCCGCTGCATCACTTCGCCCTGCCGGGCCACCTCCTGCACCACCCGACCTGGCCCGTCAAGCAGCTTAATGTGGGCCTGCCCGCCCCCGGCCAGCGCACCAGAATTCTCCGTATTGCATGGGCCTGAAAGGGATGAGACGGTAGGGAAATAGGTAAGCACCCGGTAACAAAGCCCAGATCTATTACAACAGGCTGGCTACCACGTTGATACTAAGGGCTACGATCAGCGTATTGAAGCCAAAAGAAAGCAGGCTGTGGGTGAGAATAAGGCCACGGAACCGCTGGTTGGTTGGCCCCACGTCTGCTACCTGGCTGGTCATACCGATCCCAAATGCCACATAGGCAAAGTCGGCATAGCCGGGCCGCTGCGTATCGGGGAAGTTGAGCCCACCGGCCGGCTGATGATCGTAATACAGGTGGGCGTACCGTAGGGTGAACAGGGTATGCAACAATGTCCATGAATTGATTACGGTCAGCACCGACAGGCCCACGTAGGCGCTCATGTGGGCCTGGGAGAGGTGCATATTTTTGACCGTATCGAGGAGAAAAATAACCGCAAACAGGCTGGCTATGGCCGCCGTTATGGCAAAAGTCAGAATGATCAGGCGGCTGGAATCCTGGAGGCGATATGTTTTTACGGCCTCATGTGGTTTCAGGTAGGCCATTGATAACCAAGCCAATACGTTGACTGTCGTGGCGTAGCTGACATACATGAGCAGGATCAGCGTAGGCCAGATCACATAGGAGCGACAGGCCAGATAAGTAAGAAGCAGGCTGCCCAGGCCAATAGCCAGCCGGTGATGCGCATCTAAACGGGTAATCTGCTTTAGCATACTGTAGGGGCCTACTCCATCGTTGAGTAGCTTTGCCGGAAATGTAGTTAGCCGACCCAACTAAAAATAGGGATCGCATCGAAATAATCGTCTATGAAACGTATTTGCCTGGTTGTGGGGCTGTTGACCCTGATGGTGGCGTGTGAGCAGGACCCGAACGCGGTATACAAAGAGAACGTCGATATCGCAGATGGGAAGTGGTACGTGAAAAATACGCCTTTGTTCCGGTTCACCATTACCGATGCCAGTATACCCTATGACCTGTATTATACGCTACGCCATACCCTGACGTACCCTTACTATAACCTCTACCTGACCCGTTATCTCACGGATGAAAAAGGCCATGAGATAGAATCCCGGCTGGATGAACTGATCCTGATGGACCCAAAAACGGGCGAGCCACGCGGTAAAGGACTTGGTGATTTGTATGACAACAAAGTGCTGATCAAGCGGTCGTACCGGTTTGCCAAGCCAGGTACGTATGTCATGCGGATAAAGCAATACATGCGGCAGGATCCCTTGCCCGATGTGGTCAGCGTAGGGATCAGCGTCGAAAAAAGCGGCCCGTAGCCAGGAGGTTTCGGTCTGGGGATTGTTTCTCACACCAGCGCATCGTCTCGCGAAGCCGTGATCCCCAACCCAGGAAGCCAACGCCCGAAACCCTATTGGTAAACCCTTGACCAATCTACCTATGACTGATTTACTACCGCTCTTTCCGCTAAGTCTGGTGGTCTACCCCGGTGAAGACCTTAATCTGCACATATTCGAGCCGCGTTATCGTCAGTTAGTCGATGAGTGCATCGACGACGAGAAAACGTTCGGTATTCCGGCTTACATCGATAACAAGCTGCCCGGCTACGGCACCGAGGTTCATGTCACAACCCTGCATAAACGCTACGAAGATGGCCGTATGGACGTGAAAACAAAGGGCCTGCGCATTTTCCGGCTGGTCGATTTCCAGAATCCCGTTCCCGATAAACTGTATGCTGGCGGGCGGGTTCAACTACTGGAGCCAGAAGCGGTAGACGCACCTGGAACGTACCTGACGCCGTTGCTCGACCGGCTGGGACGCCTCTATGATCTGTTGCAGATCGAGACGGATTATGACCCCGCCAAATCACCGCTGTTTTCGTACCGCATTGCTCATAAAGTAGGCCTGTCTATCGAGCAGGAATATGAATTGCTGACGATAGAGACAGAGAATGAACGGCAACAATTGCTGATCCGCCATCTGGACAAGGTCATTCCCGTGGTGGCAGACATGGAGCGGACCAAAGATCGCATTAAAATGAATGGCCATTTCAAGAACCTTGACCCGCTCAATTTTTAACGGCGGTCAGTCTTTCTCTTCTACTTTCCCTACTTTTTTGGCGCGTTTGGGTAACTGATCGGCCAGTTCCTGTAAATTTTTAATGGGTGGCCGGGGCTTTTCAGCTTCACCGATCAGAAAACCATAAGGCGTCAGGCCTTCAACCGAGTCGAAGATAACTTTCAGAATAGCGGTCAGGGGTAAGGCCAGAATCAGGCCGGGCAGGCCCCAGAGTGTTTCCCACAGCAACAGCGCAACAATGGCCGCCAGCGGATTTATGCTCACCTTCGACCCCACAATGTAGGGGGTGATGAAGTTGCCTTCCAGCGCCTGCACAAACAGAAATACGCCAATAACGCCCAGGGCTTTCAACGGGTTGTCCTGCGTAACCAGTGTGTAAGCGGCGGGCAGCAATGATCCCAGCGAAATTCCGAAGTAGGGAATAAGCACCAGGCTGGCGCCGAAGAAGCCGAAGAATACAGCATAATCAACACCAAGGATCATCAGGCCCACGGTCATCAACGTACCGGTGACCAGGATCACCAGCACCAGCCCGGCCAGATAATCCTTAACCACATCGTATATCTTGGCCATGATGGTATCCACTTTTGTGCGGCGGGTATGGCCAAACGCTTTATAGAAGAACGACCGGAAAAAGTCGCGGTAGAGCAGGAAGAAGAAGACAAACAACAGCACGATAAAGACGTCGGTGAGCGTGCTGGTTGTCGCGAGCAGGGTAGAGGTCAGCAACGTACCGCCTGTTTCCAGTGCCGTGCTCATGTATTTGCCCGCTTCGCTTAACTGCCGTTTTTTGTCGATCTTGAAGTGCTCGTCGGCAAAGAGCTGCACGTTATTGATCAGGACATTCGCTTTCTTGATCAGTTGAGGCAGGATTTCAGCGAAGTTGCTGATCTGTGTGGTTACCGCATAGAGTAGCCCCACGATGACCGCGAGCATTAAGATCAGGCAGATCAGCACGGCGGGGATGCGGGGTATTTTCCACCGCTCGAGCCGTGAACACAATGGAAACAACAGCACAGAAAACAGGATGGCAAATACCAGCGGGATCAGTAGCTCCTTCAACTCGTAAAGGGCATACACTATAATCAGCATCGACGTGAGTGTAGCCGCTAAACGAACGGGGAATGATTGCTGTACTTCAGTAGCACGATTGGTCATGTAGTACGCGAATGTTAAGGGGACGCGGATGTAAAGGGTTAAACGGATTGACACGGCTTGCTGGATTCAACACTGATTAGCTCCGCATCTGGCAAAAATCGGCGCTACTCTTTTTGATCCCCTAAATCCGCGTACTATTAATTATCCTTAACTGAAATAATGCTTCATTGGCTCATTAACGTATTAATCGGCATAAAAGTCGGATTGTGCTCATGTGCCCCCGAGGTACATCGGCTCGGTGTGCAGCGGGTGCGTGCCGCCTACCGCGTTGAACGAATCGGTCGCCGGCTACCGGCTGTGGTGAACGAAAGTTCGGGGCTGGCACGGCGAACAGACACCAGCGTCTGGACACATAACGATGGCGGCGGTCGACCTACCCTCTACGCCGTTTCACTGACCAATCCAGGTACGTTGGTGGATTCGTTGGCGTTGCCGCAACTCCAGAATGTTGACTGGGAAGATGTGGCCCGGCAGGATTCGTCCCGGATCGGCGATGCCCGGTTGTTCATCGCCGATCTGGGCAATAACGTCAACAACCGCCGTGACCTGGCGATCTACATCGTTGATCCGAAGCGGATAAAAGCGCCGGAAACCATTCGGCTGCGCTACGCCGACCAGACGGCGTTTCCGCCCAGGCAACGCAACTTCGATAGCGAAGCCGTTTTCTACCGAAGCGATAGTCTGTTCATGCTCTCGAAAAACCGGTCGGGGCATATGGTTCGTTTGTATGGTGTGCCGGCCCGTGCCGGCAATTACGTGCCGGCCCCGCTGGATTCGGTTTTCATCAAGTCGATGGTAACGGGCGCTGCGATCAGTCCCGACGCAAAAACGCTGGCCGTGATTACCTATGGGAAAGTGTTATTTTTCGATCTGCCGGGCGATGCTGCCACCCGCCTGAATCGGCCGACCGGTTGTTTGCGCTTACCCCGCGGCCAGGCTGAAGCCATTACTTTTTTAACGCCTACCGACCTGCTTGTGACCAACGAGCGGGGGCGAATGTATCGGCTGACTAGGCGCTAACAGTCAGGCTACTTAGGTGCGTTGCTACGTTATCTTTGTGTTAACAGTTTGTTATGACGCATAACTTGCTGACAATGCCCGTTAACTTTCCGGCCTAAGCATTTTATTGCCACAAAATGAGTACAGAAAAAGCCCATCGCATCCTGGTTGTTGATGATGATCCAGACATCGTTGAGTTGCTGGAATACAACCTCCAGAAAGAAGGCTATGAGGTACGCACTGCTCCCGACGGACGTAAAGCCATTGATATTGCCCGGACGTTTCAGCCCGAACTCGTGTTGCTCGACATTATGATGCCGCATCTGGATGGTATCGAAGCCGGCCGACAACTGCGCGCCCTGCCCGATCTGCGGCAGACCTACATTCTTTACCTGACGGCCCGCTCGGAAGAGTACTCAGAAGTGGCCGCGTTTGACGTTGGTGCCGACGATTACATTACCAAACCCATTAAGCCCCGCGCCCTGATGAGCCGGATCAACGCGCTGTTCCGTCGCGAGGCCCAGAAAGCCGACACAGGTGATCTGATCCAGATTGCCGACCTGACGATCAACCGGAAAAATTACTCGGTGAACCGGGGCGATCAAAGCATTATTCTACCCAAGAAAGAGTTTGAGCTCTTTTTTCACCTGGCCCAGACGCCCAATAAGGTTTTCAGCCGCGAAGAGTTGCTGCAAAAGATTTGGGGTGCCGATATTTACGTGCTCGAACGCACCGTCGATGTACACATTCGTAAACTCCGCGAAAAGATCGGCGAAGGCTATATCCGCACGTTGAAAGGCGTGGGGTATATGTTCGAGGTGGCTTAAAAGGAGGGAAGAGGGGTAGGAAAGGAGGAAGGGGAGGAAGGAGGAAAGGGAGCTTCGCCAGGTTAGAATCGCTAATCAGCGAAGCTCCCTTTCCTCCTTCCTCCCTTTCCTCCTTTCCTACCCCTCTTCCCTCCCCCTCTTCCCCTTCCTTCCCATGTCCCTTTCTCCCCGGTTTATTGCCCTGATTCTGGCCCTGCTGATTGCCGGGCTGACGATGGCCTTTCTGGCGTTTGTGCCGGGAACCAACGGCAATATGCTGTTTGTGGTGGGTACGTCGTCGTTCCTGCTGTCATTCTTTCTGGTGCTCTACACCATCGATATTCTGGTGTACCGGGAGATCACCAAGTTGTATGAGGCCATCCGCAAACTGAAGGTCCGCGACTTTTCCATTTCCCGGAAGTCGATTCTGAAAACGGGCAACCCGTTCAAGAAACTCAACGACGAAATCTTTGTGTATGTAGCCCGCAAGCAAAAGGAGATCGACGAACTGAAGAAGATGGAGCAGTTCCGCCGCGAGTTTCTGGCCGATGTCTCGCACGAGCTGAAGACGCCCATTTTCGCCGCACAGGGATTCATTCACACGCTGATCGACGGGGCGGTCGACGATGAGTTCGTGCGGGATAAATTCCTGGCCAAAGCCGCCCGTTCGCTCGATGGCCTCGACCTGCTGGTGCAGGATCTGGTGGCCCTCTCCCAACTGGAAACCGGTGAGCTGAAAATGCACTTCGACCGGGTCGACATTCGCCACATTATCGACGATATTTTCGAGCAACTGGAAAGCGTAGCCAACGCCCGCCAGACCACGCTGAAGATCAAGACAACGTACCTGGGGCCGGTTTGGGTAAAAGCGGACCGTCAGCGCATTACGCAGGTCATGACCAACCTGATCCAGAATGCGGTGAAATATGGTAATGACAACGGTAAGGTGGTTGTATCGCTGGAAGAAGACGGCAAAAAACACATTCAGATCGCCGTGAAAGACGATGGCCCCGGCATTCCGCCCGAACACCTGAGCCGCATTTTCGAGCGGTTTTACCGGGTCGAGAAAAGCCGGTCGAAAGAGCAGGGCGGCACCGGCCTTGGCCTCGCCATTGTAAAGCACATCCTGAACGCCCACAAAACAAAGATCACCGTAACGAGTCGGTTAGAGAAAGGTACCGAATTCCGGTTCAAACTGGATAAAGAGTAAATCAAAAGAAAGGCCTGATTTTAAAGAGAATAGCTAGGTCTTCATAGCTGCTCAGGGCGGGCTCGTCGGGACAATCTTTAGGGCGTTGATCAATGGATTGTCCATCTAGCTGCTCGTAAGCGGCAGGCAGTAAGGCGAGCCGCTTTTGGAATCGTTTCTGATCAAGCCCGGTAGCTGAGCGCCAATGACGATCTGCTCGTAAGTTAGCCGTTGAGAAATTCATACCATAAAATTAACTCTTTCAAGGAGTTATAATGAACTGACTATCACCCCTGCAACAACTTTACTCTAAGTCAGTACAAATTACCCGGCGAAGATGGCGACCTATTCGCCCTAATTCAGGGGCTGCTTTTTAAACAGGAGTGGGCTTAGGCCTACTTCTTTTTTAAAGAGCCTCGAAAAATAAGAGGGGTTGTCAAACCCCAGTGAATAGGCGATTTCGGAGATACTCAGTTCGTTCTGCCGGAGCCGATTTTTGGCTTCGCTCATCAGGCCAAGATGGATCAGCTCAATGGTGGTTTTACCCGTCTCCTGCTTGAGCAGATCGCTCAGGTAGCGCGGAGATAAATTGAGCTGGGCGGCCAGTTGATGAACCGTGGGTAATCCGTGGGTTTGGCATAAGCCATCCTGCAAATAAACTCTTAAAGCTTCCTGAAATCTGGACACTGTTTTGCCCGACAGCTCGGCGCGGTTGATAAACTGGCGCTTATAAAAGCGCTGGCAATAGGTAAGCAGGGCGTCTATATAGGCCAGGATGATCGGCCGACTGTACTCGTCAGGATTAGTGTAATATTCGGTCTCAATCCTGGTAAACAGGTCCTGTATGACCTGCTCTTCTCGTGGAGAAAGATGCAGCGCTTCTGTCACTTCGTAATCGAAATACGAATAGTGTTGTATCTGCTCATGCAGCGGATGACCGTTCAGGTAATCCTCATGCAGAAAGAGCAGGAAACTATCTTCCTCTACCTCCAGGTTACGGAACTCAATCCGTTGGCGGGGCTTCACAAAAGACAAGGAGCCGTTGGTATGGTCGTAGGCAGTACGACCATAGAGCATAACGCCGGCTTTGAGTTTTTTGAACATGATCCCATAACAATCCGTGCTGAAAGCCTGTCCATCCAGGGGGCAGCTTTGCAGGCCCCGTTCCAGGGCTAACTGGGGGTGCTCGGGCGGGGTCAGGCCCAGCTCACGGCGCATTACGCTAAGGGTGCTGAAATGGATCATGTGTCAGTAAACGGAACTTGAATCGGGAGTATTGGTAAATCTACACCGCTTCTGGGTGTAGATTTACCCTATTTCGTTGGTTAAATGCCATGGGCGGCCGTAGTAACCTCGTTCCAGGCGTCCCACTCGGCAAAGCGACTATCGTAACCTTGTTTGATTAAGGGATAGGCGAGTTGGCCCAGCAGCAGCCGGAGCGGTGGCTGTTCACTCTGAATCAGTTTGAGTATCGCAGTGGTGGTAGCTTCGGGCTGGCCCATCGAGAGGTTGGCATATTGGGCCTTCAGGCTTGCCTTTAAGGGGTCGTAAGCGGGTATCGGTTGGGTAATTACGGCCGAAGAGCCTGCATAGTCGGTAGCATAGGGGGCTGGCTCCACCAGGCTAACATGAATACCAAAGCTTTTCACTTCCTGGGCTAGTGTTTCGCTAAGTCCTTCAACGGCAAACTTGGAAGCATTATAGAGGCCCACATTCGGCCAGGTGATTAGTCCCAGCACGCTCGATACCTGGATGATGTGGCCATAACCCTGCTCGCGCATGATGGGCAGAACAGCCTGGGTTAGCCAGAGCAGGCCAAAAAAATTGGTTTCCATCAGGTTGCGCGCCTGTTGCTCACTGGTTTCCTCAACGCTGCCGAAAAGGCCATAGCCGGCATTATTGATCAGCACGTCCAGGCGGCCAAACTGCTGATGGGCTTGCTGTACGGCCTGGATAGCCGCTTCCCGGTCGGTCACATCCAGTTGAATGGGCAGCAGTTGAGCTCCAAACTCGGCTTTCAGTTCATCCAGACTGGCCAGGTTTCGGGCGGTAGCCGCTACCTGATAGCCCTGTTGTAAAAAGGCTTTGGTCCACAGTTGGCCAAATCCTCGGGATGCGCCGGTAATTAAAATGGTTTTGCTCATGACTTTTTTCTGTTTAAAATGATGAGGCAAAGTTGAGACCGGGGCAGGGGTCTGGACTGATACAAAAGTGGGGAAAGCTAACACATTTTGACGTATCGCCACGAACGAGCAATTACCGCCCGATCAGTTAATCTGGCGTCTATACCCATTGGTCGGCTAACGCCTGAAGTGCCTAGGTTTGTCCCTGACCAATTATAGAGCACATCATCCCGATTAGTTTGCATGCATTACGCCGATTCAGTTTACGGCCCGGTTATTATTGAGGAGCCCGTGCGGTTGCGCAACAGGAGGAAGCGGGCAGTGATCTACTTTCCGAAAACAGCCTGCGCAACTGCGCGATAGGATATGGGACTAAACTGGTGGTGGTTAGGCCTGAGTCGATGGTGCCTTAAATCGGAAAACCGCGATGGCGGTCCGGCGTTACGGTTGCCCCTATAGTTTATCGTTACCTTTGCAGTATGAAACTGAATTTCTCAGACCTCATCCTGTTTGAGGACGACGATTATATAGTCATCAACAAACCGCCCTATGTGGCAGCGCTGGATGAACGTACCCCCGACCGGTCGGGGCAAAGCATTCTGCGCCTGGCTAAGGCGTATAGCGATGATGCGCAACTTGGCCACCGGCTCGATAAAGAAACGTCGGGCGCACTGGCCATTGCCAAGAACCCCGACGCCTATCGGCATCTGGCTATGCAGTTCGAGCACCGTGAGGTAGCTAAACGATACCATGCTGTGACCAATGGGGTGCATAATTTCGAAGATATTTCGGTGTATCTGCCCATCGCCCCCAGCCGGGATGGTACCTACGTGAAGATCGACCGGGAAAAGGGTAAGGTAGCCGAAACGATTTTCAATACCCTGCGCGCTTACCGGAACACCACGCTGGTGGAGTGCATGCCCATTACGGGCCGGATGCACCAGATACGGGTTCACCTGCAATGCCTGAAAGCCCCCATCGTCAGCGATGCAACCTACGGCGGAAAACCGGTGTACCTCTCGCAGATCAAGCGCGATTTCAACCTAAAAATGGATACCGACGAGCAGCCGCTCATTCAGCGCGTGGCGTTGCATGCCCATTCGCTCACCTTCACTCAGTTGAATGGCGAACCGCTCACCGTGGAAGCACCCTACCCCAAAGACTTCGGGGCGCTGGTGAAACAACTGGAAAAGAATAGTTGAAACAGGCATACTGGTGCGGCTAAGGCGTTAATCGTCTGATTAACAGCGTTATTATTCATTGTACATTATTCGCTATACATTAACCTATTCCCCAATCATGTTCATCCATTCTGTTTATTTCTGGCTTGCCAAGCCTGAATCTGACGATGACCGGGCTGCGTTGAAAGCAGGTCTGGAATCGTTGCGCGGTGTTGACGCTATTCACCACATCGACATTGGCGTAGCTGCACCAACGCGTCGCCCGGTGATCGATCATACCTACGACTTTGCCCTGCTGATGACCTTCACTGACGAAGCCAGCCACGACGTGTATCAGGTACACCCGATTCACCTGGCGTTTGTCGAGCATTGCAAACACCTCTGGTCGCGGGTTCAGATTTATGATGTAGCAACGAAATAGAAAAAGTTTACTGTTTGCTGTTTACCGTTTTCTGTTGCGCTGCTAACGTACCTGACTTTGGTTTAGCAGCGCAACAGAAAACGGTAAACAGTAAACTGAAAAGCTCATGACTTCACACGACATTGCCTCAGCGTATTACAGTGCGTTCAACGCGAAAGACTGGACGAAAATGCTCTCGTTACTGAGCGAGGATATTCGTCATGACAGCAACCAGGGCGACACCCGCATGGGTAAGGAGGCGTTCACGACCTTCCTCCAGCACATGGACGATTGCTACGACGAAACGCTCACCGACATGGTGATCCTGACCGAGCCAACCGGCACCCGCGTAGCCTGCGAATTTGTGGTGAACGGAACCTATAAGAAAACGGACGGCGACCTACCCGAAGCCAACGGGCAGACCTATGTACTCCCCGCCGGCTCCTTTCTGGAAGTCGCCAACGACCAGATCACGCGGGTAACGACCTACTACAACCTACCTCTCTGGGAATCACTGGTATTGGGATAGATTTTAGGATACGCAGATTGGCGGATGAAACGGATTGACGCGGACTTCTGGATTTAAGCAGATTTGCTCCGCGTCAATCCGTTTCATCCGCCCAATCCGTGTACCATCAGCCAATCCGCGTACCCTAGGCTTATGACGTATAGCCAGTATATCGGCGCAGAGATTCGGTCCGTTTTTGATGGATTGGCGCAGCTGCGGATCGCGGTTTTTCGGGAGTTTCCGTACCTGTACGAAGGGTCGATCGAGTACGAGAAGACGTACCTGGAAACCTATGCCAATGCCGAACGGGCCATGCTGTTTGCCATGTATGATGGCGGGTGTATGGTGGGCGGCACCACCTGCCTGCCCCTCCGCGATGAGACCGGCGAAGTGCAGGCGCCGTTTATCCGGGAAGGCTATGACCTCGATACTGTTTTCTATTTCGGCGAAAGCCTGCTATTGCCCAGCTACCGGGGCCACGGCCTAGGCCATCGCTTTTTCGATGTGCGTGAAGCGCACGCCCGCTCGTTCGGCACGTACCTGACCACGACCTTCTGCGCCGTGCAACGCCCCGCCGATCACCCCCTCCGCCCCGGACGCGGGACTGCCACAATCTACCGACCGCTCGATGATTTCTGGCAACAGCGCGGCTACCACCTCGATCCGGTATTGCAAACCACGTTCAGCTGGCCCGATCTGGGAGAAACGGAAGATTCGGCGAAAGTGATGCAGTTCTGGACGAAGGAGCTTTGAGCTCACGTCGTTCTTTGTCATCCCGCCCGGTCCATGAGTGTGGCAGGAGGGGTCTCACGTTTCCTTACACCAATTTGATTAGTAGGTACGGTAGCTTCGCGAGTCGTGCGCTTGCCGTTTCCCTGCGTGGGAAAATGGCTGGAGCTAAGAGGAAGCTACCAGAACCCTCACTTCCGCTCAAAGATCACGTACCCGTTCTCTTCTTTCACAACCCGCAGATTTGGGTTGGCGCGGTAGTCGTTGGCGCTCGTAATTTTGGTGATCAGGTACGTTGGTTTATCAACGGGGCCATCGATCAGGTAGGTTTCCTTTTTGGTCATCGGGTTTACCGGGGGCTGTTTCCGAAAATAAAATAGCTGGGCGTAGCTCTTGTAGCCAATCGGTTCGGCATAGACAGGCTGTCCCTGTTTCGATTCGTAAAAACGCACGACCGTTCCCTGCACGTACTCCTCGATCTTTGGCACAACGATGCCCAGGTACAGCCACAGGCAAACGGCCGTTGCCATAAACAGGGCCCAGACCGAAGCAGGTAACCCGTTGTTAGGCGAAAACCGCCGCCGTTGCACGACGCCCGATAGCTGCACAATGGCCGTCAGCAGTACCGCCAGGTACGTTGCGCCGATGAGCCATTCCCAACCGCCCCAGCTCACGTTTGCCTGCAGATTCGCTACGGCAAATGGGTCGTTGATGTAAGGGATGAGTGTGGACTTGAACTGACCAGCCACCGGCAACAGCATGAGCAACGTACCCAGCAAACCACCAACGATCAATAGCCCGACCGTCAGCCAGCGCGACCAGGTGATGCGGGCCGTCAGCAGATCGTGTAAATGTCGGGCGGCCAGGTACGATACCGGAAACCAGGCCATGCTGGAGTAATGCACGATCTTGGTTTTCACGATGGAAAACAGGATCATAACCACCCAGAACAGCACGACCATCCACAGCCGGAAATCGCGCGGGTCCCGATCGCTTACCAGATAGCGAATGGCGAAGATCGAGAGCGGAAAACAACCAACCAGCACGACCACAAAATGGTAATAAAAGGGCTGTCCGTGCCCCGCGTCGGGTGTGCTGAAGAGGCGGATCTGGTAGGTAATGAATTCGTCCAGAAACCACGGTCCGTTGCGAATGATCTCCAGCCCAAACCAGAGCGATGCCACACCGAGTGCCACGGCTACGGCCAGCAACGCGTGAGACAAACGCAGGAGCGGCCGGAACCGGGCCATGGCCCAGACGATAGCGAAGGTCAGGCCGGCCAGCAACGCACCGACGGGCCCCTTCGTCAGTACGGCAAGCCCCACAAACAGACCCGCTACGGCCGCCGATTGCCAGGCGCCAACTTTTCCGTATTGCTGAACGGCTTCGTACACGTAACAGACACCCAGAAAGATGAACAGGTTGAAGGTGGGGTCGATGATGCCGGTTTTGAAATACAGATGCGGGGTGAGCGCACCCAGGTAGCCTATAGCCCAAAGTAGCCCGAACTGGGGGCCGTGCAGCCGTTTCCCAACAAAAAAGAACGTCAGCAGCGTGCCAATACCGATGAGCGCGTTGGGCAGGCGGGCGGCATATTCGCCCACACCCAGCCAGCTCATGGCCGTGGCCTGAAGCCAGAAAAAGAGCGGCGGTTTTTCCCAGAATGGCTCAAAATTGATCTGCACGCGGGCGTAGTTCCCTGTCACCAGCATCTCCCGGGCCGATTCGGCAAAATTGATCTCATCCCAGTCGAAGAGGTGCACCCGCCCCAGGAAAGGGAGAAAGAAAAAGGCACAAAGGGCCACAATAAGGAGCGGATAATAACGCGGAGCAGGCATAGGCTTTACCTCATCCCCAACCCCTCTCCTCGTTTTGAGGAGAGGGGAGCCGTACTACAGTAGCTTCGCTGTATCGCGTAGCTGCGCAAAAGCGACTCCCCTCCCCTTGGTTAAGGGGAGGGGCCGGGGGTGAGGGTATTTACAATTCGTTCAGTACAAAAATATCTTTCGTATTCCGGCCCAGGCCGTCGTAATCAAGGCCGTAGCCAACCACGAATTTGTTCTCGATCTCGAAACCGACATAAGCCAGATCGACGGGTGTTTTCAGGGCGGCGGGCTTGAAGAGGAGCGTGGCAATGGCGATCGACGCGGGTTCTTTCCCGGCCAGTTGCTGGCATATGTGTGTAATGGTGACGCCCGTATCCACAATATCTTCCACCACAATCAGGTCGCGGCCCGTAATGGCTTCGCCGAGTCCCAGAATCTCCCTGACCTTACCCGTTGAGGCCGTTTGTCCATACGAGGCCACCCGGATGAACGTAATCTCGCAGTCGATGGTCAGGTTCTTGAGCAGATCGGCGGTAAACAGAACCGCTCCGTTCAATACGCCAACGATCAGTGGACAACGCCCGGCATAATCGCGGTTGATCTGGTCGGCCAGTTCGGCAATACGAGCTTGAAGTGTTTCACGGCCAATAAAGGGCACAAACGTTTTGTCGAGTACAGTCAGCATCAGTCAAAGGTACGGCAGAAAATGAACGTCTGTTAAACGGATATGGGCGTACATACGTTGTATAGGCGCAACCTGCAGCGACTATCCCCTGTGGTTCTGTTAGCTACCAATTACACTATGTTAGTACGCATTCAGCTACTCTTCGTTTCGCTTCTGCTGCTGGCAGGTTTTTCTGCTCAGGCACAGCTGTACTCATCCGCTGATTTTGATAAGAAATACGACGGGCTCCTGCATCACCCCGGCGTGCAGATCGAATCGGCCGAGGCGATCAATAACATGTACAACTACAAGTTCGCGCTGGCCGATAAGGAATTTCGCTGGTTGCAGCTTCGGTACCCGAGCCACCCGATGCCGTACTTTCTGATGGGCATGGCCGAGTGGTGGAAGATCGTGCCTAATACCGACGTGGAAGATTACGACAACCGCTGCCTGGCCCTGATGGACACCACGATTACGCTGGCCGAAAAGCTGTACGATACCAGTGAAAGCAAGACCGAACCCGCCTTCTTTCTGGCCGCCGCCTATTCCTTCAAAGCACGTATCTATTCTGAACGGAAGAAGTGGACCAAGGCGACGTTTGCCGGGAAAAATGCGCTGAAATACTTTGAGCAATGCAAAGGCAAGGGCGATCTGATGCCCGAACTGATGTTTGGCGACGGGCTGTATAACTACTACGCCAAATGGATTCCCGAGAATTACGCCCTGCTGAAACCCATTCTGATGTTCTTTCCGAAAGGAAATAAAGAACAGGGAATCAAGGAGTTGGAAAAGACAGCCAATAATGCCTTTTACACGCGGGTCGAGGCCCGGTATTTCCTGCTACAGATCTACAGCATGGAAAATCAGTACGATAAGGCGTATGATATGTCGAAGTTTATGACGGAGCAGTACCCCGATAACCCGTTCTTTGAGCGCTACTATGCCCGGTCAGCTTTCGTGAAAGGCCGGTTAAATGAAGCGGAAAGCATTTCGAAAGATATTCTCCTGAAGATCGCAGCCGGGAAAGATGGCTACGAAGGCGTGAGCGGTCGGACGGCAGCCTACATTCTGGCCTATATCAATCAGAACTTCTACCGGAATGCGGCGGAAGCCAAGAAATATTACCAGCAGTCGATCGATTTCGCAATTGCCACCCACTCGAAGAACGCGGGCTATTACTGGTCGTCGCTGCTGGGACTGGGTCGTATTGCCGATGCCGAGAAAAACTACGACCAGGCGCGGGCCTATTACACGGAGGTCATGGACAATGCCGATAAAAAATCAGCGCAGTATATCGAGGCGAAAAAGGCCGTGAAAGAAGGCAAACAGTCGCGCCGTGAAGAACGCCGGAAGCGGAGGGAGTAAAAAACGTCAGTAGCTTCGCGTCATTAAGTGGTCCTTACGCTGCGCTGTCTATTAATAGTCATTCGTCGTAAAAGCAATGAATGACAGTGCAGCGAAATGACTATTTAATGACGCGAAGCTACTGACGTTTCTATTATGAAAGACCTCCGTATCAATGGCCGCATCTGGCTGGAAGCCATTTCTGAAGGCGAAACCGAGCGGTTTCTGGGCATTGGCCGAATGGAGTTGCTGGGCCACATTCAGCAGACCGGCTCTATCAATCAGGCGGCCAAAGCCATGAGCATGTCGTATAAACGGGCGTGGGAACTGGTGCGGTCCATGAACAAACTGGCTGATGTGCCACTGGTGGTGACGCAGACCGGTGGCTCAACAGGCGGCGGGGCCGTGGTGACACCCGAAGGTGAAAAATACCTCACTCAGTACCAGGCGCTCCAGGTACGTTTCCAGCAATTCCTGGCGGATGAACTAGCCAAGTTTTCAGGCGCGTAGGTACGTAAGCTGCTGTATGTTCTTTCGCAAAGCAAGAAAACGCCTTGCGAAAGAACATACAGCAACTTTCTTTACCGGCAAAATTTACGCCTTCACCGCAATTACTGCCGTTGCGTTAGCCTGCTCCGTACCTTGCCCGTTTACTGAACGTGCATGAGCCGGAACGCCTATCTTGCCCTGATTCACCTGTTGAGCTGCCTGGCTTTTCTGGCCTTGCCGTATGTCTTTGCGCAGGATGGGTTCGCCAAGCTGGCCGAGCTCCCCGTCAACCCGCATGAACAGCGGAACCTGGCCTCGTACCTGCTGACGATCGCCTTCTTCTACACCAATTTCTACTGGCTGATTCCCCGACTCTTCTTCAGCAAAAAGTACGTGCTATACGGCCTGTGTGTGCTGGTCTGCTTTGTATTCGTACAGGGAACGCTCACGTTGATCAACCAACGGGCAAACCCGACGTTCAATCAGCTACCGCCGCACGTACCTGGGCAGGGACCGCCGTTACCTGCCCAGGACGGCCCGCCACCGCCACCCATGCCGCCCGGTGGATCGTTTCGGGGCGGACCGCCGCAAAGCAGCTTACCTGCCGAGATCAGCCAGACATTTTTTCTCTTTTTAGTCGGTCTGCTGTTATCACTGGCTATTCGGATCAATAGCCGCTGGCGCGAAACGGAACAGCAGCGGCTCAGCACCGAACTGTCGTACCTGAAAGCGCAGATCAACCCGCATTTTCTGTTCAATACCCTAAACAGCATCTATTCGCTGGCCATTGTTCAATCGACGGCCACGGCCGATGCCATCGTGCAACTGTCGTCGTTTCTCCGGTACGTTATCGCCGAGGGGCGGCAGGATCGCGTGTTGTTGAGCCACGAACTGGCTTATATCGGGCATTACCTGGCCTTACAGAAACTACGGCTCGACGACACCGTTCCGGTTCAGTACAGCACGCAGGGGAACGGACACGGCCTGATGATTGCGCCGCTGCTGCTCATCTCGTTTATCGAAAATGCGTTCAAATACGGCGCCAGCCCGCAGGAACCGTCGCGGATTGCAATTCGGATAAGTCTGAACGAGCGCCAGTTGCACCTCTACGTGTTCAACCAGAAAGTCAGCGTGGCCGATACTACGGTGGCGGGCAGTGGCATTGGCCTGACCAACACAAAAAGTCGATTGCAGTTGCTGTATCCGGGGCGGCACGAGTTGCTGATTCAGGATGAGCCGCATAGCTTTACGGTGAATCTTTACCTGACCCTGGCTTAAGTGGAGCGTGGGTAGGTACCAATCAATGTCAACGCCTGATCTTGATACCCGTGAAAATCAATCCTGTTTATTACCTGATACCACTACTCGTTGCCCTGGCATTCCAGGGTACGGCCCAAACACCTGCCGATGGGTTTGTGACGGGTGATCCGCTCCCCAATGCGCCCGATCTGGCTGCTCGTGGAACGTATCCGGTGGGTGTTCGCTCCATGACCGTGGTCCATAAGGGCCAGATCGATGTCTTGCATACGAAAGAGGGCAAGTACCCGCTCTATGACCGCTCACTCACCCTCGAAGTCTGGTATCCGGCCCGTGTTGCGGCGAATCAACAGGCTATCGTACAGTATGAGTCCGTGTTTGGCCGGGCCAACGATCCCAAACGCCCCCTTGTTCCGTTCACGTTTCCGGGCCGGGCCAGCCGCGATGCCGAGCCTGACAAGAGCGGCGGAGCGTACCCACTCGTCATTGTGTCGCACGGCTACCCCGGTTCGCGGCTATTGCTCACGTACCTGACCGAAAATCTGGCCTCGAAAGGGTATGTGGTGGTGGCCATCGACCATGCCGAATCGACCTATCGCGATCTGGCCGCTTTTCCGAGCACGCTGCTGAATCGGCCGCTCGACGACTTGTTTGTTCTGAACGAAATGGCCCGGCTCGGGGCTAAAACCAGCAACACTTTTCTGGCTGGTCTACTTAACGCCGACAACACCGCCCTGATCGGCTATTCGATGGGTGGCTACGGGGTGCTCAATACCACCGGAGCCGGTTTTAGCCAGCAGGCAATGACACTATTCGGGAAGGTTTCCGGCGGAAGCACCGCGCTTGAACCCCGCACCATGGCCTCGCCGGCGTATAAAGCCTCGCTCGACCCCCGAATCAAAGCCGTCGTAGCCTTTGCTCCCTGGGGGATGAATGAGGGCGTTTGGGATGCCGCCGGGCTAGCCGGCCTGACCCTGCCGACGCTCTTTGTGGCGGGCAGCAAAGATGATATATCGGGCTACGAAAAAGGCGTTAAAGCCATTTATGATGGGGCCATCAACGCCGACCGGTATATGCTGACCTACGTGAATGCCCGGCATAATGTGGCGCCTAATCCACCCCCGGCGGCATCGCTCTTACCCGGCGCCCCGGCTGACGACTACAACCACTATGCCGAGCCCGCCTGGAATGAGCGCCGTATCAACAACATCAACCAGCATTTCGTAACGGCTTTTCTGGGCATTCACCTCAAAAAGCTCGACTACGCCAGCTACCTGAACGTACCCGAAACAGACGCCAGTGGTGCCTGGAAAGGGTTCAAACCCCGCACATCCGTTGGCCTCGAAATGCGCCATGCGAAGCCTTAAGTAAATGCAAGGTGCTGATAAATAGTGCGTTGCGCTGTTGGCTTCGCGCTGCGGTCGAAGGGCCTACAGCGCGAAGCCAACAGCGCAACGCACTACCTATCCATAACGTCATCACCTAACATACCCCCCAACACGTTCTCAACCCTGCCATGATTCGGGCCATTGCACTCGACGACGAACCACCTGCCCTGCGCGTGCTGAGCCACTTCTGCCAGCAGGTAGATTTCATTGACCTGCAACAGACCTTTACCCGCACCGACGACGCCCAGCAGCACATTACGCAGTTGGGAACAGACCTGCTGTTTCTGGACATCAACATGCCGTTTATTTCCGGAACAGATTTTTACCGGGCTATCAGTGCTACGGAACGTACCCCGCCCCTGGTGATTTTCACAACCGCCTATGCCGACTATGCAGTGGAAGGGTTTACGCTAAACGCCGTCGATTACCTGCTGAAACCGTTCACATTCGAGCGATTTTTGCAGGCCGTCACGAAGGCCAATGACTATGTCAACTGGCAGCAGCGCAGTAAACCCGCCGACGATTACCTTTACATCCGGGCCGATTATACCATCTATAAAATTGCCTACGCCGACATTCTGCTCATCGAAGGATTGGACGACTACCTGAAAATCCACCTCGCGTCGACGAACCACCCCATTGTGGCCCGTATGACCATGAAGGCACTGCTGGAGAAACTGCCTGGGGTTGACGCGCCCAACGCGCCCTTCATTCGGGTGCATCGGTCGTTCATCGTTCCGTTTAGCCGTATCGAAGGAATCCGTAATAAAACCATCCGGCTGGCGGGGCGGGACATACCAATCGGAGCCAGTTACGAGGCCGCACTGCAAGCCCGTTTCCGCTCATAAGCAGCCGCCGAACCAGGTACGTCCTGTTTTACCGACAGATTTGGTCCATTGACCGCTAACTGGCCTTTCGACGCAACGAAAGGCTTTTTTTATACGCTATAGGGATAGATCATCGTAAACAACGTAAACTATGCCAGGCTTAGGCACCTCCGAAATCGTACTCATTCTATCAGTCATTCTCCTGTTTTTTGGCGCTAAAAAATTGCCCGAACTGGCGCGTGGCTTAGGCACCGGTATCCGTGAATTTAAAGACGCTACTCAAGAGGCGAAAGCAACCATCAATGGCCCATCGGCCAACTAATTACCTGATCAATTATCCCTTCTGTTTATTACCCTGAACGTATGGAACGTAGCGAATTTTTGAAACGCGGCTTTGGCAGCCTGCTGGGCATCGTCGCTGTTTTGCCCGTCATCGACGCCTGTAGTGACAGTACATCGATTGACCCAACAACAATAACCGGCACCACAACACCCGGCAGTGCAACGGTTACCACGCCCGGCACAACCACAAGCGTTTCCAGTGGAAACTGCACCGTAACCCCCGCTGAAACGGAAGGCCCTTTCCCCACTAAAGTGCCCGCCAACTTTGTGCGGAAAGACATCCGGGCCGACCGGACGGGTGTGCCCTTCACCATGAACATTACCATCAACAATGCCAGCGCCAGTTGTGCCGCTCTGGCGGGGGCTATCGTTGATGTATGGCATTGTGATAAAGACGGGTATTATTCGGAATATGGTGGGTCGGGTATGCAAAGCGTGAACTTCCAGAACGTTGATTTCCTGCGCGGTCGGCAAACGACAGACAGCAACGGGCTGGTCAGCTTCACGTCGATCTTCCCCGGCTGGTATTCGGGTCGCGCCCCGCACATTCACGTACACATCTACAATTCGGCGGGTAAGTCCTTGCTGGTCACCCAGATCGCTTTCCCCTACGCCGTGTCGAATACGGTATACACTACGGCGAGTGCATATGGCTATACCAAAGGCGCGCAGGATACGCTGAACGAACGCGACAATGTGTTCGCTGACGGATTCACGACCGAGTTGGCTACGGTATCGGGCAGCGTGGCCGCCGGGTACGTGCTGACGCACGCCATCGTTGTCAAAGCCTAGCGGTCCATCACTTGTTTGATCTGCGGGTGACGGGGCATTTACGGGTACTTGTAACGAAGAACTGGTTAGCTGATCCCGGCCGACCAGATCTATTACCTGGATAAAAGCTCGCCAGCGTGACCTACGATGAGAATCCAGTTGACGAAGCATAAACGAAGAGTGACATACAGTGCAGTAAAAGAGGCATCCGGGTGGGTGCCTTTTTCTGTTTATCGCCTAGTCAGTCACGCTATTTATTTAGAAAATATCTAAACAAGGTTAATTTTTATTTGGAATAAATATAAACAAGATCTACGTTTGCAACAGACTTTCTGATTTGCTCAACGATGCTTGCCGTGTTACTCCTCCTGTTGGTTCACCAACTGCCTGCGCAACTACCTGATTCATCAGGGGCCAAACAGCTTGATACCGTGTTGGTTACAGCGACTCCCACCGAACGCCGGGTGGGTTCGCCCCCGATGCGCGTGACGGTTATTGGTCAACCGCCGATTCGGCAGTCGGGCAGTCTGCGGCTCAACGATAGTTTGCGTGGCCAGATGAGGCTGGCCCTGCTCAATGATCATGGGCAAGGCCTTCAGGTGCAGCAATTCGGCCCCGACTACGCGCTGATTCTGGTCGATGGTGAACCGCTGGTGGGCCGCACAGCCGGGACCCTCGAACTAAGCCGACTCACCGTCGGAAACATCAAACAGATCGGGGTGGTGAAGGGGCCATCGTCGAGTTTGTAGGGGAAGCACTGGCGGGCGTGGTTAACTGCATCACCGAAAACCCGGGGCAGACAAACGGAAGCCTGTCGGCACGTTACGGCGCCAACCGCACGAGTGACCTGATGGACGACGTGTCGCTGCGAGGCGGAAAAACTGGTCTCTACCTGTTCGGGAGTCGGTACCAGCCGGGCGGCTACAGCCTCAAGCCGGAAACGGCGGGCTACACTGATCCACAATACATACCCTCACTGGCCGGACGGCTCGGATACGCCAGCCTCCGCCGGGACTGGGTGCATAAGCTTACCATTAAACAAGTCTGATTACCTACAAAATACAACCTGAATGAATCGTTTACTTACCATATCGTTCCTGCTTATAAGCCTCTGTGCAGCCGCGCAGACCGCCACCATAAAAGGACGCATTACCACCTCTGATGGCCAGCCCGCCGAGTTTGTCAACGTCGTCCTGAAAGGTACCAACCGGGGAACCACCGCCAATCAGACCGGCGACTACGAACTGACCAATCTGAAGGCTGGCAACTATACGCTCCAGGCCAGTTTTGTGGGCCTCGAAGCGCAGAACAAAGCCGTTACCCTGACCGATGGCCAAACGCTTGATCTGGACATAATGATCTCGTCGGACAGTCGGCAGTTGCAGGAAGTGGTCGTGCTGGCCAATCCTAGTAAATACGTGGCCGACTATCCGTCTATTTCGCTTCGACTGCGAACGCCGCTGCTCGAGATCCCCCAGAACATTCAGGTCGTGACGAAGCAGGTACTTCAGGATCAGCAGATCTTCGATATGCTCGAAGGCGTGACCCGCAACGTGAGTGGCGTTACCCGCGCCGAACACTGGGACAATTATGCCCAGCTCAATATGCGCGGCTCCCGCATAGCGGCCTTTCGGAATGGAATGAACATCGAAATGCCGTTTGGTCCGCTGACGGAAGACATGAGCATGGTTGAGCGCATTGAGTTTGTGAAGGGGCCAGCGGGCTTTATGCTGGCCAACGGCGAGCCCAGCGGCTTTTATAACGTGGTGACCAAGAAACCAACGGGCATCAACAAAGGCGAAGCCAGCATGACCCTGGGCAGCTTCAACCTGTATCGTTCGACGGTCGACCTGGATGGTATGCTGAGCAAAGATGGCAAGCTGCTGTACCGCCTGAATGTACTGGGACAAGCGAAGGGTTCGCACCGCGACTTTGAGTATAACAACCGGGTATCGGTGGTGCCGGTCATCCGCTACAAGTTCAACGACCGCACCTCGCTCACGGCCGAATACACGTACCAGTATAGCCAGATGTCGATGATTGGCTCGAACTACGCGTTCTCCAGCAAAGGGTACGGCGATTTACCGGTCAACTTTACCTCGGCTGAGCCCAATATGTCGCCGACCAATATCAACGATCATTCGTTGTTTCTGACCCTGAGTCACGCCATCGACGACAACTGGAAATTCACGGGGCAAGTAGCCTACATGGCCTATAATCAGGTAGGGCAAAGCATCTGGCCATCGGGTATTTCGGGCGATACACTAAAGCGGGGGGCCAGTATCTGGGATACGCAGGGTACCAACAGACTGGGTCAGTTCTTCGTCAATGGCGAGGTGCATACGGGCGCGGTGGTTCATCGGATGCTGGCGGGTCTCGATATGGGCCAGAAAGAATACATTGCCGACTGGTCGCAGGGCGGTTCGTTTCCGGGGCTGTTGCTGAGTAATCCGGTGTACGGGCAGGTTCCGGGCAGCGCGTACCCCACCTATGACCGCAGCCTGAGCCTGCGCGAACGGGGCGTCAACTACAACCAGTCTTATACGGGTATCTACGCACAGGATGAGATTCACCTGCTGGCCGACCGCCTGAAACTGACCATTGCCGGCCGGTACACCACCTCGCAGAACGTTGATCCGTATAGCGGAACAGTCAAAGCCGGTAAGTTTACGCCCCGACTGGGTTTCAGCTACCTGCTCAACAAGACTACCAGCGTCTATGGCGTCTATGACCAGGCGTATGTGCCGCAAGCCGGGGGCGACTTTGCCGGCAACAGCTTCAAACCAATCACGGGCACAAACAACGAGATCGGCCTGAAAAAGGAGTGGCTCGGCGGCCTCTGGACCTCTACGCTGTCGGCTTACCGGATCACCAAGAACAACGTGTTAACGGCCGACCCCATCCATCAGAACTTTTCGGTGCAACTGGGGCAGACCCAAACGCAGGGTATCGAGATGGATTTGCGCGGCCAGGTTGTTCACGGTCTCGACCTAACGCTGAACTATGCGTATACAGACTCGAAAGTGACGAAAGATACCAGGCTAGAAAACGTAGGCGTAGCCGTTCCGGGCTCGACCCGGCACATTGCCAACGCCTGGTTGTCGTATAAAGCAACGGGAGGTACCCTGCGGGGCTGGGGTGTTTCGCTGGGTGGTCAGTACCAGGAAGGGCGCTCGTCGTGGTACGTGTTCGACGGCACCAGCCAGGCCATGAAAGAATATGTCCGGCTCGATGGGGCGGTGTCGTATACTACCAACCGATTCTCGGTAGCATTCAATGTCAACAACCTGTTGAACAGCTATTTATACGTAGGCGGGGCTTACTACACCTATAGCAACTATTACTTCTGGCAGACAGAGCCGCCCCGTAATTCCCGGCTTACCGTGGCTTACCGATTCTAAAATTCATTGTCACTTGATCACTTACTGACCGTGAAACGCGATGGTCCTTAACGACTATGTCCCTTAAAAAAATCATACGACAGCTTCATCTTTGGTTCGGGTTACTATCCGGGGCGGTGGTGTTTGTTATCAGCATCACGGGCTGTCTGTATGCCTTTCAGGAGGAGATTCAGAACGCCACCCAGCCGTTCAGGTACGTTACCGCGCAGAAGGCCGCCTTCCTGCCGCCCTCAAAACTGCAGGCGATTGCTACGGCACAACTGCCGGGCAAGCATCTGCACGCCGTGATGTATTCGGGGCCGGAAAAGGCGGCACAGGCCATTTTCTTCCAGTTCGATCCGTCGTATTACTTCCTGGTGTACCTGAATCCATATACGGGCGAGGTGCTGAAGGTGAAGAACATGGACGAGGACTTCTTCCGAATCGTGCTCGATGGTCATTACTACCTCTGGCTTCCGCCCGCTATTGGTCAGCCCGTGGTGGCCTATACCACGCTGACTTTTCTGTTCATGCTTATGTCCGGCATCGTGTTGTGGTGGCCCAGAAACAAAGCGGCGGCTACGCAACGGTTCTGGTTCAAGTGGAAAGAAGGGCTGCAATGGAAACGGAAAAATTACGACCTGCACAACATCATTGGCTTTTACTCGTCGTGGGTAGTTATCATTCTGGTGCTGACAGGCCTGATATGGGGGTTTCAATGGTTCTCAACATCGGTGTACACGCTGGCGGGCGGCACCAAATCCACCCTGTTTCAGGAGGCGGTGTCGGCACGGCCAAAGCAGCCAGTTACCACAGAACAGGCACCCGCCATTGACCGCATCTGGACCCGGATGCAGGCCGAAAACCCGGCGGCGAAAACAATGGAAGTACACATACCGGATACCGATACGGCCTCCATTGCGGTGAATATCAATACAGAAGAAGGCACATTCTGGAAAATAGACTACCGCTATTTCGATCAGTACACGCTGAAGGAATTACCTGTTCACCACATCTACGGTCGGTTTCACGAGGCGAAACCCGCCGATAAGCTCCTGCGCATGAACTACGATATCCACGTAGGGGCGATCTGGGGATTACCCGGAAAAATCATCGCGTTTTGTTTTAGCCTGATGGCCGCCAGCCTACCCGTCACGGGCTTCCTGATCTGGCTGGGGCGCCGCAGAAAGGCCGGGAAAGTCCTACCCGTTTCAGCAGGCCGAACTACGTCAGCTACGCGTAAAAGGCCAGTCACTTATCCGCTACGGGAACGTACCTGACCTCCTTAAAAACTGGGTACGTTGCCCGGCTCCGCCAGCCGATAAAACGCACTAAGGCTGGTTGGCCCCGATGAAGATCACCTATCAAACCCTTCTGCTGACGGGTACACGGGCCATCTCATTTGCCGGCAAAAAAGAGGACACTACGCCAGTCGCTATTCCCGTTCAGGCGCAGGCAGTGACGAGCCTGGCCGCCGACGCAACCACGGGCGTGAATCCGACCAGCCCGATGGGTTCATGACGCTTACCTGATCTTGCCGTGCAAGCGGCAACCAAGTCCTGGCGTGGCGGCTGGTTTTTCTGGACCGGCCGCCCGCACAGGCACCACAGGCAGTCAATCCGATTTTCCAATTAACCGGCCACATGGCTCACTAGCTCGTTATGAATCACAACCAAACCGCACCGGGGCACCGGTTCAGAACATTTGCCGAGAACGGATTTGGGTACGTTGGCATGTGTGCCGGTTGCCGCACCATCAATGTGGCCTTTCAGAATTCGCTGTTCTGCCTGACGCTCGATCAGTTCGAGGCCTTTGTCGAGATGATGCAGAACCGGTTGGCGATGCACCCGATCAGCACAACGCATGGCAAAGAGGTGATGCTGCCAACACCCATGCCGAACTACTTTCTGCTGTTTTCTGACGACGATCTGACTAACCTCTGCGCCCTGCTGACCGAAGCGGCGCCCATCCTGGAAGCTGAGCGTATCCTGAAGTTAAGTCAACGCCTGCACTGATCGGTATGAAGGCTGACAAGCACGCGTCGCACCGTATTCTGGTTGATGAACCCGGTTTACTGCTTGCCCAATGCCGCTGCTGCGGAGCGATTGAACTAGACTTTCGGACTATCACCATGACGCTAAACCTGACCGATCTATACGCGTTGATCCGGCGGCTCGATAACCTGGCTACGGCCAGCCGGTATGTAGTTGGCCTGCTCGATGTACGTGATACGATGGTTCGGGCGGGGTTCCAGGCAATTGGCCTGCACCTGACCGAAGGCGAACGCGATCAACTGGCCCGCGGCCTGAACCTGGCCTGCCTGCGCCTTGACCTGGATTTGCTCATGCGGGGCAGATTGTCGCCAAACTGATCGATTGCTTTCAGCGAAAGCTGGCGCGAGCATCTGCCCGTGCCTTCCATAACGCAAGCATCTGCTTGCTACCCGGTAGGGTATTGCGGTCAAGTGGACTCTCCAGGTTCGTTTGCCCAACGCACTGGGCAAGCGAAAGCCTGCCCTAGACAAGACACGAGCGAATGCTCGCGCCAGTGCGGCTAGTGCGAAACTATTTTTCAAAAAACCACTACCAATGAGCCATTTACATTAAGTTAAGCGTAGCCTGCTGAGCGTCGTTTTCAGCTTGTCGGTTGGCATGTCGCTCAACGAAACGCTTGTTGGTCAGGTATAGGTAACCAGGAAGCCAACCACCAACAGACTTAGGACGGCCCTGGAGCTATTCGACCAAGATGGGCAGCAGGTGGCGCAGGGATTCGGTGAACCCAAACCCGGCAAGCCCGAACTCGATAGCTGGCACGCTGTAATCGACAAAACGATCGGCCAGGTAATTCGTTATGCATGAACAGCTGAGCTGCTTCGCGCTGGTGTGTTGCTGCGTTTCCAGCCTGAACTATGGTTAAAGGACTTATTCGGCTCACCTATCGCAAGGTTATTGATGCCTCATCGCAGAAGCCGTGGGACAAAACGGTATTTGAAGAAACATATCAGGAGTTCTTTATGCAGGCGCAACTGTACAATCCAGATAGCGCGCACCTGACCTTTCAGGAACTGCTCGACAACGTACCCAAAGCCGACCAGTTGCATTACCTGACCAGTCGCGTGGCTATGGGCTACCTGAAACAGCTGAACCAGCAAATTCCCGATGTAACCAACGAATTAGGGTCGATCTGCCTGCCCTTTACTGAATTCAAGTTCGAGATACTGGCTTCGCACATGGAAAAAAAAGAAGCGCATCGGGTCGCAATCTTCTTCTACAGCGATCCACTTACCTGGATCGACACCATTGACGGACGGCTACTGATTGCCTACGGTGATCAGCGCGAAGCACTTCAGACAGGGCAATTGGTAAATACCGATCTGATTGCCCTGCAACCCAACCTGAGCATCTGGTCGTACCAACCCCAACCTACCAGCCCTCTTACTTAATGAACACGAAAACGCAGGCACAAATCTTTCTGGCCGATGGGCGGGGACGTTCGGAAACCGATACATTCAGAAGTTACCACACCTTCAATTTTGGCCGGTACGTTGCCGATGGGCGTGAGCCGTTTGGTAAACTCTACCTGCTGAATGACGACATGCTACGGCCCGAGACCAGCCTGTCGCTGACGGTCGAGCAACCAACTGATGTGGTGCTGATGCCCATTGTTGGCGGGCTGGAATATGCCAGCGAAGGGGAAACGCATTTTCTCGAACCCGGTCAGGCAGGCATACTCTCGTTGCAGGCGGGCATGAGCTACAGCGTCACGAATCCGTATCCGGCCGAGCTGATCAATTACCTGCAATGCTGGTTCACCAACCCAGAAACCGGCACGACGTCAGCCGTCCGTCAGGTAGCTTTTGACCTGACTACGCCCAATACCTTGCTGCCGTTTCTGACCAACGTACCCGGCGAGCCGCAAGGATTTATTGGCCGTTTTGCGGGCCGGGTCGACGGAACGTACCTGATCGAATCGGTGCCGGCTGGCGAACCCAAACGCGTGTTTGTCTTTGTGTTGCAGGGCGCTTTCGAAGTAGCGAACCGGCTTCTGCACGAGAAAGACGGCTTATCGCTGACCTATGAGCAAGACGATGTGCTGGAATTTGAAGCCCTCTCAAATGACGCCGTACTATTAATTATGACCTGTTGAGCTACTGGCTGTGCTGGCACGAACGGTCCGCCGCTGCGGCACATGCTCGCGCCAGCAACTGCACTACCAGAAATAGGTCCAGCTCAGGCGGGCGAAGAAGGGCGTGCCGGGTGTAAAGTGAATTTCGTTGACGGGGGCCGCTTCGCCTTTCAGGCGGCTTTCGGTGGCAAACTGCGTTTCTTTCCAGCGCACATTGAACAGGTTCTGTACCGATAATCCCAGCGTGTAGTTTTTCCTGCTGTAGTTGAGTTGCAGGTCATTCACGAAATACCCCTTCGCCACGATCGAATTGGTCTCGTTGGCGGGCCGGTCGGCCATATACCGGTACCGCAGGGAGCCGCTCAGACCCGAGTTCGATTGTAGCGACAAGCCACCGGTTGAGGTGAAGACCGGGGCCAGCGGCAGGTAATTCTGGTCAGCCTCAGCATCAATGGCGCGGGGGGTGGCCGTGTTCAGATCCAGGTCGGCGTAGAGGTGCGGCGTCAACTGGTACCGCGCCGACAGATCGATCCCCATCCGGCGCGACCGGCCACTGGGCTCTACAACGCCTTCGTCGCCTACGTACACGAATTCCTGTTGCAGCCACAGGTACCAGGCCGCTGCGTTGATAAGTAGTTTCGGAAAGGGCTTCATGATCACCCCCAGGTCTGACCCATAGGCGGCGGGCAAAATCTCGCCGGTACGCCCCTGCTGCGCAACCACCACCCGCGCATCGTTGGAGTGGAAACCACGGCCCGTATTCAGGTAAAATTGCCAGGCGGGATTGACCGTGTAATACAGGTTTAGCTTGGGCGATAGAATGCCCTGCGTGGCCTGCCCGGTTGTGGGTGTGGCCGTTAGCAGATCGGTGTACTGGCTTCGGAAGAAATCATAACGTACCCCCGCGTTGACCGTGAACCGATCCGATAACTGAACCAGTTCGTCGGCATACAGCGCGGCGTTCAACTCGTTTACGTTGCCGTATTGGATGCGGTTCAGCGTTTCGGTGCGGTTCCTGGTGTGCGATAATTCAGTTCCGTTTGTGATATCGTGCCGGTATTGCGCCCCTAATGTGGTTGTCCACTGGCTTTTGCCCAGGGTGGTTTGGGTGGCGTAGCTGCCGGTATAGCCGAACAGGTTCCGATGCTCTTTCTGCCGAATCTGGTCACCGTTCACGGTGTCTTCCTTGAAAAAGGTGAAGTTGGAGTACAGCTCGAAGTTGTATTTGCTGTAGAAGACCTGCTGTTTAATAACGTGGTTGCGCGGCGTAACAGTCACCAGTTGGACGTTCGCATTGGTCCGGCTGGTTTCCCCGCCTTCGGTCGGGTCAATCGAACCAAAGAAATCGGTCAGGCCCGAAGCAATAGCGCGATCGGGAATCTGGCCGGAGTGGTTCCATTTGCTCCAGAACGTTGAGCCGGTCAGCGTAAGCACCGTGTTGTCTGACAGATGACCGTGGTATTTCCCCGTCAGGTTAACTCGGTTGAACCGCTGCGGATTGTCGAAATACGAGTCGCTGTACGAATACTCTGAAGCGATGTAGGCCGACTGATCCTTGCCTTTCCGAGCTGCCGGGCTGTGCGGTTCGCCGAGTAGGTTGACGCCCGCCACGGCCCGGTACGTTCCATACTGGCCCACTTCCAGCTTGGCAAAGGAACGGTCGAGGACGGTGCGTGTTCGGAAATCGACCCAGCCAGCCGTAGCCAGATTGCCTTTATCGGCCTGGTAAGGGCCTTTCTTGAAGTCAACACCCTCAACCAGTTCGGGAATGACGAAGTGCAGATCGGCGTACCCCTGCCCGTGGGCGTGCGACACCATGTTGACCGGCATGCCATCGACCGTCAGGCGAATATCGGTGCCGTGATCGAGGTCGAACCCACGCAGGAAGATCTGTTCGGCCTTGCCGCCCCCCGCGTGTTGACCGATGAACAGCCCCGGCACCAGCCGAAGGATCTCCTGCGAATTGGTGATCGGTCGAAGCTTGATGTCCAGGCTGCTGATGAGTTGCTGATCGTGTGCCCGCTCGGCCGAAACGGTCACCTCACCAAGCTGAACCGCGGCGCTTGTCAGTTGCGTCTGAACGCTCGTTATCCGGTCATCCTGCACGGTCGCCGTAACACTCACGGGGGCATACCCAACGTGTGATAATTCGATCCGATACGGCGCGGCGGGCAGATTAGCGAAGCGGTATTGCCCCAGTTCATTCGTAACGGCCGTTTTACCCAGGCCCCATACCTGCACATTCACGCCACGTACCGGCAAACCCGTTGCCTGATCAGCAACCGTTCCGACAAGCCCACCCCGGTGAGCCACTGCCAGTGAAAAACTGAAAAGAAAGCAGACAAGTAGAAGATAACGCATCGTAGAAAAATACCAATGGTGTTGGGTCTGGGTACGTAGGCTTCACGCATCGTCTGTGAAGCCTACGTACCCAGACCCAACACCATTACGAATATAGGACAAGTTGTTCGTTTCGAGCCTTGACCAACCGCTTACAGGCCGTTATAATCGCGGGTATGGTCGCGGTAAACGGTGTGGTAGTGGATCTCGTTCTGGTACACGACCCCCGACTGACAAACAAACTCAACCCAAACACTTGGGCCATCGATGCGGACGTAATCAGCGTTGCTGGTCAGCGCGGCGTTGCCCGAATAGGCAATGTAAGTAGCGTCGAGTTCTTTTTCATAGATCGCCAGCATGGCCGTTCCGGTGGCATCGTCGACATCCTGGGTCCAGGGTTTGATGGCCGCCAGTACCAGCAATTTCTGCGCGGCGGTCAACGTGCTCACGGCTAGCCCTAACTTCGTTGCGGGAAACTGGCCGTCTTTGTTTGGCCCCAGCAACACATCACTGAACGTAGTGCTCAGTTTGGCCGTAGCCAGTTGTGTGCTCGAGAGCGCAGCCAGCATGGCAATCATGGCGTCGTGTTCGGTGTTCAGCGGCGCGTAGGTCGTTGTACCCGTTGTCCAGGTCTTTGGTTCAATGCCCTGATGCGATGGCGTTGAGCTGGCTACCGCCCCTGCGTTATACGTGATATTCTGCGCGTAGTGGTGACCGCCGAACTGAAGCATCCAGGTGCCGGTGGCGCTGGGCGTTCCCAGGAAAGCGATAATGTATTTCCCCGACGAATACCCGCTTCCCGCTTTTGTGGCCAGCACATCGTCGGCGGCGTTGATCTGCAAAAATTCGTCGTAGCCTTCGTTGGCGGTAGTACCGGCCGCCGCCGCAATAACGGCTTTGGCCGCCGCCAGTTGCACGGCGGTCAGTGTGCTGAATTCGAGGCCATTACGGATGGTGACACCGCCCGGCAGGTTCGACCATTTGATGGCGTTTGCTTTGGTCAGCGCGAGTTGAACGGTGGCTTTCTGTGCAGTTGTCAACGTTGCCAGAAAAGCATTAGCCGCACAGGCTACTTTCGCAGCCCTTGTGGTCGCCGTGCTGCAATCGGTCGTGGTTGTGGTGCTGCCGGGTGCTGATACGGGTAACGACAAAGAACAGCTCTGTCCGCCGAAGCTAAGGGCGAAAACGGCCGTTCCGGAGGCGGATGGGGTGCCGCTGATGCTGTATAGCAGGTTGCCTGCACCGCTGGCCAGTGTGCCGGCCTGTAGCGTGGCGCTCAGGCCGGTAACGCCCGTTGAGGCAATGGCCGTCTGGGCGGCATACGCTACGACGCCACTACCACCTGTATAGGGCACCGTGGCTGTGCCCGTGTAGGCCGCGCCGCCGACGGCCGTAGTTGAAAAGGTGGTTGCTCCGCAGGTAATGCCTGTTACGGTTGCCGTTGTGGGCGTAACCGTGCTGCTGGTGTCCGACTTGCAGGCGCCCAACAAAAGGGTGGCCGTTATGCCGAGCAGGGTTACCAGCCGCGGCCAGGTGAAGCAAGTAGTCATGGTCGTTCGTTTGATTGTTTCCATAGAGTACACCCAGCGCCCCCCGTTCGTTGTGGTTGCAGGCCAGTTTGTGGCGAACCGGGTAAATGCTGGGGTGAATTATGTCAGTCGCGGTCGTGCCAAAACCGGTTGAAGTCAGCTTCATAACCGCTGCTGATCGGGATTTCCTGGGTACCTACACTGATGCGTTTATTGCGTACCGTCTCAACATGGCGCAGCGCTACAATGTAGGAGCGATGAACCCGCACAAAGCCGGTAGGGGGCAGCTTATCGAGCAGGGTTTTCATGGTCATGCGTACTACCAGTGGCTTCTGGTCCTGCAAGTGAATTTTCAGGTAATTATCCAGCCCTTCGATGAACAGAATGTCAGCGACCGTCACTTTGACGAGGCTGTAGTCGACGCGCAAAACCAGGTACGTGTCTTGCTGGTCAGCTGACTGGCGCAGCAGGGTGATCTGTTCATTTGCCCTGGCTACGGCCTGTCTGAACCGCTCGAAGGTGAATGGTTTCAGCAGGTAGTCGAGGGCCTGTACCGCATAGCTTTCTACCGCATGCTCCATATGGGCTGTGGTGAAAATGACCAGCGTTCTGTGCGTTTGTAAGGCCGGGTTAAGTGATCGGTAGAAATCAAGTCCTGATTCGGCAGGCATGTTGATATCGGTAAACAAGAGGTCTACCGGGTTCGCTTCCAGGAAATGCCGGGCGTCGCTGGTTCGGTGGAACGTCTTTTGCAGGTCGATACCGTCGATCTGGCGGCAAAAGGCGTCAATGATATCCAGGGCGGGTAGTTCGTCGTCTAACGCAATGGCTCGAATCATAGCAGGGTCATGGTCAGGTCAACGGCAAAGTGATCAGGTACGTTGTCGATAACGAGTTCGTGGGCCGCTGGATAGAGCAGCCGAAGTCGCTCTCTGGCATTCGGCAAACCAACACCGGTCGACGGCTCCAGCTGATGGACAGGCACTTTTCGGTTGTATACCAGCAACCGTAACGAGTTGGCCTGTAGGTGCAGCTGTATGCGAATAACCGATTCTTCGTTCGGGTTGACTCCGTACTTGAACGCATTTTCGATGAAAGAGAACAAGACCAGCGGGGCAATTTGTTTTCCGCTGGTATCGCCGTCCAGCGTGTAGTCGATCGTGACGGAGTCGCGAAGCCGGGCGCGTTGTAAATCGATGTAATTGGCGATGTACTGTACTTCTTTGTCCAGCGCGACTGTATCCTGATGCACATCGCGGATCATGTAGCGCATAAACTCCGCCAGCTTGACGATGGTCTCGGCCGTGCGATCATCCCGACGGATAGCCAGCGAATAGATGCTGTTGAGGGTATTGAACAGGAAGTGGGGCTGGATCTGCGCTTTCAACTGACTGAGCTCGGCCAGCAACTGATCTGTTTCGACCTGACGCAGCCGATTACTGGTTTGCACTGAAATAGACGCCAGGGCGCTGATTGTGCCCAGCAGGAAGATAATGCCCAGTTTAACAGAGAGCGGGGCTGTTGGGAAGAAGCCGTCGAGGTCGTCGGGTCGTTGTGGCGGCGGTCCGGGCGCCCCATTGACCGGTTGGCCCTGAGTACCTTGTGGCCGATGGCCCTGCTGCGGCGGTCTGGGTGGAAAAAGGTTTTCTTCCCATAGCACCTGCTTGATCCAGCCCGCAACCGTTGGGTTGGCGGGAGGTCTCAGAAAAACCCACTGCTCAATGCGCTGAGGAAGCAGGGCAGCGCCAAGCAGGCAGATGATAACCAGGATAAAGTACCGCGAATACTGTTTTTGCAGATACCACCGGGGCACGAAGATGGTGTAGTTGACATAGGAAAAAACCAGCAGGGCCAGGTACGTCAGGCCGTTTTGAATGTCGTGCCGATGCGGAATCAGGTGATTGACCGATGCGCCCTCGCTGATGAGAAACAGGAAAGGCAGTGCCAGCAGGGCGGCTCCTGCCAGCAGCCGCAGCGCGTAGGTATTGAGCCATTTTCTCATGCGCCTAACCAGCAGGCTAACCGTAAACGTACAGTCATGGATAATATGCTGAGTGGCGCGGTGCCTGACAGCCATAGTGAGCAGTGCGCTAAATTAACGAATAAGCAACAGCCGACCCTGAAACGAACCCGGATTGTCGGTCTGAAAGTCGACCTGCACCTTGTACACGTACTCGCCCGGTTCGCAGTCGGCCCCCCGGTAGCGCCCATCCCAACCCGCCGCCGGATCACCCGCCGCCACATTCTGGCAGTGATAGATCACTTCGCCCCAGCGGTTGTAGATCGTTAACTCGTTGATCTGCCGGATGCAGGCGTTGGCCGGGATGAAAAAGACGTCGTTCGTTCCGTCGCGGTTCGGCGTGAACGCCTCGGGCGCGTACAGGATACACGACCCCACCGCCAGCCAGACGGTAGCCGTTCGCCGACAGCCTAACGCCGCATTGTCGGCCAGCACCGTGTATTGGGTGGTGGCCGTTGGCCTGGCCAGGGTAGTAGCGCAGGCAGGGCAGGAGAGATCGTTGGGCGGTAACCAGCCGAAGGTGGTCGTACCGCTGCTTGCCAATACCTGGGCCCGCAACTGTCCTGTTTCGCCGGGGCGAATCAATTTGACGGGTGCCACGGTCAGTTTGAACGGGTTAACAAGGACCTCGGTCGTGATCAGGCTATCACAAAGCGGGTCGGGCTGGTTGATACGGGTCTGATACGTACCGGCGGTGCGGTAGGCTACCCCGCCAATCCAGATACTATCGCCATCGCAAACGGTAACGGTCCGGGTACGTCGCAGCAGCGGCCGGACGGTCAGCGTGGTTTGTACCAGGCTGTCGCATTGCTGGGCGCCCCGTTTCACGGCCGTCAGGTACGTTCCCGCCGTCTGGTAAAAGGAATTGCCAACCTGATAGGCATCGCCTTCGCAGATCGTGGCTGTGTGTAGGGTGGGTGCCACTGGCTGGCCCACTTTTACGGTGTAATCGAGCGACAACTGGCAGGCGCTGTTGAGGCTCGCATAAGGTGTAACGGTAACGGAGTAGGTGGCCCCCTGAACGGGTTTAATGGCGATGTTGGCTGTGGTTTCGCCAGTGTTCCAGGCATAGGTCGCGAAGCCTTCGGGTGCTTTTAGGGTCATGGACGGATCAACGCCGGGGCAGTACAGCGCCTGGGTCACTTCTGTTTTCAGGCATTGGGCATCAAAATATGCGTAGCCATAATGCCTCCGTTCGGTACAGCCGTGGGCTGTCACCTCTACCGTAACCGTTTGCCCCAGGTAGGTCCGCAGGTCAATGGCGCCGGTGGTCCAGTTTCGGTAACGAATGTCGCCCTGCGCTTTAAAGCCGGTGATATTGGCCGCAGCCGTAACGTCGTACTCGCTGCACGCCAGCAGCGCCCCGGCCTGATTGGTAATTCGGATGCTGAAACCGGGCTGCTGATAGGGCTGGTGCGTTGGGTTCTGCAACACCACGGCGAAGCGGTACTGAAACAGCGTGTTATCGGTCGTGACGACAAACGAACCCCGAATGCGGTCGAAGCGGGAGCCGCGCGTCACGTTGCCGATCCGTAGCGAGTGCGTACTGCCGGGTGCCACCATGGGAATGGCCTCGGCGGTTACATTGGGATCGTTGCCAGCGCTGGTGATCAGGTGGCCGTTTTCAAACGTACCTGCCGTCTCGTTCTGGTAAACGGTCTGCTGATTCACGTCGGTAACCGAGCCGTTGGTCAGCACCCAGCCGCGTGTGGTGCCTTCCTCGAAACCAATGTTACGGCAATCCAGCGATTGACCAACGGTGCGGAAACTGCATACGATTACCAGTCCCGTTATGAATAGATAGTTGCCCATACCCACGCTCGTTCAGCCTGCACGATGAGTTTACAGGTACGTTGTTGCTGATCAGACCGTTGCCCGATCCGGGCGTTTAGCGGTGAAATCGATGAATGTAGGGGTGAAACAAATCGACCAGATGCGCGCCGCTACCTAATATTCCTGGGCTCCCTGCCCGTTGTTTTCGTCTGAATAGAACGGTCCGTTATATTTGGTCGGGAATAACGGTCAATGATGAAACAACTCTTCGTTCTTGTTCTTTTTATCAGCCAAAATACGCTGGCGCAAACACCAGCCAATAAGAACAGGCCGGCTGCCGATACACTGCGCAAGATTCAGCTAAATGATGTCGTCGTCACGGCATCGCGTGTGCCCGAACGCCTGCTCAAGTCGTCGGTAAGTATTGAATTACTCGATGCCCGGCAGATCAGGCTATCGGCACAACCGTCGTATTTCGAGGCCATTGAAAACCTGAAAGGCGTACAGCTGCTTACCTCGAGCCTGGGGTTTAAAGTGTACAATACCCGTGGCTTTGCCAATCCAACCAATGTCCGGTTCGTGCAACTGGTAGATGGAATGGACAATCAGGCGCCGCACATTGGAGCACCTATCGCCAACGCCCTGGCCCCGTCGGATCTGGACATTCAGCGGGTCGAAGTGGTGCCGGGCGCGTCGTCGGCGCTGTACGGGCTAAACGCCCTGAACGGACTGGCGCAGCTGATCACAAAGGATCCCTTCACCTCGCAGGGGCTGAGCTTTAGCCAGAAAACGGGTGTTAACCACCTGAACGATGGTTTAACTCCGGCAAAGGCATATAGTGAAACGGCCCTGCGGTATGCGCATGCGTTCGGCACCCAATTTGCCGTGAAAGTGAACCTGACTTACCAACGTGGCTACGACTGGATTGCCAACGACAACACCGATCTGAACCCCAACGCCAATACCTCGCTGGGATTGACCGGCGCAGACAATCCCGGTCGTGATCAGGTAAATACTTACGGCGACGAATCGGCCAACCGGCGCACACTGACCCTCGGCGGGAAGCGCTACGTGGTGGCCCGCACAGGCTACACGGAATTGGAGACCACCGACCTCACCCTGAATAACCTGCGCGGCGACGCGGCGATCTTCTGGCGGCCCAAACCCAACCTGACCATTTCATACAACTACAAAGCCGCTACACTCGACAACGTGTATCAGCGCACCAACCGCTTCCGGCTCGATAACTACCGCCTCGACCAGCACGGCCTGAGCCTCGAGTCACCTTCGATACACATTCGTGCGTACCGAACCCACGAAAACACGGGTGATTCGTACAACATCCGGTCGATGGCCGAGAATATCGATAAGTCGTTCAAGTCGGATAATCAGTGGTTTACTGATTTTTCAAACCAGTTTCTGGCCAGCACACAGGCGGGGCAAGCCGTTACCAATGCCTTGCAGACAGCCCGCGCCACCGCCGATCAGGGGCGTCCACAACCGGGTTCAGCGGCGTTCAACACACAGGTAGCCAAACTACGCGACATCAACAACTGGGATATTGGCGCGGCCCTGCGCGTACAGTCATGGATGTACCATGCCGAAGGGCAGGTTGAGCCGACGCAGTCCTTCTGGTCGGGATTCCGGCAGCAAACAGGCATCAACATCCTGGCCGGGCTCGACTACCGGCAGTATGTCGTTTTTCCGGATGGCAATTATTTCATCAACCCCGACGGGTCTGACCAGAACCTGGTTTATTATAAAACCGGTGGCTTTGTGCAGGCAAGCCGGTCGTTCATTGATGATAAACTCAAACTCACCGGCTCGCTTCGGGTCGATAAAAACCGGTATTTCGATGCCCGGCTGAATCCGCGTCTCTCAGCGGTGTATTCGCCCGTCGAGCAACATAATTTTCGGGCTTCTTACCAGACCGGTTACCGCTTTCCGTCGTTGTTCGAAGCATTCTCCAACGTGAATTCGGGTGGCGTGAAACGGGTGGGCGGCCTGAAGGTCATGTCGCAGGGCATATTTGAAAGCTCGTATCTACGCACATCCATCGACGCGTTTCAGGCGGCGATCACCACCGATGTGAACACGAATAAGCTGACGCCCAGTCAGGCTATCGAGAAGAACAAAGGCCTGCTGAAACCCAACACCTATACGTACCTGAAGCCTGAGCAAGTGAACACGATCGAACTGGGATACAAAGGGTTGTATTTTGCCAATCGTTTGTTTATCGACGCAGATGTTTACTACAATGTGTACACTAATTTCATTGCGCAGGTAGAGGCCAACGTACCCAGAAGCACCGCCGCTGATTCGATCCCCTATTACCTGGCTGACCGCAACAAGCAGGACCGCTACCGCCTCTGGACCAATTCGAAAACGCGGGTATACAACTATGGGTCGAGCCTGGGCGCCCGTTATTCGGCGGGTCGTAACTGGGTTTTTTCCGGCAATGCCTCCTTCGCCCGCCTCGACCATACCGATCAGGGCGATGGCCTGGAAGAAGCGTTTAATACCCCGAAATGGATTACCAACGTGGGCATTGGCAATCCGGCAGTTTGGCGCAGTCTGGGTTTCTCGGTCAACTACAAATACCAGGGTTCGTTTCTCTGGCAATCATCACTGGCAACGGGTATTGTGCCGGCCATCAGTACCTTCGATGCGCAGGTTAGCTACGTGCTGCCGAAGCCCAGTCTGTCAGTCAAACTGGGCGGCACGAATCTGCTGAATCGACCCTACACCACGTTCGCTGCCGGCCCATCTGTCGGTGGTTTTTACTACGCGACAGTGGTGCTGACAGTGCTGGAATAAGTTGATCAGGCCAGCCTCTGCAAAAAGTCGGCTGCCTTCAGGGTGCTTATAGTTGGGAAAGACTTAGCCTTTAAAACGTCAAAATGCCGGTCCTCCGTGACGATGAAGTCTGCATTGGCAATTAGACCACAGTCAACAAATTTGTTGTCATCAGGGTCAGCTTCAATCAGTTGCCAGAAGAAATGCTTGGTAACTAGTAGTGTGTTTGGGCTTTGCAGAATGATGTCCAGAATAAGGTTGGAAATAGCAGGTGTAGCGTGCTGGGTGAGAACTTCGGCGTATTCGCTAAGAATGTCAGTTGTCACACACAAGGCGTACCGTTGCTGGCGAAATGCTTGCCAGATAGGGTAAAAACTTGACTTTGGTGAATAACAGGCCAATAGCACATTGGTGTCTAATACAATGGTCATTCGCCTTCTGGACGCTGTTGCCTAAAGCGTGTTTGTGCTGTGTAGGTTGTACGGTAATGGCTCTCAAGACGATCAGTGACTGATTGCTGGGTCATTTCTTTAGCAGTCCATTCTTCATTCGCCAGTTTGTCTAACAGATTGAATTTGAACTCAAGGAGTAGCTGCTTCAACTCGCCCAATGTCTCGTCGGGCAGTTGGAGCGCAAATAAATCCAGCAATTCAATCTGAGCATTGCTCAACGGCGTTTGAAAAGCACTCATGATCGTGTTTTTTGACCGTAAAAATAAGCAAAAGAGAGTAGATAGGTACGTTACCCGCTGCCGGCCCATTTGTCGGCGGCTTCTACTACGCCACGGTGATACTGTCGGTGCTGGAATAAGTTGATCAGTTAGTGGTGATCAGTGGCCAGTTATCAACAATAATGGCTCTGCTACAGCTTGTTACATACTGTGGCAGAGCCATTATTGTTGATAATTAACCCCTGTTAACTGATCATGGAATTGGCATGACTTTGCTTTCCTTGAAGGTAGACAGGATTACCATTGACTGGGTGCTGGCCACCTCTTCAATCTCGTTGATGATTTCGAGCATCAGTTTCTGGTACGAGGCAATGTCGTGCGAAATTACTTTCAATAAAAAATCGCCTGAACCGGTAATGTGATGACATTCGATGATCTCAGGGATTTCATTTACCCGCGCGACAAACGAGTCGGTAACCATCTTTTTGTGACCTACCAGGTTAACCATCACAAAGGTAGTAACACCAAGGCCCACCTTCTCGCGGTCGAGTTGAGCGTGGTAGCTTTGAATAATACCCGACGTTTCTAATTTTTTTACGCGTTCGAGTGTGGGGGCGGGGGAGAGGCCAATCTCTTTAGAGAGTTGGGCATTGGTGATCTTAGCGTTCGATTGAAGAATATCTAGAACCTTGCGGTCGATCTGGTCGAGTTTCATTAGCGACAGGGTTTGTCTTAAGAACGTTTACGTTTTTGGTCGTACAAAGCTACGGACGTTAACGAATATATTCTAAAATCGTGCCGCTTTTATGCGTAATTAGAAAATAAAAATTTGGTTAATGGCAAATTAACCGCAGAATATTGGGAATAGAATTGTCTAATTTTTTCACTGAATTATCGCTTCGATAGTTTGTTGTGCGTGATGGTTCGCTGGCTTTTTGATCGGAATCGTGGTTCACTCCCTTCTTCGAACACAGGTGATTTAGCGGCATGCTTGGTCTTACGCCCCTGTACCCGTGCCCGCCACATTCTGAACGAGGCTGCTTTCATTTCATGGCGCATCACTTCGATCACCTGCTGCTCACTTAAACCGAATTGACCCTCGATTGCATCGAACGGGGTACGGTCTTCCCAGGCCATTTCGACTACACGGTCAAGGTCAATCTGAGAAAGAATAGGTTGGTTTGTGTTCATACCTAAATAAACCAGGATTTTTGCCATTGGGTTGTGAATAAACAAACTATCCAGACTGGCGACTTTATACGTATGACTACTATGCCCTACACACCCATCCAAACGGCCGACTTGCCAACCCGCTCGCTACGCTACCTGCTCGTTGATCAGACCGATCATGTGCTGACGCTGACGTTGAACCGGCCGGAGAAGAAAAACGCGCTGAACCCGCCACTGCTGGCCGAACTGGCGTTTGCCCTGGCCTACGCACAGCATACACCCGACGTCTGGCTAGTGGTACTGGCCGCAACCGGCGATGTGTTCTGCGCCGGGATGGACCTGAAAGCGATTAGCGCAGGCGTAGTTGAGCCGCTGAACGTACCTGAGCCAGACGGCCCCATTCGGATAGCTGAACTGATGGCAGGTCTGCATAAACCCTGTATCGCCCAGATTCAGGGAGCTGTCTATGCGGGAGGCTTTTTGCTGGTGGGCAGTGCTACATACGCCGTGGCGACAGATTCTGCTACGTTTTCGCTGCCCGAAGTAAAGCGGGGGCTGTTTCCTTTTCAGGTGCTGGCCGTGTTGCTAAACCTGATGCCCGCCCGGAAAGCCCTCGATCTGTGTCTGCGCGGAAAGTCCTTAACCGCCAACGAGGCACTAGACACAGGACTGGTAACGCAGGTGGTGGCCCCCGACAGACTGGCGGCGGCTGTAGCCCAATTGGTTGCCGAGTTGAAGCAGGTTTCCCCAACAGCCTTACGCCTCGGATTGGCGGCCTACCAACGCCTCAAAGAATTGCCTGCCAGTGAGCAACAGGCCTTCCTGTACGACCAGTTTTCCCAGATTCAGCAGACGGCCGATGCGCGCGAAGGCATGGCGGCGTTCCTCGAAAAACGTTCACCAAACTGGCAGAATCAGTAAATTTCAGGAGACTATTTTTGTGGTTTGCCTGTTACCTTTTTATGCAGAATATCATCCAGCTTTTACCCGATTCGATTGCCAACCAGATCGCAGCTGGTGAGGTCGTACAGCGCCCGGCTTCGGTGGTGAAAGAACTACTGGAGAACGCCGTTGATGCCGGCGCCAAATCGGTGCAACTGGTTGTGCGTGATGCCGGCCGGACACTGGTGCAGGTCATCGACGATGGCAAAGGCATGACCGAAACCGACGCCCGGATGAGCTTTGAACGCCATGCCACCTCGAAAATCCGCACGTCCGATGATCTGTTCAAGATCCGCACGATGGGGTTTCGGGGCGAGGCTTTGGCCTCTATTGCCGCCGTGGCGCAGGTAGAGATGCGGACGCGCCGCGCCGATGATGAGCTGGGTACGTTGGTGCGTATCGAAGGCTCCGACATCAAGGCGCAGGAGGCCGTCTCGTGCCTGCCGGGCACGAATCTGCTTGTGAAAAACCTGTTCTTCAACGTACCGGCGCGGCGAAACTTCCTGAAGTCCAATTCGGTCGAGATGCGCCACATTATCGACGAGTTTCAGCGGGTGGCCCTGGCGAATCCTGAAGTGGGTTTCTCGCTATTCCATAACGATCAGGAAGTATTCAACTTGTCGGCCGGCAAACTTAGCCGGCGCATTGTGGATATGTTCGGGAAAGGCTACCGGGAACAACTGGCGGCCTGCGACGAAGAAACGCCTTATGTATCCGTGCATGGCTACATCGGCAAACCTGAGTCGGCCAAGAAAACGCGGAATGAGCAGTATTTCTTCGTCAATAACCGCTATATCAAACACAATTACCTGCATCATGCGGTGGTGGGGGCCTACGAGGGAACGATCCCCGATGGCCATCATCCATTCTACGTGCTGTTTATTGAGATCGACCCGTCGCACATCGACATCAACATTCACCCAACTAAAACAGAAATCAAGTTCGACGACGAACGGTCTATCTATGCCATTGTGATGGCCGCCGTTCGGAAGGCAATCGGCGTATATAACCTGTCGCCCTCGCTTGATTTTGAACTGGACGTGAATTTTCTGGCTGGCCGGGGCAGTAATGGGGGCAGCGATGCTATTGGGAAACACTTTGCTCCAGACGCCCGGTCCGGTTCGTCGGGTGGAAGTGGTGAACTGCCCAACGCCCGGCCAATCACGCCGTCGTGGGCAAAGGCACCCGCTCCGCCCACCGACCGTGGTGCCGACAACCGGCCACCGGTTCCAGCGCATCACGAATCCCCTAAAAAACTAACTCACCAGAACTGGCAGGCTCTCTTTGACGCATCCGGGAAAGAGTCGCCTGCTGCCAGGGCAGACGCGCCGGTTGGTGGCGATGTAAACTGGCTCGATGCTGCACCCGCCATGGCTCCGGCTGCAGGTACGTCTGATAACCAGTCGACGACAGCGAATGCACCCACGGCTGGCCGCTCCGGTACGCCGACGCCGGTAACTGCCGACGCGCCCGTGACGATGGGCAGCCGTGCCAATAAAATCGCCGATACCACCGAGCGGCTTACCGACGAAGTAGAGACGGCTGTCATTCAGGTAAAAAACCGGTTTTTGCTGACAACCGTGAAGTCGGGCGTATTGCTGATCGACCAGCGGGCGGCGTATGAGCGAATCCTTTACGACCAGTTTCATACGGCGCTCACCAAACGCAACGGCGCGTCGCAACAACTGCTGTTTCCGAAAACAGTTGCCGTATCGGCCGTTGATTATCAGCTGGGGCTCGATCTCCGCACGGATCTAGAGAGTCTCGGCTTCCAGTTCGACGAGCTGGGCGCGAACACGTTCGTTATTCGTGGTGTGCCTGCCCAAACAGCTGATGAACGGGAAGAAGAATTATTTGCCAACCTGCTGGCGCAACTTCGGGAAGACACGGGCCGTATGAAGTTAGACCGGTCAGAGGCGCTGGCCCGATCGCTGGCCCGACGGTCGGCGTCGCGGCACCAGAAACCGCTGACCCAAACGGAACGGCGGGCGCTGGTGGATCAGTTGTTTGCCTCAGTAAACCCAAGTTATACGCCCGGTGGCGAAGCAATTACCTCGCTTTTAACACTCGATAAACTGTCGGGCCTGCTCAAGGGTTGACGAATACATAAACCCCATTCATTTAGTACACTATGTTTAACATTACGCCTACGGTACGCATGTTGCTGCTGATCAACGTCGGGGTCTTTTTTCTGACCTCTTCGATGAGCGAGGCCACCATTAATCGGTTTGCCCTGCATTCGGTGTTATCCGATCAGTTTAGCCCCATTCAGATCATCACGCACCTGTTTATGCACGCTGGTTTTGGGCATTTGTTCAGCAACATGCTGGGGCTGATCATCTTTGGTCCGCTGCTCGAACAGTTCTGGGGGCCGCGCCGTTTTTTTACATTTTATTTACTGACTGGCCTTGGCGCAGCGGCTCTATACCTCGGCATAAACTATTACGAGACCGCCGCCCTGGTCGACGGATTCACGGTGTACCGGGCTAACCCAACCAATGGTGAGTTTTTGGGATTCATCAATCAACACGCTCCCTCAATTTATGACCCGTTGGAGCCTTTTATCCAGAAATTTGACGCCGACAAGGCAAATCCAGCGTATATTGAGCAAGGTATCATCTACTTATCCGCCTACGTGCGTGAACAGGTCGATACGCCAATGGTGGGCGCGTCAGGGGCAATTTTTGGCATCATTATGGCGTTTGGCCTATTGTTCCCGAATACTGAACTGTTCATGCTTTTCATTCCCTTTCCTATCAAGGCGAAGTACTTAGTAGGGGCGTACGCCATCTGGGAGGTGTATACAGGTATCTACCGGGCGCAGTCTGATAATGTAGCCCATTTCGCACACATCGGCGGAATGCTATTTGCGTATATCATTATCAAGTTTTGGGGATCGCAACGAAAAACATTTTACTAATAAATGAAGTAAGACAATAGTGTAAGTTGATTAACGAACTCAAGCACTTATGACTTGCTTTCTATGTCTCACATCGATTAATCCAGTATACAATGAGCGGACTATTAGACGATTTTAAGTCCGAATTCAACAAGCCCAACAACACGCTGGTGCAGTTGATTTTGATCAATACGGTTATTTTTTTAACCGTTATTCTGGTATTGGTAGTTACGAAACTGTCTGGCCAGACGGCCGCTTATCAGTGGGTGCTCGACCAGCTGATGATGCCGTGGGCACCCATGGCCCTGCTGAAAAAGCCGTGGACCGTTCTGACCTATGCGTTTACCCATGCAGACCCGTTCCATATTCTCTGGAATATGATTTTCCTATACTGGTTTGGTCGGCTCATCGAAGAGTACCTGGGCAGTCGCCGGTTGGTGGGTCTGTACATTCTGGGTGCGCTGGGTGGTGGCCTGTGTTACTTTGCCAGCTATAACCTCATTCCTTATTTCAGTACGCAGGTGGGTGGGCAAGCGTTGCTGGGCGCATCGGGTGCGGCACTTTCGATAGCAGTTGGTGCGGCGACATTATTGCCCAACTACACATTTCATCTGCTCTTTATCGGACCTGTACGCATCAAGTACATTGTCCTGTTCTTTGTGGTGCTCTCCTTTTTCAATTCTGTAGGCATCAATGCCGGGGGTAACCTGGCTCACCTGGGGGGGGCGCTCATCGGATTCAGCTATATCAAACTGTTACAGGCTGGTACTGACCTTGGCCGGCCCATTTACTGGCTGATGGACCGCTGGAACAGCCTGTTTCGTACCAAACCTCCCGTGAAAGTATCGCAGCGGCAGCGGAGCACCCAGACAGCTGCCAGCGCTTATGCGTCGGTGGGCAGTACCAGTCCCGCCTCATCCATGCCTGATCAGGACGAGGTCGACGCTATTCTGGATAAGATTGGCCGATCGGGCTACGAAAGCCTGACCCGCGAAGAGAAACAGAAGTTATTCCGAGCCAGCCAGAAGGGGTAATTGGTTTCAAGTTTCAGGTTTCAGGTGCTTTGCTGACTATACATATGGTAAACCAGCAAAGCACCTGAAACTTGAAACCTGAAACTTGACACCTGAAACCTGAAACCAATCACTTCGCTCTATTCGTCTACCCTGCGCCGCGCTGATTTAATATCGGCGCGGCGCTTTTTTTCGTCCAGCCGCTCGGCAACGGATGCCTTGGAGGGCTTACTGGCCTTGCGCGGTTTCTGGAGAGTAAAGGCTTTTATGATGAGCTGATCAAACTTTTTGATGACTTTTTCCTTGTTTGCCAGCTGGGTACGTTCGGTCTGATGAGTGAGCACCAGCTCGCCTTCGTTGGTTAACTTATTGGCTAGCTTCTGCAGCAACTGGGTACGTTGCTCGTCGGTAAGTAGCGCCGAGTCCCGCACAGAGAAGCGGAGCTCGGCTTTGGTCGCCACTTTATTGACGTTCTGACCACCTGCTCCGCCGCTTCGGGCAAACTGAAAGGTGAGTTCGGGGTGTAGCGAAGAGGGGTTCATGCGCCTGCTGATTCTATTAAATTACTATTAATCAAGAGAATAGTTATGGAAATGGTCGCTCGTTGCGTAAAATTGCTTAGGTTTAAATCGAACCGGCCGATCACTAACTAATTACTACAATGAAAACTCGCTTTATTGCCGTCGTACTGGTAACTACCTGTATGTCGGCGGGGGCCTTTGCCCAAACTGAAAAACCTCACCTGACCAAAGAAGAGCGTGTTGCCCGTCGGGAAGAAATGAAGGCAAAGTTAGCCGCAATGACTCCCGAAGAGCGCAAAGCATTCCGAGAAACCCAGCGTGAAAAAATGAAGGAGAAAATGGCCAACATGACTCCCGATCAGCGTGAAAAGATGAAAGAGCGGCTCCAGGCGCAGCGTGAGCGGCATCAGGCTAAAAAGAACGGCTAGTCAACTAAGTTGGTAAAGCTGGTAGCTGCGCCCGGCCAACAAGCTGGGCGTTGCTCGTTTAACCGTCTGCTATGGTGAATTGTATACGTCTACTGAGCCTGCAACTTGTTTTACTGAGTGTCAGAGGCTGGGCCGCCTGCTTTCCTGCCGATTCTATCCAACCCAGTGCGCCCGTTTCGGGTTCGGTAGCCAGGTCGGAAATTAACGTGCGGATTAACTACACCAGCCGGGCGGTGTTTTCGGGCCGTGAATTTGGCGTCCGTGAGTGGATGAGCACACCCAGCATAACGTACTATGCAAAATCTGGCTTTTACGCTGACCTGTCAGGCTATTATTTCAGTCAGAGTCAACCTCATTATGAACTCACGGCCTTATCGGCAGGGTATCTGGGCATTATTAGTAGCCGCGTTACCGTATCCGGCGAACTAGGCCGGACCATCCTGAGCCAGAAAAACCAACAAAATCTACTGCCCTACAGTGGAAACATGTCGGTTAGCTATACGATCAGTCCCCTTTTTGCGGCCAATGCCGATTATTACCTCATGTTCGGCAACGCAACGGCCCATCGGTCTCGGCTGTCGGTGTCTGCGTTTATTTACAAAAAGATTGCCGGTTCAGCCCTAGGCCTTAAACGAATCAGTTGCGTGCCGGCCATAACCACCGTTTTCGGTACAGAAACGTCGGTTTATAACCTGTACCAGCCAGCCATAACCACCACTACTGCCCTGACGGCCGCTACCACCGCAGCCGAGCGTCGATTGTTGAGAATCCAGCAACGGTTGCTGGCTAAACGAAATGGCACGACTACGGCGACGGAAACAACGACCGACAGGTTTGGCCTGATGGCGCTGGACCTGACCCTGCCTGTGCGGGCGACCTTCACCGGCTTTCGGCTTGGCTTAACCAACCACCTGGTGAAACCCGTTAAAGTCTATCCCGACGAAGAACTGCCGACCAACTTGCTTTATTACGCCGATCTGAGCCTGACTTTCATTATCAGGTAATACCCGCTTACTGCTTGTCGGCCTGGCGGTCAGCCCTGATCTCAGGTAACGTGTCGGGGTCTATCAGCCCGAGGCCTGCGGCATGTTCAGCGGCGGCTACCGTGTCGGAAACCAATAACATGGGTACGTTGTCGGCCAGTGCTGCCTGAATCAATTGCCTGACTGCCTCGTCGCGGCGATCTTCGGGCGATACGTCGCGGATATAAGCCGCCTTGATTCGTCCCGGATTAGCCCTGATCACATCAGCATATATTTCTGGATCCTGCTGCCCGCTGTCGCCTAACAGAACAAACGGCAAATCGGGATTGACCGCCAGGATCTTGTCAATCATGGCTCGTTTATGCGTGTGGTGACTTTGCGACGATACGAGTTCTGGGCTGAATTCAAGCGCCCGCAATAGCAACGGGCCTTTGGGAATCCCCTGAATTCGGAAAAAATCGATCAGCAGATCATAGATATTCCAGGGGCTACTGGAAACGAAATAGAGCGGATTGAACAGGGTCGTTACGGCACCACTTTGCAAGGCCCGGTAAAAAGCAGACACACCAGCAAAGGGCATTCGGGTAAACGCATTTTCCAGGAACGTCAGCTTTAGTGTTTGCCAGATATTGGTAGCCCCTGTTACCAGAACGGTATCGTCAATATCGGAGATGATACCAAACTGACTGTAGGCGGGCGCAATCATCAACTGCCCGTCTTTACTAACCTCACGTGTACCTGACCCGGATGGGCCTTCATAACCCACCGGTTGGTCAACGCCCTCCAGTACGTACCTGACCGGAAACCAGGCCCGGCCTGCGGGTAAGTCGATGTTAGGGTCAATGGTGATATCAAAATAACCATCGGTATTGGTCACCGTTCGGAACACCTGACCGAATGTCTCGATACGGACGGTAAGGCCGCCTACTTCATCGGTCAGGAAGCGGCTGATGGTGGCTGACAGGTTTTCCCAGAAGGGAGCCCGGTCAACAGGTGAAGCAAGCTCGTTTTGCCGCAGCACCCGGCCGGTGAGCCAAACGGCGTGGGGAGAGCCAAAGCCACGAAAATAAATGATCTGATACGGTTTCATAGTTGAGAATAGACTACTAACAAAAAATCCCGCCTTGTGGGCGGGAATAAATACTGAAAATTCTGATATCAATTATTGACCTTCGCCGAGGGGATCAGTTAAAGCCAGCCAGATTAAGTAGCGGACATTGTTTATCATTCGTTGTAAGGCCTGAGTCATAATCGTCTGCGTGATGATGGCAAAGATAGGCATAAGTACTTACGACAGCGTAAATGCGCCTACCAGCGGTTAACTAATTTCCTGAACGGTAGCGTTAATCGCCCTACATCATGTGAGCGGTAAGGCTACTTTGCTGATACTTGTTTAGGCTATCAGATGTTCATATCATTGATTAGACGAGCCGACGCTTCACTGGTAACGAATTCCTCAACAAATAAGCTTATTCTTTCCAACGCCACTCGTTAGCGATTTGCAGGGGCGTGCGTAGTCCCTGTGCAATCAGGTAATCGCGGGTCCTGGTATCATCGAACCGGCGGGCGGGCAGGTCTTCTGCATCGGCCAGCGCATATAGTACCATGGCACTATACCGAACGGTATTCTTAAGCTGTTCTTTATTGACCAGGTTTAGGCGGTCGCAGTTGGCGTGGTAGCAATCTAACACGTCGCGGGCGAGGTTACCGTTCATGCCCACAATAGGGACGCCTTCAATCATAAACGGCTGATGGTCGGAATGTAGTCCAGCGCGATTTTCCTGCGTATTGGTAAAGCCGGCATCGGTTTGCTGAATGAGGTCGCCGATAGATTTTAGCAGCGGCATCATATCGTCGCGGCCAAAGGCGTTGATCCCAACGGGGTTGTTGGTCATGTCGAGGTTCATCATATAACGTACCTGATCTAACTGCCCGGAGCGTTTGTAGGATTCGGTCATAGCCCGTGAACCCAGCAGCCCCTGTTCTTCGCCCATAAACAAGACAAACTCGACCGTACGGCGGGGTTTCAGTTTCAACGCTTTGAAGGTGCGGGCAATATCCATCACCGAGAACGAGCCAATGCCGTTGTCGATAGCCCCCGTTGCCAGATCCCACGAATCGAGGTGACCCCCAATCACGATTTTCTCGTTGGAGAGTTTAGAGCCGGGTAAGGTGGCGACTACGTTTCGTGCCTTGATCTTCTTGCTGAAGTTCGACATGTCGATCATCGCGTGGAGGCGGTCGGTATGTTCTTCGGCCATCCACTTGCGCAGCGCAACTCCGCTTTCATAAGCAATACACACCGATGGAATGGGAATCAGCTTACCTGTAACAGATGCCGTGCCCGTCAGCAGAACGTTGCCCGGTACCAGATTGACCATAATGACGCCCGTGGCACCGTGCTGAATGGCCAGCGCTGTTTTTTCTGACCGGTGCAGGTTCCGTGCTCCTTTCGTAGGCGTAGATAACCCAATGTTGACGAGCACGATCTTACCTTTTATCTGGTCTTTCAGGGCAGCGTAGTCGCCTTCCAATCCGTTGCCAACGTCGATGATCTCGCCACGCACGTGGGCATCAACGGGCGAGTGGGCCAGCGACACCACGTTTACCTGCCGGAAATTATCCGACTTGTTTGGAACAATCGTGAGCGTGCAGGTATCGCGCATCCACGATTCAACCTCGAAGCTTTCGTACCGGACATCTTTGAACCCATATTGTTTCAACAGAGTGAAGGCGTATTCTTCGGCTTTGGCGCCGTTGGGGCTACCTGTTAGCCGATGGCCAATTCGTTGCGATGCATCCGCCAGGGTTTCATAAGCCTGACTGTGCTGGAGAACCTCCTGATTGATCCGCCCGAAAACCTTGTCGAGCGAGGGCTTTAGTGGTTCAGTGAAGGCGGTTGCGGCCAGCGTGCCGACCGCTACAAATAAGAAGGTAAAGAGTTGTCTCATTAAGACAGGGACTAGCTAGTTATGAGTTAAATATACGAAAAATAGAGGCGCTTCTGTTGCTGCAAAAAAGGCGTAAACGGTTTCAACCAGGTGACTTTCTGTATAGGCAACGTACCTACGAACAAAGGCTAAAAGGGGATTGTTCTTGGTATAGACGGCTAGCTGTACCTTTGCGCCGCTGGTCATCGGCTTACAACCCAGGCTGCCGTTCGCCAAAGTATATGAAATCATTCGATATCCCCGCTTACTACCGAAGTACAATCATTACCCCATTAAAGGAGTATCGGCGACGGAAAGATAAGCTAAAGCGTGACTTTACGCCCACGACGCTCGATTTTGGGCCTGTACGGTTCCAGATAGCCCGGCATTTCGGTTTCTGTTACGGCGTTGAGAATGCCATCGAAATTGCCTACCGGGCCATTGCCGAAAATCCGGATAAGCGCATTTTTCTGCTGAGCGAGATGATTCATAACCCCGATGTAAACGCTGATCTACAAAGCCGGGGTGTTCGCTTTCTGCTTGATACCCTGGGTAAGCCACTGATTCCATTCAGCGAACTGACGCCCGCCGACGTGGTGATTATTCCGGCCTTTGGCACCACCCTGGAAACGCAACGCGAACTGGCTGCCATCGGACTCGACGTGGCAACCTACGACACCACCTGCCCGTTTGTGGAAAAGGTGTGGAATAAGGCCAGTCAGATTGGGCAAAAGGCGTATACGGTCGTTGTTCACGGCAAACCGACACATGAAGAAACGCGGGCTACCTTTTCGCACAGTAAAGAAGGCGCGCCAACGGTGGTGGTCAACGACATGAAGCAGACGCAGCAACTGGCCAGGTACATGACTGGTGAGCAGCCTGCCGCTGATTTCTTTACCGAATTTGCCGGGCAATACTCGGCTGGTTTTGACCCGACCCGCGACCTGCGCCGGATTGGAGTAGTCAATCAGACAACCATGCTGGCCTCTGACACGCAGGGTATTGCCGATTATCTGAAGCAGGTAATGATCGATCATTACGGACTCGAAGAAGGGTCGGCTATGGTGGAAGAACATTTCGCCAACACACGCGATACGCTCTGCTACGCCACCAATGATAACCAGGACGCGACATACGCCTTACTAACGTACCCAGCCGATTTTGCCGTGGTTGCAGGTGGCTATAACTCCTCGAACACACAGCACATTGTTGAGCTTTGCGAAGAGAAGCTGACTACCTATTTCATCGAGTCAGACCGGAAGATCCTGTCTGATAAACTGATCAGCCACTATAACCTGCACACGAAGCAGGAACTGGTCACGGAAGACTACATACCGACTAGCCGACCCGTTACCATACTACTAACCTGCGGGGCCTCTTGCCCTGATGCCATTGTTGAAGGCGTACTCAACCGGCTTGTCGCCGCTTTTCCTGACGCCAAATCGGTAGAGGAGGTGATGGCGGCGTTCAGGTAGGCGAACTTATGAGCTAGTTAAACCCTCCCTTATACACCAGTGTGCTACCTGCGCTTTCGTTATGCAGGCGGTCCAGGGCGGTGATCACGTAGGTATACTTTTTCTTCGGGTCGGCGGTGCGGTCAACGAGGCGGTTGCCTTCTTCGGGGCGGCAGATGGTCAGTATGCGGCGAGGATCGGTGGTGCGGGGTAGGCGGACGCCATCGGTGCGGTAAATCACGTAGCAACGTACGCGATCGAGTTCGGTGGCCTGCGCTGGCTCCTGCCAGAATAATTCAACACCGTCAACAGCCGGGGCCGCTTTCAGATTCTGGGGCTGTCCGGGTGGCGTAGCGTCGAGCCAGGACATGGTTGGAATCAGGGCGGGATACTGGTAGAAATTCAGCCGCAACGAATCACGGCTGTTTGCCATGTTTGTTTTCAACGATTTTGCACTGAAAAAAACGCTGCCTGTTACGTCGGCATACTGGCGGTTGTGCCGCATCTGATCGGCCAGTTGGCTGGCCTCTCCCCAGCCGGTGTCCGTTTTAGTAGTCTTGCCCAGCCGGTAAGCGCCCTGCCCAATATACAGGTGATGGTTGCCCCGGTTTTTCACCCACCAGTCCACCAGGGTTTTGTAGTTGGCCCGGTCGAAGCGGGTTGAAAAGTAAATTTGCGGCACCATATAGTCGACCCAGTCTTCACGCGCCCACCGGCGAATATCAGCGTAAAGATCATAATACGCCTGCCCGCCAAAGGTGACTGAACCGTCGGGGTCACTCTTCTGATTTTTCCAGATGCCGAATGGACTAACGCCAAACTTCACCCATGGCTTCACCGCATGAACGGAATCACCAATCTGCCGGATGAGCTTGTCAATGTTTTGCCGCCGCCAGTCGTCAATGGGTAGCTTGTCTGGATTATAGGTCTGAAAAGCCACGCCATCGGCAAACGATTGCCCCACCGCGCCAAACGGATAGAAGTAGTCGTCGAAGTGAATGCCATCTATATCGTAGTTGCGAACAATATTCGCTACCGTTCCGGCCACATAAGCCCGCACCTCGGGTAGGCCGAGGTTGAACAACTTACGGCCGCCATAATCAACCATCCAGCCAGGCCGCTGATAGCTGATGTTGGTCGGGGCAACGCTGGCCGTTTTACTGAACGTGGCCCGGTCGAGGTTTAGCCAGGCGTGAAACTCGAGGTTACGGGAACGGGCCTCGCGAATCATGAATTCCATGGGATCATAAAAGGGATCGGGGGCCAGGCCCTGTTGGCCTGTCAGCCATTCTGACCAGGGTTCGGCGCTCTTAGCGTAAAAGGCATCGGCAGCGGCACGTACCTGAACAACCACCGCATTCAGCCCGGTTTGCTGACTCATATCGAGCAATTCCACAAACTCACGCTGCTGGTCGACAACGGGTAGCCCCTTTTTGCTGGGCCAGTCAATATTGTCGACCGTGGCAATCCAGACCGCCCGGAACTCGCGTTTGAGTGGGGTTGCGCCTGGGTCCAATGGGGGTTCAAGCAGAAGTGTATCGAAAACCGGCGCCGGACGGGGGGGGATTTTGGCGACAGCGATAGTGGCTGGCGTAGGCGGCGAAACGACAGTGGAAACCGACGGCGTGCTGACAAGGACCCGTGTTGATCCACCTGACTTAGTAGCCCGATGGCAGCGAAGTAAACTAAACACGAGGATGAGCACTAGCCCGATACGATAAACGGTACGCATAATAGAGAGTATACAGTCGATTCTATGGCTAAGATACTAGATGACGAAATGTTGTTGAGGAGAAAAATAAACAGGCTTGATTGTCAGCTATTTATAGCTTAGACAAGTTGGCGGGTACGTTGGTTTAATCATAATGTACCCGTAACCTTCACGTAACACTGAGGTAACAGTGCCCCGGTAGTTTTGCGGCATGATTCTAAAACGGATCAACGCCAATATGAAACATCTACTACTTATCTGTTCACTTTTATGCTTATCAGTGAGCGCCTTTTCCCAGACGGGTATCCTGCGAGGTACCATTCGTGATGGGAAAACTAACGAAGCCGTTATCGGAGCCACCGTACAGATAATGGGTCTGGCTACGCCAATGGGCGGCAGCACCGACATTAACGGTCAGTTTGAGTTAAGCAAAGTACCGGCGGGTACACACACGGTTCAGATCAGCTACGTGTCGTACGCTACCAAGTCGATTCCAAACGTCAGGATTGAATCGGGAAATGCCACGGTGCTGGAAACCGAATTAGTCGAGGATAGCAAATCACTCCAGGAAGTGGTTGTAAAAGCTGGCCGGACAACCAACACCGAAATTGCCGTTGTCACTGAGATCAAGCAGATCAAGGCAATGGCCGTGGGTGTATCGGCCCAGCAGATTCAGAAATCGCAAGACCGTGATGCCGCCGCTGCCATTCGTCGCGTACCCGGCGTTAGTATCGTCGATAACCGGTTTGTGCTGATCCGGGGCATGGGTGCCCGGTACAACTCGGTGCTCATTAACGACGTCATCACGCCATCGACGGAAGTAGATACCCGTTCATTTTCATTCGACCTGGTTCCGAGCAACATCATCGACCGGATGATTGTCTATAAAACCGGTCTGGCTGAACTGCCAGGCGATTTCGCCGGTGGCGCCATTAAGATCTACACAAAGCGACGCCCCGAACAGAATTTCCTCGATGCTGGGGTAACAATTGGCTATCGGGGAAGCACAACGGGCCAAGCTGTTCAAACGCATGAACGTGGTGGCTTAAACTGGTTGGGACTATGGGATCGGGATCAGCTACTACCAACTAGCTTTCCTTCCAACTCAGGTACGTTCAATAACCTGGGTTCGCTGCAACGTGCTTCTTACGCCCAATTACTGCCCAACAACTGGGCCTTGCAGCAAACTACGGTGTCGCCTGATATTCGCTTTGCCCTGAACACGGGTCGCCGGTTCGATATTGGCACTATACGGATGAGTAATCTGACCAGTATTAACTACGCGATGACGAATCAGTTTGCCAACGTAGACCAACGGTTGTATGGAAACTCTCCCGTTGCTAACTCTGCTGCTCAGAAGTACAACGACGCAACATATAGTCGGGGAACGCGCCTAGGTATTCTGAATAACTGGTCGGCCCGGATTTCGCCGCTCTTTAATCTCGAGTGGAAAACGCTGTTCAATCAGTTGAGCAGTACGGAGACTACCGTTCGGGAAGGGCAGAACCTAAGCGATAACAATGATGTACGAGCTTACTCCGAGCGATTCGAAAACCGGAGCATCCTGACTACGCAACTGGCCGGTGAGCATACCGTTAATGAATTGACGAAAGTGAACTGGATCGGTAGCTTCGGGTATACGGGCCGCTGGGAGCCTGACTGGCGTCGTGCGCGCTCAACCCGCGCTATAGGTACCGCCGGCCCATTCACCATTGTAACGCCTCAGGATCCTACCGCCACAGAAACGGGCCGTTTCTATTCACGCCTTAAAGAACTTGTTTACTCGGGCGTTGCCAACTACGAGCATACATTCGGTGGTCCAACCGATCGCGAGCCTAACCGGATTAAGGCGGGCGTTTATTACGAACAAAAAAACCGCGATTTCAATGCCCGCTTTTACGGGTACGTTCCTGTAGGCGAAAATTCACTAACCGCCCGGAATAGTGATATTGGCTCAGCCTTTACGGCAGCCAACGTAAACGGATCGAGTGGCTTGACCCTGCGCGATGGTACCCGTGATGTAGACTCGTACCGGGGCCTGAACACCTACTATGCCGGGTACGTCAGTGGCGATGTTTATCTGGGAACCCGCACGAACCTGACCATAGGTTTCCGAGGCGAATACAACGACCAAAGCCTACGGGCTACCATTGCCGGCCTTGACCAGCGGCTGGTGTCTAACCGGATATTCAGTCCCCTACCATCGTTGAACCTGACTTATAAGGTTTCGGATCGCACCAACTTCCGTCTTGCCTATTCGGCAACCATTAACCGGCCCGAGTTCCGGGAGATCGCGCCATTCGAATACTACGATTTCAGCTTACTGGCCACCATCCGGGGAAATACGACGCTGACAACGGCCACCATTCAAAACGTGGATGCCAAGTGGGAATTTTACCCGACTCCGGGCGAGCTTATTTCAGTAACGGGTTTCTATAAGCATTTTCGTAACCCCATTGAGTCATTGCTGCTGTTGAATCCAAACGTGCTTTCGTACACGTTCATGAATGCTCAATCGGCTCAGAACTACGGCGTTGAAATAGAAATTCGGAAAGGATTCCAGGAGTCGGCTAGTGAGTTTTTGAAGAACCTGACGGTTGTTGGTAACCTGTCACTGATCAAGAGCCGCGTCGACGTAGGGGATGTGATCACGGCTCCCGATTTAGGTGGCGAAATTCAACAGTACCGTGGCCTAACATCGGCCGCCCGCCCCCTGGCAGGCCAATCGCCTTATTTGCTGAACCTGGGTGCATACTATGCTGCTCCTAAATCGGGCTGGCAAGGAAATATCCTTTACAACGTATTTGGCCAGCGGATTTTTGCCGTGGGTAACGTAGACGTACCTACCATTTACGAGATGCCCCGCCACGTTGTGGATCTTAACCTGACGAAGACATTCAATAACCGGATTGAACTGCGGTTAGGCATCCAGGATGTGCTTAATCAACCGTTCCAGCTATCCGAAGACTTTAACCGTGATGGTAAGATCGGTTCAGATGTAGCCTCACAAACCGCCAGCGCTGATCAGATTCGCCGTTCATTCCGCCGGGGTAGTTACTACACAGTATCCGCCATTTATACGTTCGGACGCCGGGTAGTTGTGCCCTGATGTCCAAGATTTTACAGTTAACTTAATTCATCCCTCATGCAACTAGTAAACAAACTGGCTTACACGCTGTTAGTCGTCTTCGGACTTGGCACTGCGTTCACTGCCTGTAAAAATGATGATCAGCCAGCCCCCGTGCTGTCAATCACCAACGTAAGCCCTACATCGGCACCGGTCAACAGCACAGTTGTGATTACGGGCACTCAGTTCAACGCGACCCCCGCCAGTAACACAGTTACGTTTGGTGGTAACGCCGTTGCTGAGATTGTATCGGCTTCGACTACTCAGTTGGTGGTGCGGGTGCCAGCCGCCGCCCAGGCAGGGTCTATCGCTGTAGCCACAGGTGGGCAGAAAGTTTCCAGCACGCAGACCTTTTCCATCGGCCCACGGCCTGTTATTGAAAAGACAGGCAATATTACCGCCAATGAAACCTGGAGCCCTGATAATATCTATCTACTTCGCGGCTTCACATACGTAAAATCAGGTGTGACGCTGACCATTTTGCCCGGTACCGTTATCAAGGGAACCGCTGGTGATCAGGATCCGCTTGGGCTAAACAAGGGGGGAACTCTGATTATCGAAGCCGGGGCGAAAATTGTGGCAGCTGGAACGGCTACCAATCCCATCGTTTTCACATCAAGCAAGCCTGCCGGGCAGCGTGGTTATGGTAACTGGGGTGGCGTTGTACTTATCGGCAAAGCACCAATTAACCAGCCAGCTGCTACTGGGTTCGAGGGCGGAATCTCGGGGCAAACAGGTACATACACGGATGTGAATGATAACTCAGGTACGTTACAGTATGTGCGCATCGAATTTCCTGGCATTGCCCTATCGCCTGGTAGCGAAATCAACGGTCTGACCCTGTACGGTGTGGGTGCTGGTACCACAATCGACCATATTCAGGTGTCGTACTCAGGTGACGATTCATACGAATGGTTCGGCGGCACGGTTAACGCGAAATACCTGGTTGCCCATCGTGGCTTCGACGATGATTGGGATACTGACTGGGGCTTTTCAGGAAAAGTACAGTATGCCGTGGCGTTGCGCGATCCAAGTGTAGCTGACCAGTCACGATCAAACGGCTTTGAGTCAGATAACTTCGCCAACACAGGTCAACCAGCAACCGGTAATAATGCCGGCTTGCCATTAACTTCAGCAGTGTTTGCTAACGTGAGCAATTTCGTCTTCAGTGGTACGCCGTCAAACGCTAACACAACAGGCGGTAGCGGTGCTTACCAGTCAGGAATGCACCTGCGTCGTAACACCAACATCAGCATCTTTAACTCACTGCTTTTCGGTTATCCAGAAGGCCTGCGTTTAGATAATGGGGTTGCAGGTGGTACAGGTACATTGGCGAACGTAAACGCCGGTACATTGCAACTGCGTGGTGTTGTTATTGCCAATACACTGTCAGGATCAGCTGTAATCGGCGATAACCTGCCAACAACCGGCATCACTACTGCTCAAGCGCTGACGTTCTTCAATACGGCTGCCTATGGCAATACTGTCATTGCATCGGATCAGGTAGCTACGTTGCTCCTCAATACAAACAACTTCAACCTGACCTCGCCAAACTTCCTGCCAGGTACTGGCTCACCCTTGTTAACCGGCGCTATCTGGGATGGCAAAGGGGCTGATGCTTTCTTCACGAAAGAAACTTTCCGGGGTGCTTTTGGTACTACCAACTGGACAATTGGCTGGACTAACTGGGATCCCCAGAATACAAACTACAACTAGAGGTCAAACTCGGTACAATCTTTTTAATTCATATTGGTGTCGCAATAAAGGCCGGAAGCAATGCTCCCGGCCTTTTTTTTGTCCTTATTTTTTTCCTTCTGCGCGGCAGCGATCACTGCAATACACGACGTTATCCCAATCGCGTTCCCATTTCTTCCGCCAGCTAAACGGACGATTACAGACTGGGCAGACCTTACTGGGGAGATCCGATTTCTTCCGCATTTTCATACATACCTAACCGTGGTCGGCTGCACTTGGTTTAACCAGTCAGATTACCCAATCAGCCAGGTACGTTGCTACTTTTACACTATGGAGAATGAATCAACGAAAGCCCGCATCGGCATCATAAACGTGTCAGACCGGGCCAGTGCCGGTGTATACGAAGATATTCCCGGCAAAGCGGTAGTGGCCCTGCTGACCGACTGGCTTACCTCACCCTGGGAGCCCGTTTATCGGGTTATTCCCGATGAGCAGGATCAGCTGGAACAAACCATGATTGAGATGGCCGATCAGGAAGGGTGCTGCCTGGTCGTGACGACAGGCGGTACCGGCCCGGCCCGGCGTGATGTAACACCCGAAGCGACCGAAGCGGTTTGCCAGAAAATGCTGCCAGGGTTTGGCGAACTGATGCGCCAGGAAAGCCTGAAATACGTGCCCACAGCCATTCTATCGAGACAGACGGCAGGCATTCGTAACCAGACGTTGATCCTCAATTTACCAGGAAAGCCTAAAGCTATCGGTCAGTGCCTGGGCGTTGTCTTCCCGGCTATACCCTACTGCATAGACCTCATTGACGGTCCGTTTCTGACCACCAATGACGCCGTAATGTCAGTATTCAGGCCCAAAGCCTAATATCGAGATTATCGCCGTTTACGCACTGAGTCGACACGGGAAGCGCCACCACGCCGAAGCGAGTCGGGCCGGAGCTTGCGGTCGCGGCGCCGACCAATGGTATCGACGGGCGAAGAAGCAGTACGGCTCCGTGGTTGGGTAGGGCGAGTAGCGGGGGCAGGCTGCGGTTGCTGTACGGTCAGATCGGCGGCCGGCGTGAGGGTCAATCCCAGAAAGAGGAGAAGCGTATTCATTAAAAAGACTGATAATACCTACTAAGGGAATCATTTAACACAGTTGATATATTAAATGATTCCCTTAGTAGTAAACTACTGCTAATTCGTTGTTGAATTTGGGCGCGTTGTTGTACTCTGACTGCCAGTAGTGGTACTACGGGTCCGGTTCGTTGAGTTATTTCCCCGGTTCGTGTCCGTCTGGTCCATAGTTGTACGGTCAGTTGAACGGGTCCGGTTTGAATTTTGCGTTTGTCCATTCCGCATGGTACGATCCGACTGGGTCGAATACGTGCCATTGGTTGTGGTGCTCTGCGTAGTGCCACTCTGTGTGGTACCATTCCGCATTTGCCCCTGTGGATAAGCCGTTGGATTCTGGCCCTGCGGATAGGTTGTGCCGTTAGTCGACGAAGCACTCGGCTGGGTTTGGTACGTACCCGTTGTTGTCGGGTTTGTCGAGTTGTTATAGGTACCGTTGGTCGACGGCGTACCCGTCGTAGTGCCTGTTTGCGGCATGCCAGCTGGTGTTGATGGCACGGTCGACGGTACCGTCGTTGGGGTTGTTGGCGTTGTTTGGGCCGTTGCGTTGAGTGTTAAGCCAGCTACCAGCATAGCACCCAGGAGTGTGATCTTTTTCATGACGTTAAGTTGGTTATCTCTATCGAACTAGTCGATTGATACGTGAATAACGTCTCTGCTTCCTAAGTTGTTAGGCATCAACGAGGAAAAGGTTGAAAAAATGTAAAAATTAATGTGGGGCCAATCGCAGGCTAGCTGGTATCAGGGCCGCTTCAGCAACGCATCGAAAAGAATTTCGGCTGGGTGCTGCGCCACTCGCCCCGTGCCATCTTTAATCTGGTGGCGGCAAGATGTACCTGGCGCTGCCAATAAGGCATCGGCCCGGGCACTACGTATGGCCGGGAAAAGCACAAGCTCACCGATCTGCATCGATAAAGCGTAGTGCTCTGCTTCGTAGCCAAATGAGCCCGCCATGCCGCAGCAGCCCGATGGAATAAGCTCAACCCGATAGTTGGTCGGAATCGATAGCGCATCGACCGATCGGCTTATGAGTGAGAGCGCTTTCTGGTGGCAGTGACCGTGGAGTTTTATTGTACGTGCTTCGCTGGTAAACTGATCGGCCGTAATTCGTCCGGCATCGGCTTCGCTGGCTATCCACTCGTCCAGCAGGTACGTATGCTGAGCTAGCCGACGGGCGTCGGCTTTCAGTGCATCAGGCACCAGGTCAGGGTATTCGTCCCGGAAGGTAAGAATGGCCGACGGTTCCAGGCCAATCAATGGGGTTTCGGCTGAAACGTGATCCCGCAGCGCCAGCACATTGCGGATGGCCAACTCCTTGGCTTCACGCACAAATCCTTTCGACAGGTACGTTCGGCCACTTTCTTCGGCCTTTGGTAGGGAGACTGTATAGCCGAGCGCCTGCATCAGTTTCACGGCTTTTTCGCCAACAGACCCATCGTTGAAGCGCGTGAATTCATCTAAAAACAAGTTTACTGTTTGCTGTTTACTGTTTGCTGTTGCGCTGCTATGTGGTGGAGCAACTGAAGACAGTAAACGGGAAACCGTAAACTCCTCCAGATGCGGCATCGTCCGGTCGGGGTGGAAACCAACCAGCCGGTTGGCGATGCGGCGGAGGGCAGGCGTATTATACAGGCCGTTGTAGGCCCAGGGCACATAGCTGGCGAGCTTCATCAGGCGCGTGAAATTTCCGACAAGTCTGGCCCGGAGCGGTATTCCTTTTTCATCGTACAGCTGCTGCGTGAACTCGGCCTTCATGCGGGTCATGTCTACGCTACTGGGGCATTCGGCCTTGCAGGCTTTGCAGGATAGACATAGATCGAGCACGTCTTTCACTTCGGCCTCAGCAACGCTTTTACCGCTATAGAAATGGCGCAGCATATTGGCCCTGGCACGGGTGGTGTCATGCTCGCGGCGGGTGGCCATGTAGCTGGGACACATGGTTCCGCCCGAGAGGTGGGTTTTGCGGCAGTCTCCAGAGCCTGAGCATTTTTCGGCGGCTTCGAGCAGGCCACCCGCCGCGCTGAAATCGAAGACGGTCTTAGGCTGCGGAATAACAACATCGGCCGGGTAGCGTAGCTGCTCGTTCATGGGTGGGCTATCAACCACTTTGCCTGGGTTAAACAGATTCTGAGGATCCCAGCGTGCTTTTACGTCTTTACAGAGCTGATAGTTTTCGGGGCCAAGCATGTAGGCGATAAACTCGCCGCGCAACCGTCCGTCGCCGTGTTCGCCCGAGAGGGAGCCCCCGTATTTCTTCACCAACTGGGCTGTATCGCGCAATAACGCCCGGAAGGTTTCGCGGCCGGGTGTCGTTTTCAGGTTGATCAAAGGGAGTACGTGCAGCTCACCGGCTCCCGCATGTGCCGAATACTCAAGATCGAGGCCGTGGTTTTCTTTGGCCATCACGGTCAGCTCATCGATGTAGTCGGGCAGGTCGGTAGGCGCTACGGCGCAGTCTTCGATCACGTTGGCGGGTTTGGCATCGCCAGGTACGTTATACATGATGCTCAAGCCAGCCTTGCGCAGCGCCCACGGTTTTTTGGTATCGTCGCCAAACAGCACCGGATAAGCATACCCTAATCCGTTCGCCTGCAAGGCCTCCACAAATTGCGCTGTCCGGGCCTGCACTTCCTGTTCCGTTTCGCCAAAAAACTCGACCATCAGCACGGCCTTTGGGTCTCCCTCCACGAAAGCCCGGTTCTTGGCCTGCTCGATATTCGTTTTCGTTAACTGAAGAATGTAATCGTCGACCAGTTCAGAGGCATAGCAATGGTGGTCCAGCGCCACCAGATTGGCTTCCAGTGATTGACGTAGTGTTTCGAAATGCGCGCATACCAGACCCACGTGTGCAGGCGGCAGCGGCAATAGGTTCAGTTTGGCTTCCGTAATGAAACAAAGTGTGCCTTCTGACCCGGCAATGAGGTGAGCGAGGTTTATGCCGTCCCTCACCCCCGGCCCCTCTCCCAACGTGGGCGGTCCGCCGCTGCGGGAGGGGCCGGGGGTGAGGGACGCCACCAACGCATCCAGTGCGTAGCCGGTATTGCGGCGGCTGACGGCCGGGTTGGGGTAACCGTCGCGGATCTGCTGGCAGATAGTGGAATCAGAAAGCCAGCTATGAACCTGTTGGTATATCTGCTGTTCAAGCGGGCTCACAACATGCTCGCCCCGACATTTTGCGGCAAATTCATCGCTGCTCAACTGGCCAAAGGTTACCTCGGCGCCGTCGGCCAGTACTGCCCGCACCTCAAGGAGATGGTCGCGGGTGGTGCCCCAGACAATCGAATGCAGGCCGCAGGAGTTGTTGCCAATCATTCCGCCGATCATGGCCCGGCTGGCCGTTGAGGTTTCGGGCCCGAACATGAGGCCGTAGGGTTTCAGGGCTACGTTCAGGTCGTCGCGGATAACGCCCGGCTGCACACGTACCCAGCGCTCGTCGGGATCGATGGCGAGGATGCTGGTAAAATAGGTGCCAATATCTGCTACGATGCCATTGCCCACTACCTGCCCGGCCAGCGAGGTACCGGCAGCGCGGGGAATCAGGCCCAGTGGTGCGCCGGGTTGGGTATTCGTTTTTACGAACCGGATCAACCGCTTGATGTCTTCGACCGTACGCGGAATGGCTACCGCTACCGGCATCTCCTGATACACGGAGGCGTCGGTAGCATAGATGGCCCGTTGTGCCAGGTGCTCGGCCGAATCCGAAAAGTACAGATCGCCCTCAAAGGATTGTCGAAGGCTGCTAAAGGGTAAAGCGGGCTTTGGCGTAGTCGTAACCATTTTGTAAAGATACGGCTAGCTGATATGCCTACCAGCTACATCCACACCGGTTAAAAGGCGAGACTGATGAACAAACGACTGCAACCGCTTATCAGGAGGCCGCCTACTGATCTGTTTTTCACTGGCCAGGGCTACGAGGAATGGTCGCTGGTAATGACCCAGCGCCCTTTTTTCTTTTCCCAGAGAAGGGTAAAATGGCCACCTGCATCGCCAATTTTGGGGCGGGTCAAATGCCATTTGCCGATAACGTAAGCCACGTTCCTGCCAGGGAAGTCAAGTGTCAGGATGGTGAAAACCAGCGTACCCATGCTGTCGCGGTCGGGGTAGCGTTTCTTGTAGTTGGCCAATGTGGCGTCGTAGCCGTAAGTGATGCCGGCTTTACCAACAAATGTCAGCGAATCAGAAGGCCAGTAGCCGTTCATGAAGTCGGTTACCCGGCCGGCATTCCAATCATCAGTCTGGCGTTTCAACAGGCCCAGAATTGTTTGCCGGTCGGCAGTGGTTTGCGCGTAAGAAGTAGCCATGTTGCTGGTAGCGACAACAGACAGCACGAGAAGAAAACAGAGGTGTCTCATTTTTTGGCGAACTTTGCAGCATGAAATGGCTACGTGATTTTTATCGGGAATATAAGCCTTATGTATTTTCCGACGGGTGGTATTACTTGTTTATCCTCGTATTCATTGCCCTGATGTTCATTTTTTTCGCCTGATACATGGCCACTACCGATCTGCTCGTTATCATTAACCCGTTGTCGGGTACGTTGCCACTGGCTCAGAAAGAAGGGCTGCGCGCCTTCATCGCCGCCGAAGCCGGCCGGCAGGCATACCACCCCGAGATGGTGACGACTGCTTATGCGGGGCATGCTACCGAGCTGGCAGCGCAGGCTGTGCAACAGGGCATTCGCCGGGTGCTGGTCATGGGTGGTGACGGAACGATCAACGAAACAGCCCGTGCGCTCAGGCACACCTCTACTGCGCTGGGTATTGTGCCAATGGGCTCGGGCAACGGCTTGGCGCGTCATCTGGGATTGCCAATGAACCCGCAGAAAGCGGTGACGCGGGCACTGGCCGGTAAACCGGTACTGATTGACAGCGGTGAATTGAACAGGCACCCGTTCTTCTGCACGGCCGGGCTGGGTTTTGAAGCGTATGTAGCCCATGCCTTTGCGCGGCAACCTGTTCGGGGGCTACAGACATACATCAAAACGGCCTATCAGTCCTTTTGGAGCTACCGGCCTGCCACCTACGTGATCAACGATAAAAAGACCGGCCCGCTCTTTTCATTGACGGCCGCCAATGCGGGACAGTTTGGGAACAATGCCTGGGTGGCGCCAACCGCCAACATTGCCGACGGTAAACTGGACCTCTGCCAGATAAAGCTGTTTCCAACACACATGGTCAGTGTAATCGGCTGGCAGTTGTTTCGCAAGACATTGAACCAGTCGACCTACTGGTCTGGGCAGCGCCTACAGGAGGCCACTATCCAAAGCGATGCCCCTTTGCTGGCCCACGCAGACGGAGAACCCTTAACGTTGCCCGGCGAAAGCTGTACCGTTCGGGTATTGCCCGGTAGTTTATTAGTATTGATGTAAACCGTGAGGTCAGCTACTATGAGTAAGAAAAACTATACAGGGATAGTCTATTCAACGAATCCCGATCACGAATACGAAACAAACAGCGAGCCTGCCGCCGATACGTTACCACCGCAGCAGCAACAGCTTAAACTATGGCTTGACCGGAAAGGGGGCGGGAAAGTGGTGACGGTTGTGCGGGGCTTTATCGGTACTGATGCCGATCTGGCTGACCTTGGGAAGCAGCTGAAGAATAGCTGTGGGACGGGGGGGACTGTCAAAGACGGCGAAATTCAGATTCAGGGCGATCACCGGGAAAAAATCCTGGCGTACCTGACTGGCAAGAAATACGGTGCCAGAAAAGCGGGTGGGTAAGCGCACGAACAACGTACCCAGCCCCTCTGATGCGTAGGAGCTGGCTGGGTACGTTGTTCATGGTTCATTATCAATGTGCACATTGGCTGCCAGTACGGAGTTGGCTTTACCCGTGAAAGTGCCACTAACGGGGGCGGTCAGCTCTGCTTTGGCCGATGAAGCCAGAAAAATGTGATTATTGACAACCACCGTATTTTCAGTAGGGTCGAAACCGCGCCACCCGGCACCGGGTAAATACACTTCGGCCCAGGCGTGAAGTTGATGTTCCTGCTGTGCTGAGCCAAAGAGGTACCCGCTCACGAACCGGGCAGCAATACCGAGGCTTCGGCAGGCAGCCATGAACAGGGTGGTGTAGTCACGGCACGAACCGCGCTGCTCCAGCAGCGTCTGCTCGGGCGGGTACGGAGCCCCTTCTTCCCGAACGGCATACGTAAACTGCCGGATGGCATTATTCAGTGCTATTAGAAAGGGGACTGTCTGCCAGTTAACTCCCGACGCCAACTGCCGCGCCCAGGTTTCAATGGTAGGCGTTACGCCTTCGCGGGTCAGGTACGTTTCGAGAAGTGGACGTACCTCGGCCGGGTATTTTAGCGGAACGCGCTGGGCTTCAAACGGAAAAAGCACAAAGTCGAGCGAATTGAAGGGGTCAGAATCAACCTCTACCTCAGCGGTGATATGCAGTTGACTGGTAGGGCCGCTGAAATAAACCAGCTGCTGTACATTCCCTTCTACATCTACGTTTCGGACCACCTTCGATGGGGTTGGTTCGATCGTCAGCTCATACTGTTGCAGGCGCTGATACGGGTACGTGCGCGGATACAGGTAGAGCATATGCGGTTGCAGCACAACGGGGTGGTCATACTGGTATCGCAGCTGATGCTTAACAGACAGGCGCATGAGGGTATAGACGTTAGTCAGAAAGTATGCTAAAGAGTCGGTAGGCAGTGGTTTCGCTGGCGATTACCTACGCGCCCTGCCCGTTTCCTACTGCCACTTTATCGAAGATGGGGTCCATCCAATAGGTAGGAAGCCTGCGCACCGAGTTATTAAGCAACGCGCTCCATTGGTGCGAGATTTCGTCCATATCGTCTTTCTCCAGCCGGTGTTCGGTCATGTGAAAGCTGTCTTTAGTATAGACCACTACATCGAGCGGGTAATCCACATCGTTGGCACTGACGCGGGTAGCATCGAAGGCCAGAAAGCCAATTTTCAAGGCTTCCTGAAGCGTGGCGTCATAGGTTAAATTTCTGAATAACAGCGGCTTGCCATACCCGGAATTGCCAATGATCTTAAAAAGAGACCCCGAATCGACTTCAACCCAGTTGCCCTCCGGGTAGAGCAAAAAAAGCTTGTGCTCGTCATCGTCCTGTAACTGGCCGCCCACAATGGCATTGAGGTTGAAGTGCATCCCCGACGCCTGAATCGACTCTTTGTCTTCGGCTGCCACCCGTTTGACCTGTTCGCCAAAGGCATTCACGGCTTTGTAGAGCTTGTTGAATGTCTGGTCCTGTTCGGCCAGTACTTCGCGGAAATACGTTATGGCTTTATCACGCACTGACCGTAGGCCCGAGGTCATAATGAACAGCGAATGATTCTTGACCTCGTGGACAGTGATCTTCCGGTTCATGGAAACTTCGGTGCCCGACGTCAACCGTGTGTCGGCGATAGCTACCAGACCTGATTTTACTTTTATTCCTAAGCAATACGTCATTAGAGCCGCGAGGTGGATGTGTAACGGGCAAATATAAACCGTTTTCCCATTTAGCTTGTCCGGCAGCAGAGGTTTATCTGCTCGGCGTTTGCCCTAATGTACACCTCTACTCTACTAACAAGCGCCGCCGGCTTTGTTCCCGGACTATTAATGTGGCGTGTCGGGGTTAGCCCCTGAACGCGGCCGGAGCGCAAACAAATCGAAGCGGCGGTGGCCAAGTTCCTGTTCCATATCGCTGAGCTCAATATGCAAGGCATTGATGGAGATAGAGATCTCGACCACCGAAATGACCAGTGCCGAAATCTGAAGTACCAGGGCCAGCCCAAACAGATAACTGGCTGCCAGCTGATTGTTCCAGTAGATCAGCGCCATACACACGGCACTTACCAGCAGGCTCAGCACCGCCAGAATCTGGATGTTGCGAATCAGACGGAGACGACGGTGAAGGTTTCTAATTTGGTCAACATAAACCGTCTCGGGGTTGGTCCTGAATTTATCGTGCAAATCACGGATAAGGCTGGCAATAGCCAGAAAACGGTTGGTAAAGGCAATCATCAACAACGAAACTGTTGAAAAAAGAAGGGCTGGTGTGCTGATAGTGAGTTCCATAGCGGATTGTCGATAGGCATGTTCACCGACTACCTGCCGAAACATCGTAACTTGCAGCCTTTGTTCAAAAGGGTACCATTTATATGGCTGATAAACGTAGTCCAGCACTGATTTTTATCTTCATTACGGTTCTTGTCGACTGTATTGGCATTGGGTTGATTGTGCCGGTGGTGCCCAGATTGATTGAAGAGCTAACGGGCCAGGGACTAAGCGTGGCCTCGCAGTATGGCGGGTGGCTCACGTTTGCCTATGCCGTCATGCAGTTTGTTTGCGCACCCATTCTGGGTGGCCTCAGCGACCAGTACGGGCGCAGGCCGGTGCTGCTTATCTCCCTGTTCGGCCTGGGGCTCGACTTCCTGGTATCGGCTTATTCGCCCACAATCGGCTGGCTGTTTTTTGCCCGTATTGCGGCTGGTATCTGCGGGGCCAGCTTCACAACGGCCAGCGCCTACATTGCTGATATCAGCACGCCTGATAAACGGGCGCAGAACTTCGGACTTATCGGCGCCGCCTTTGGCCTGGGCTTTATCGTTGGGCCAACGCTGGGCGCTCTGTTCAGCAGTTACGGCATCAGGGCTCCTTTCTACGCCGCAGCCTGCCTGTCGTTAGTAAACTGGCTGTATGGTTATTTTGTGCTGCCCGAATCCTTGTCGCTGGAAAACCGGCGGGCTTTTAGCTGGCAGCGGGCCAATCCAGTTGGGTCGTTTAAAGCGTTACGGCGCTACCGGTCGTTGGTAGGCCTGATCGTGGCACTGGCTTTCCTGTATGTGGCGGGGCAGGTGATGCAGTCGGTATGGGGGTATTTCACGATGCTGCGCTTTAATTGGGATACGAAAATGGTTGGCATTTCGCTGGGTCTTATCGGGCTGGCCGTCGCCATCGTGCAAGGTGGACTGATTCGCGTCATCATTCCGAGAATTGGCCAAAAACGGTCTGTTTTTTTAGGCATGATCATTTATGTGTTCAGCTTTCTGGGCTTCGCTTTCGCCAATGAGAGCTGGATGGCCTTCGCGCTTATTGTTCCCTACTCGTTTGCTGGCATAACAGGGCCTGCAATCCAGGGAATTATTTCGGGACAGGTGCCTCCTAATGAACAGGGCGAATTGCAGGGGGCATTAACCAGCCTGATGAGTCTTACGGCTATTGTTAGCCCGGTATTGATGACGAATCTGTTTGCCTATTTTACCAAGCCAGGTGCGCCCATTTACTTTCCCGGGGCGCCGTATATGGCCGGAGGGGTATGCACACTCATTGCCATTGCCTTCACGGTTGGTGCCCTGAAAGAGTACGTGCAGCCCCAGTCTCCTAAACCGGTGGCTAGTCACATCGATCATTCTTAGGCAGTAGGTACCGTGAATTATGGACACTTCTGTCAGTAACTAATTGATAATTAGTGTATTGCTTTGCATGCGGGCCCTTCGACCAGGTTTAATCCATAACTCATGTGAGTTATGGGCCAAGACCCTAAAATCGCTGTCAAAAACAACTTTACACGTATAATTCCGGTCTGAGCTTCATGCTCTTTAGCACGATCCAGTCGACCAGGCCGGGAAAAAAGCGGCTCAGCGTTGCATTCAGTTTGCCCATGCCAGTTAACACGGTGTTGCTGCGGCGCCGATGAATATGCCGGGCAATGGCTTTGGCTACTGCCGCCTGCGACATCTGCCAGCGAGGGGGGCGATGCGCCAACGGTACGGGATCGCCATTAGCGGCGAATACCCGTTTCTCCGGGTCATTGGTCGTAAAACCGAGGTGAATCACGCCCACGTGCATACCTGTTTTATGCCATTCTAACCGAAGCGTATGGGCCAGATTGGTCACTGCGGCTTTTCCTGCGCAATAAGCTGAGCCGCTGGGAATCCCGTTCAGTGAGGAGATCGACGAAATAAACGTGACACAGCCTTTCGTGGCAAGCAGGTGAGGTAAGGCCGCTTTCAACGGATAAACCGTACCGTAGATGTTACTGTCACAGACTGCCCGGAACACATCTACATCGAGATCGTTAAAATAGGCACGCATGGAAATACCGGCATTGGTCACCAGGATGTCGAGCTGCCCGAAGCTGGCAATTGTTTCAGCAACCAGCCGCTGGCAGGCTACATAACAGGTCACATCAGCCACACAGGCTTCGGCAACGTACCCAGCCTCGGTAAAGGTGTTCAGCGTTTCGGCAAGCCGCTCAGCACGAAGACCGTTCAACATTACGCAGGCCCCCTGACGGGCTAATTCACGAGCCGTTTCACGGCCAATGCCCGACTCCGACCCCGTAATCAGCGCTACTTTGCCCGCGAAAAGGCCGGTAGACAACGGCTGGGTACGTTGCTGACCAGCCTTCACGACCTGGTTGGCAGTGCGATTAGTTGGCAAAGCGCGTTTATCAATAGACGTGTCCATGAGCGGTAAACCAGTTGTAAGCTTCCAGAATGGCTTCCCAAATAGGCGTTTGCGGTAAGTTGAGTTCGCGGATCGCCTTCTCCGACGAAAAATAATGGCCGTCATTGGCCATCATAGCCATTGGCAGGGTTACCTGGGCCGGTTTGCCCGTCAGCTTGGCGCACCAGTCGTTAAACTGGCCGTATAACCGTGTCAGACCCGGCGACAGCGCAAGCTGAGGCGGACGAACAGTAGCCAGTTCTGCCATTAACGTAAACGCTTCCTGGTAGGTAAGGTTTTCGTGCCCCAGAATATAGGACTCGCCAATGCGCCCCATAGTTAGCGCATTCACAGTAGCTATGGCCGCATCGCGCACATGAATGAAATTCTTGCCACCAACGGTGTAGCCCGGCACCTGTCGCCGGGCTATGGCCAGTAGCATGGCCCCTGAGGTAGGTTTTCTGTCGAGCGGACCAACCAGGAACGATGGATGCACCAACACAGCAGGCAGGTCATCCGTGCAGGCAGCTTGCCTGACCAGCTCGCTGGCAGCCACTTTACTGTCTACATAATCGACCCCATACCGTTGTCCTGAGTACGGCTGTTGCTCGTTGCCGGGCTTCTCTTTGGTGCCGAAGCCAAATACGTTGGCCGTACCGACGTAAACCAGTCTGCGAACACCCAGCTCTTTAGCCGCCCGAATCACGTGCGCTGTACCGGTTTTATTGACCGCCCAAACGGCCGGGTTACGCGCCGGATTAACCTGGGCCAGGGCAGCCGCATGAATGACGCCTGCACAGCCCGCCGTTGCCCTCATAACGTCGTCTGCATTAGTAATATCGCCGTCAACGAGCTCGATGGGAATATTGGGTAACGTAGACCGGTTGCTACCCGGGCGTATCAGTGCCTTCACCACATACCGGCGAGCCAGCAGCTCACGGGCAATATGGCTTCCCAGGAAGCCGTTCGCACCGGTCAGAAGAATCGTGTTAGCCAAAAAACAGCGGTTAGTAGGTGTCGTACCAAGTACGGAAAAGAGACCGTAATGGATTAACACGATTAGCAAAAGGTAAGCGGCCTGCAACAGTGTAGCAGCAGTTGGTAGGACTAAATTGTATTGCCGCGCAGATAATCACCTACCGCCATTCGGCGTTTCCCTTCCGCCTGTAGTTCGTCGACGGAGAGCCACTCATCGGCAGCGCGCACCAGGATCTTCGTTTTGTGGTCGGTGTAAGCTTCGCCCGGTTGGGCATCGAACGCGGGACTTTCGTTAGCGACCGACGTCGCATAGATCTTATAGAACTTGTTGTTCAACAGGGTCCAGGCGGCAGGGTAGGGCGAGAGGCCCCGAACGAAGTTGCGAACGCTGGCGGCCGGCTGATTCCAGTTGATCTCGGTTGTTTCCCGGTGCAGTTTAGGTGCAGGCTTCAGCGAGTCGCTTGCTGACTGGGCCATTCGTGGGTACGTCCCGGACTCAATGGCCTGAACCGTTCGCAGCACCAGATCAGCGCCGTGTTCCATCAGGCGGTCGTGCAACGTACCTGCGGTATCGCTGGCGTGAATTGGCTCCGTTTCCTGGAAAATCAGTTGACCCGTATCGATCTCTTTCTCGATGAAAAAGGTAGTCACTCCCGTTTCTGTTTCGCCATTGATGATCGCCCAGTTAATGGGGGCTGCTCCCCGGTACTGCGGTAGCTTCGAGGCGTGCAGGTTGAACGTGCCAATGCGGGGCATGGCCCAAACGGCCTCGGGCAGCATTCTGAAGGCTACAACAACTTGCAGGTCAGCATTATAATTAGCCAGTTCGCCCAAAAACGCCGGGTCGCGCAGTTTTTCGGGCTGTAGTACCGGTAAGCCGGCTGCCAGAGCTGCTTTTTTCACGGGCGATGGCACCAGCTGCAGGCCACGTCCCGAAGGCCGGTCAGGTGCCGTAATAACCGCTACCACCTGGCATCCGCCAGTCAGCAGTCGTTGCAGGCTGGCCACCGCAAAATCGGGGGTGCCCATAAACACAATACGCAATGCGTTGTTCATATAGCTCGTTTGTAGGTACGTTGAGGGCTGGTAGTTAGTAACCCATTTTTCAGTTTTTTAGAAACCAGGATACGTATGTTGACAAAGGCGGTTCCGAAGTAGTACATTTGTCAAAACGCCATCTCAACCCGATGCGACAACAACGCGCACACATTATTAAAGGTTGGTTCTTCTGACAGGCTGCAAAACAAACAAACTTGTTGCAGAACGGTCGGTGGACCGTTCTTTTTTTTGTCTAAAACGTATGTTCCTAATAGTTGCTCCTGTCCGTGAAAGCTACCAGGGACGATTGTCTAAAGTACAAGACACCAGCATATTATGTCTAAAATTAATTATTACACAGAAGAGGGCCTGAACCGGCTCAAAGCCGAACTGAACGATCTGAAAACAAAAGGTCGTACGGCCATTGCCCACCAGATTGCCGAAGCACGTGACAAAGGTGACCTTAGCGAAAACGCTGAATATGATGCAGCCAAAGATGCCCAGGGGCTGCACGAACTGAAAATTTCAAAGCTCGAGGAAGTACTGGCCAATGCCCGCCTGCTCGACGAATCATCGATCGACACGTCGATCGTGTCGGTGCTGTCGAAAGTAAAGATCAAGAATAAGAAGACCGGGGCTGAAGTGACCTACACGCTGGTGTCGGAAGAAGAAGCCGATCTGAAACAGTTCCGTATCTCGGTTGGCTCACCGATCGGTAAAGGCCTGCTTGGAAAAAAAGTAGGTGAAGTTGCGGAAATCACAGTACCCGCCGGAAAAATAGAATTTGAAGTAATCGATATCAGCCGGTAATCTCATCCGTAGAGACGCTTGCGTCTCTACGGATGCCGTTCATATACCACAAAATCGAAGGCGGCTTCGTGGCGTTCGTCGGCGGGGTGGTGCTGCCGGCTGACTTCATGCCAGTCTTTCTTATCGAATTCAGGGAACGACGCATTGCCTTCGTAGGTACGTTGCACTTCGGTCAGATAGATACGATCCGCCATGGGCAGGGCCAGCGCATAGATTTCGGCCCCGCCAATGACAAACAGTTCAGGTTGTTCATGAGTAGCCTCTACCTGCTCCGCGGCATCAATGGCCGCGTCGAGTGAATGAACGACCAATACGCCATTCGTTTGAAAATCAGGGTTTCGCGTGATCACGATGTTCGTTCGTTTTGGCAACGGCTTCCCCAGCGCATCCAGTGATTTCCGGCCCATAATGATGGCATGCCCACTGGTTCTCTGTTTGAAATAAGCAAAATCGTCGGGAAGATGCCAGGGCAGATCAGGACGGCCATCGGCCCGGTCGCGGCCGATGATCCGGTTTTGTGCCATTGCGGCAATCAAACTAATTGTCATAGATGAAAAGTCTCGTCTGGGTAAAAATACAGACAGCACGGAACAGATCGTGTACGCATGCTATATAAACTCGCTTAGTATTTAGGTATCAGCGACTTACAGCTACTTGGTGATCGCCTGAAAAATGGTCGGTTGAATCTTGGAAAAACCGTCCAATTCCCTCTTGTTATTATATACATTTGTGTTCTGGTATAACGTTTTCATACAGTATTCTAACATATTTCTCCTATGAACAGACGCGACGCCCTGTTGCGGGTGGCCACAATGGTGGGTGCGACAATGACGCTACCCGGCCTTGGCTCATCCGCGTTGGCCGAAACGCTTGAGGCTTCGGCAGCACAACGGGTTGCTACGGGCAAACCCGTCCTTTTCACCGCTGATCAGGACGCGCTGGTTGCTGACCTGGCCGACGTGATTATTCCTACAACCAAGACGCCTGGTGCTAAAGCCGCCAAAGTCAATGAGATCATAGACGTTGTGCTGAAAGACTGCTACCCGGCAGCCGATCAACAACGATTCCTCGACGGCCTCACCATGACGCAGAAAATGAGTCAGGACAGCTACGGAAAATCATTCTCGCAACTCGATAACACGCAGAAAATTGAGTTGATGAAAAAGCTGGAAGCAGCCGCCAAGCAACAGAAAGCTGATGCAGCCCGTGCGGTAGCCGGGCAACAGGATGTGCAGATTGCCGCCGAGAAGCGTAATGTAACGCCATTTTTTGCCATGCTGAAAGACCTGACGCTAATGGGCTATTTCACCTCCGAAATTGGCGCTACACAGGCGCTCGAGTACGTCGCTATTCCTGGCCGTTACGACGGTTGTGTTCCCCTGAAACCCGGTCAGAAGGCCTGGGCAATCTAAAAAGAGTTTACTGTTTTCAGTTTGCTGTTTACAGTTGCGCTGCTTAGTGCTACTGAATCCAAAGCGAAGCAACAGAAAACAGTAAACTGAAAACTGCAAACTTAAGAAGATGAATCTCAATATCGACGCTCAGAAAGACATGACCTACGACGCTATCGTGGTTGGGTCGGGTATATCCGGTGGCTGGGCCGCAAAAGAACTGACGCAAAAAGGACTGCGTGTACTGATGCTGGAGCGGGGCCGCGACATTAAACACGTTGAGGGGTACGTTACGGCCACCAACAATCCCTGGGATTTTCCTCACCGGGGCCGAATCACCACACAGGCGGCTGAAGAGTACTGGGCCAACATGCGTACAGGCTATACGGCCAACGAAGAGTGGCGCCACCATTTTGAAAACGATTCCCTGAATCCATACATCGAAAAACGACCGATGGACTGGATTCGTGGCTATCACGTAGGTGGCCGGTCATTGATGTGGGGGCGGCAAAGCTACCGCCATGGGGATGCCGACTTTACGGCCAATCTGAAAGAAGGTGTTGGGATCGACTGGCCTATTCGGTATAAAGACATTGAGCCTTGGTACTCATACGTGGAAGGATTTGCCGGTATCAGCGGTGGAAAAGACGGCCTCAGTATATTACCAGACGGTAATTACCTGCCTCCTATGCAGATGAACTGCGTGGAAAAGGAAGTGAAAGCGAGGGTTGAGAAGTCGTTTGGTAAACGGCATATCATCATGGGACGTACTGCTCACCTGACCGATCCTAAAGCTGTTCACACTAACCTGGGCCGTGCTGCCTGCCAGTACCGGAACCAGTGTATGCGGGGATGCCCATTCGGTGCTTATTTCAGCACCCAGTCGGCCACGCTGCCAGCGGCAGTGGCTACTGGTCGCCTTACGTTGCGCCCCGATTCTATTGTGTCGGAAATTCTGTACGATGAAAAGAAAGGTCGCGCTACGGGTGTTCGTATCATTGACCAGAACACGAAGGCTGTGCGCGAATATTTTGCGAAAATCATCTTCGTTAACGCCTCGGCGTTTGGTACTACGGCAATTCTGATGAACTCGAAATCGAACCGTTTCCCAACCGGAATGGGAAATGATTCAGATCAACTGGGCCGGAATATCATGGATCACCACCTTGGCGTAGGTGCATCTGGCGATTTCGACGGCATGGAAGATCAGTATTATTACGGCCGTCGGGCCAACGGTATCTACATTCCACGTTACCGTAACTGGGATGGCGACAAGCGCGATTACCTACGTGGATTTGGCTACCAGGGGGGCGCCAGCCGTTCAGGTTGGAATCGTGGCGTTGGTGTGGATGGTTTCGGTGCCGATTTCAAAGAAGATCTAACGAAACCCGGCCCCTGGAACTTCGGCATTGGCGGATTCGGCGAAGTGCTGCCTGATCCAAACAACCGTATGACATTGTCGCCCGATCAGAAAGACCGCTGGGGGTTACCGCAAATCGTGTTCGACGCTGCCTATGGCGAGAACGAGAAAAAGATGCGTAAAGACATGATGAACGACGCCGTAGAAATGTTGGAGGCGGCTGGTCTGAAGAACGTGCGCGGCTACAATGATGAATCGAAACACCTTGGTATCGGTATCCATGAAATGGGCACAGCTCGTATGGGTCGTGACCCCAAAACTTCGGTGCTGAATGCCAACAATCAGATTCACGCAGTTAAGAACGTGTTTGTGACCGATGGCGCAGCCATGACCTCAGCCTCCTGTGTGAACCCGTCGCTTACCTACATGGCCCTGACGGCCCGCGCTGCTGATTTCGCGGTTAAGGAGTTAAAGAAACAAAACCTGTAGACAAATCTCGTCGAATCTAAAAAGCTTTCTAGGCCTCATGCGGGGTTTAGAAAGCTTTTTTTTTAGTCAACGTATTAGTTATCAAACGGTTAATAAGTATAAATAGTAAACCTATAGACTTGTTTTATTGACGTTAAGTTAAATTAATTAATTTAATAGGCGAATTCAAAGGCATCTTGTTGTTTTAGTATTATCTCAAGATTAACTTTGAAAGAACAAATTTTTACCACCGTACAAAAGTTGGCACAAGTTTTGAAAAGGAATTGATAGTCAGTTCTGATTGACTGGCCAACCCATAAAAAATACCTGTAAGAGAGATGAGAACGATTCGGTTGTATATGATTCTGCAATGGGTGTTGTTTCTGCCCATCTTGTTACCGCTTTGCATGGTATTCGGCGCGCTTCGTGGTGCCGTTCTCATGGCTGAACGGGTGATCGATCAAATGAGCACAGATATTAGTTATAAGCAGCCAGGTACGTCAGTACAGCCGGAAGCTTAGCTGATTGGTTGGCTTAGTGCCTATAAAAATGGCCCTGACACTGCCTATGCACAGTGTCAGGGCCATTTTGCGCTGTACTCATCCGGTTTAGAAGATGAAATCCAGGTTTTTGTCTTTGAATTCTTCGTTATCCAACTCGAGGAACTCTTCCCAAAATGGATCAACTGGCAGGCCAGCCCGTAAAATCAGGGGTTCTTTTTTCACCGGATGGATGAAATAGAGGCGGCGGGCGTGCAGGTAAATTTTCTTGCCTGGCACTTCACGGTCATAGCCGTACTTGGCATCACCACGAATTGGACAGCCCATTGCGGCCAGTTGCGCACGTATCTGATGGGGGCGGCCCGTGAGTGGTTCTACTTCCAGCAGATAGTGTTCGTTTATCTTTCCCAGCAACCGATACGATAGCTCTGCCCGTTGCGAACCGGGCGCTTCATAGTCATAAGCCGTTACCTGATTTTTAGCTTCGTCTTTTACCAGGTAATGCACCAGCTTCCCTTTTTTCTCGGCCGGATGCTGCCTGACAACAGCCCAATACGTTTTTTGTATCTGCCGTTTCCGGAAAATCTCCGTCATGCGCTCAACCGCCTTCGAGGTACGTCCGAATACGACCAGACCGCTAACGGGCCGGTCGAGGCGATGAACAGGGTTTAAGAAGACATCGCCAGGTTTATTGTATTGCTCTTTTATATACTCTTTAAGCAATTCAGTAAGCGAGACATCACCAGTCCGGTCACTCTGGACGAGCACCCCCGGTTCTTTATTGACAATCAGCAGGTGGTTGTCTTCGTAGACCACCGAATAAGGTAAGCGCTTCTTCATAATAATGTCATTAGGCTTTACCCTTGTCAACTAGTCCTACGCTGTCGTTTGTCGTGAACAATAAATAACGGCGTAGCGCAGGGCCAGTTAGCAACGGTAAAGCCTAGTACTAACTCAGTACGCTTCCGATTCGTTCGGGAAGTCATTGGCTTTCACATCATCCACGTAATGCGTGATGGCCTCCAGCATTGCCGTATGCAGGTCGGCGTAGCGACGTAAAAAGCGGGGCTTAAACTCTGTATTGATACCCAGCATGTCATGAATAACCAGAATCTGGCCATCGGCATCGGGGCCGGCTCCTATACCAATGGTGGGAATGACCAATTGCTCTGAGACCTGTTTGGTGAGTGCCGCCGGTATTTTTTCCAGTACGGTAGCGAAACAGCCAATATCCTGAAGCATCAACGCATCATCGATCAGTTTCTGCGCTTCAGTTTCTTCTTTCGCCCGCACAGCGTAGGTGCCGAATTTATAAATCGATTGAGGGGTAAGGCCAAGGTGCCCCATCACGGGTACACCAGCGCTTAAAATCCGGGACACCGACTCGCGGATTTCGCTGCCGCCTTCCATCTTTACGGCATGGGCACCCGACTCTTTCATGATCCGAATGGCCGAGCGAAGCGCCTCTGATGAGTTGCCCTGATACGAACCAAATGGCAGGTCAACGACCACCAACGCCCGTTTCACCGCTCGTACTACCGAACCAGCATGATAGATCATCTGATCGAGTGTGATAGGCAACGTTGTCTCGTGACCGGCCATCACGTTGGACGCCGAATCGCCAACCAGAATAACTTCTACGCCGGCGGTATCGACCACGCGCGCCATCGAATAATCATAGGCGGTAAGGGCCGAGATCTTCTCGCCCCGGCTTTTCAATTCCTGAAGCGTATGGGTAGTAACGCGCTTAATATCGGGATTGTGAACAGACATAATTTAGTTTACAGTTTTCTGTTTACAGTTTTCTGTTGCGCTGCTAACTCATACTACGGCTTGTAGTGGAGCAACAGAAGGCAGTAGACAGAAAACTGTACACTTTTTTACCTGGGTGCCAACCAGGATTCTGGGTTCATTTTGGCAAACTCTTTCCAGATCTGGAATTGGAGTTCGGAGTTACCACGGCTGTCGGTCCCTACGCTGCCGATGGTTTCGCGCGCTTTGACACGGTCGCCCATTTTCACGGTTACGTTCTTTAGTTTAGCGTAAATGGTGTAATAATCGCCGTGCTGTATGGCCACAACATTCTGGCTGCCCATCACAAATTCTACGTTCATGACGATGCCATCATAAATGGCCCGTACCGGCTCACCGGCGTTGGTCTGAATATCGATGCCCGGGTTTGACACCTTCAGCCCTTTAAGGACAGGGTGGGGATGAACGCCGAACCGTTCAGACACAAAGCCGTGCTGAACAGGCCAGGGTAACCGGGCGCGCGATGCCGCAAAAGACGAGCCAAGCGCCAGCTCTTCCCGGTTCAGGTTGGTAGGGGTACGTGTGTTGTCTGATTTGGCTACGCCCAGGTCGGGGTCGGCAATGATAACAGGCGGGGGGGCAGGCTTGCCTTCCTCTTTTGCTTTGGCAACGGCCTCGGCCCGTTTGCGTTCAGCTTCCCGGCGTTCGGCGGCCAACCTGGTTGCTTCCAGTTTGGCGAGTCGCTGACGTTCGGCGCGTTCTCGTTCGGCCCGCTCCGCCCGTTCCCGAGCTTCACGCGCAATAATGCTCGTGATCATGTTCTCGAGCCGATTAATATTTTTCCGGCTCTCGGCCAGTTCGGTGCGTAACTCGCTTTCTTTCTGACTTAGCTGCTGAACAACCTTGTTCTTATCCTGCTTCAGATCTTCCAGTTTTTCTGACTCGCGCACTTTGGTTGTCAGCACAACCGTTTGCTGACGGCGCTTTTGTTCGGTGGCGGTGCGCTTGCCTGTCAGTTCGGTCTGAACGGTTTCCATCTCCCGTTTTTGTGTCTGTCGGGCTTTGGCATACTGCTTCAGATACCGATATCGGGCAACGAGCTGATTAAAATTTTCGGACGAAAAAAGAAACCCCAAGGGGTTCAGTTGCTGACGGCGTTTGTCGGCCGCGTAGATCATCTGGGCGTATTCGACCCGAAGCTTGTCGAGGTCACGATTTAAGGCCTGACTCGCTTTGCGAAGATCAGCAATTTCTACCTCGCTCAGTTTAATCTCGTCGGAGAGCAGATTGATCTGTTTCGACTGCGCATCAATTTCGGCCGTCAGCGTTTTCAGCTGGGTAATCGATACCTGCTTTTCTGATGATGTCTTTTTCAGGACCGCCCGGAGCTCATTTAATTGCTCTATATTCTTCTTTTTCTCACGTTCCAACGCTTGTCGATCCCGTTTCTGAGCAATCAGTGGGGCCGAGATGAACAAGCTTATCAGGACAAGGAAGAATAGGCGCATGTGCAAAAATAGTCGTAAGTAGCCTTGGAAAGCAGTCGGGAGCAGTGCGTAGCCTAAAGGGTCGTTCTTGTAGCAGCTAGTCTACTTTCCCGACCATATACGGTTACCCGTTGATTGCCAGCAGTTTAGTTGCGTTGGTACTTAGCCGGAATGGTGAACGGAAAGCCGGGGTCTTTGTCGATCAACTCTACTTTATTGTGTTTGATCTGGATCAGTGTTTGATAGAACTGCCCATCAGTCTGCGATTTGTAATCGAGCGTGACCAGGCTTGAATAGGGAAAGAGGAAGTTGTTCAGGGCGTTAAAATCTTCATAATCGAGGCGAAGTGCATTTTTGGTCGGCTGTTCTGTCACCATCAGTCGCTTCAGCTTGCGGTCGTTTTCGCCGATATAGTTTTCAACCAGCACTTTACCCGCGCTCTGACGAAGGAGCAGGTAATCGCGTTCGTTCTTAATCTTCTGGGCTGGCCGTTTGGGTAAGGGTAGGTTACCGACAATGAGTGCCTGCAGGAGATCAAAATTCATGTCGAAATTGAACTGGCGGCTTAGCGTAGGAAAGTCGTAAATGGCATAGCGCCGTTCCAGCTTGTCCATTATGGCTACGGAGTCGCGGGTGATCAGGGCACGAACGGCTTCGATCCCTACTTTGGAAATACTGATCCAGATAACGCTGTCTTTGTGAACGCGTAGGTTCAGGTTCGCATTGCTAATGTCCTGTGTCTTACTCTTGAACGACAGTTTTGATTTAGCTGTGAGGTATTTGAAGTCAACTTCGGCGACATTGGTGCGGGCTTCGTCTATGCCTGGCCTGGTCGTTGTTGTGGCGGCGGGCGGGGTAACACTAGCCACTACCGTTGGCGAAGCTGGTGTTGCCGTCACTGCCTGTGGCTGGCTTAGTGCCACTGTATCGGCCTGTATGGTAATGGCTTGGGGGGTACTTCTGATGCGCTGACGGTGACACCCGGTCTGACTATACAGGACACTGGCCAACAAGGCATACACTAAGACTTTATTCATACAATTTTCCGCCTGCAATCTTCTGGTCGAGCTTATCGCTGGCTCCTCCTTTTTGCCTGGCTAATTTCCACTGTTCAATGGCTTTTGCTTTATCTCCCAGCTGGAATAACACGTCGCCGTAGTGCTCCAGAATCGTTCCGCTGATATGCCCCGAATCAGACTGGATCGCTTTTTCCAGAAACTTTTTCGCACCAGCATAATCTTTCGACACGTAGAGTACCCAGGCGTGTGTGTCCAGGTACGTTGCGTTGGTGGGGTGTAGCTCAACCAGCTTGTTCGACATGGTTTTAGCCTTCGACAGGTTCTCGTTGCGCAATGACAGGAAATAACTGTAGTTATTCAGTACCCGGTCGTTGGCAGGATCGGCTTTCAGCGCTGCTTCGTAGGCCTCATCTGAATGCGGATAGTCGCGAAGGCCATTATAGGCGTCGCCGAGCCATCCGTTTATTTCTGGCTGTATTTTTTCGTTGGCGGCCAGTAGCTTCCGGCTTTCTTCCAGGGCATCGACAGCCTCCTGATAGCGTCGCTTAAACAGATTGGCCGATCCGTTCGAGTACCAGAGTAACCCCTGGTTAGGAAATACCTCGAGTGCCTTTTCGGTATGCACCAAGACACTGTCTACCTGGTTCAGTTCGCCGTCTAACTGAACAATGGCGCCCCACACTTCATAAATTGACGGGTCGAGGCGGGCAGCATGCACATAGGCGTCGCGGGCTTCGGCTTTCTGGCCCTGCTGCACCAGCAAATCGGCCATCATGACCTGCGCTTTGGCATCATTCGGGTTCTGGCGGGTAAGTTCCTGCGCCATTTTAAGGGCATCCTGTTTAGCCGTGGGACTGTCTCCGGTTGTACCAACATAGTTAGACAGGATCCGGGCTTTCAGGCCTGCTTCCAGATTCGGGTTAGCAAATACTTTCTGAATAGCCTGGTTCGACTTGTCGAGGTTGCCCTGACGCCGGTAAATGTCGGCCAGCATCATGTTGGCCTGTGGGTTATCGGGGTTCAGTTTCAGGGCACGTTCGAGCCAGGACATGGCCAGGGGCACCCGGTCGTTGGCCAGGAGCAGTTCGGCCCCTTCGACCAGAAACTCAGGGTCGGCCGGTTCAGCCGCGATTAGCTTTTCGGCTTCTTCAATGGCCTTGTCGACCTTGTTTTGTTTCAGGTAGATCCGTTGCTTCTGGCGAGTGATTTCTTCATTCAGGCCCATGGCTTTCTCTACGCGGTCGTAGGTGGCCAGGGCTTTATCGGGTTTATCGTCGAAGAGGTAAATAGCGGCCAGTTCAACGCCGTACTCGATCGTTTCGGTGCCTTTGGCCAGCAGCTTTTCGTAGAGTTCTTCTGCGTCGGAGTAGCGTTTCTGTTTCACATACAGTTCGGCCACCTGCAACAGATAATAGGCGTTGTCTTTATCGAGCTGATAGGCTTTCAGCGCATAAGGAAGTGCTTCGGTCGTTTTGCCCGCCTTAACCATAGCCGTTGCCAGGGCATACTGGGCCGCTGAATTGGCTGGATTCTTGGCCACCATTTTCTCAAGGGCCGTGATGGCTTTGGTGGGCTCATCGACCAGCAGAAAGCGGAACGCGTCGGTGAACTCGGTTTCTTCGGCAACGGCCTTGTCTGACTTACTAACTGGCTGGGCAATGGCTCCGTTATCAACGGGGGTCACTGCGGCCGGAGGGGTAGGGGCTGCCGGCTTTTGCTGAGCCAGCAAGGGAGCGGGCAGGCAAAGGCAGAAGCCGACCAGCAATCGTGGCCATATCCGAACGCCCGGAAAAGCCGGTGTCGCGGTGCTATAGGATGTGAAAATCAATGGCATAACGAGTAAATACACTATCAACGCCCCGGTCCAGTCTGGTATTGCCGAAAACAAGCTACAAGCAAGGTAAACAAATGTACAGCCAAACAAACAAACAACGGTTTCAAGACCTTGTTCAGCGAGCAAACGCCATACCAATGGCATCAGTAAGGATGCGGGTGGTAAACGCTTTCGGTACGAACATGTTGGCTTTTCTGCACCACATCTGTATGCACATCCTACGATTTATACTGCTGAGTCTATTGCTGCTCTCGCTGCGTGCAGCAGGCCAAACATTTACGGACTCTAATTTACCGATTATCCTGATCAATACGCGTAGCGCTGTTATCGTAGACGAACCGAAAATCGTAGCCGACATGTACCTTGTCGATAACGGAGCGGGTAAGCGGAATGCGGTGACAGACAGGGCGTCGTTTAGCAGCGTGATCGGTATTGAGTTGCGCGGGGCTACTTCACAGCTTTTCTTTCCGAAGAAACCGTATGGTATTGAACTTCGGGATTCGACCGGTACAAACTCGGTCACGAAATCGCTATTGGGTATGCCATCAGAAAGCGACTGGGTGCTCAACGCCACTTATAATGATAAGACGCTGGTACGCGAAACCCTGACGTATGCTTTTTACCGCCAGATGAGCCCCTACTATGCGTCGCGCTTTCGCTACTGTGAACTGGTATTGAACGGGGAATATCGTGGTATTTATATTCTCATGGAGCGGCTGAAGCGGGATAAGAACCGGGTCAATATTGCCAGTATCAAAAAGACGGACGTATCGGGTGATGCACTCACCGGCGGCTATATCCTGAAGATTGATAAAACAGAGGGTTCCCCATCCATAAGCTGGACATCACCCTACCCGGCTGGCCCTAACCGAGTACCACTTCGTATACAGATTGACCGGCCCAAGCCTGAAGACCTGGCTACCGAACAGATCCAATACATCAACAGGTACGTTACCAGTTTTGAAAATGCGTTGAACGGCCCTGACTTTACTGATCCTGACAAAGGCTTCCGTCACTTTATTGATGAAGATTCCTTTATTGACTACCTGCTGCTGACCGAGGTCTGTAAGAACGTTGACGGGTATCGGCTGAGTGCTTACTTCTACAAAGACCGCGACTCGAAAAATCCGAAACTAGTCATGGGCCCAATCTGGGACTACAACCTGACCTACGGAAATGCCGATTACTGTAATGGAAATAGTTTCCAGGATTGGGTGTTCGACTTCAATACCGTTTGCCCTAAAGAGGCGAACCAGATACCGTTCTGGTGGAGTCGACTACTACAGGATTTGACATTTGGCAAGAAAGTAAAAGAAAAGTATAAAGCGCTGCGCAAGAAGGTGTTAACACCCCAGCGGCTGGAAGCCTTCATTGACTCGACCAGCGGCGTGCTGACCGAGGCCAGGGTCCGTAATTTCACAAAGTGGCCCGTGATTGGGGTATATGTCTGGCCGAATGGGTACGTTGGGGCGAGCTATGATCAGGAGACAGCGTACCTGAAAACCTGGATTAACCAACGGTTGAGCTGGATGGATGCAGCGATTGAACCCTTTGGCATTGCACCACTGGCTACCGAATCAAACGCATTGCTCCTTGGGCCTAATCCATCGGTTGGCGATGTGCGGGTAACGCTTGCTTTGGCCGTTTCTGGTCACGTATCCTTACAGCTGAGCGATATGCAGGGCCGCCCACTGTATCAGGCGCAGTGGACGGCCCAGCCTGCAGGTACGTTCGAACGGGTGTTGGCGTCAGACCAGTTTAGCCGTGGGCCAGGTACGTATCTGCTTACACTCACCACGCAGGATGGGCCTGTCTCGAAAGTGATTCTGCGTAACTAGGGCAATGGCAGGCTACCAGGCAGACGGATAGCGGGTCTGCAGGTATTGCTTCAGGTACGTTTGCACGTCGGCCCGCGATACGCGTTCCTGCTGGAGTTGCCCCTGGTGAAGGGAAAAGTTGATGGCATAATCCGTGTCTTCATCTTCGGTGATGACGTAGCGTACCGGCCCGAAAAAAGCGGTGAGCTGATCCATATCGCAGGTGGGCAGAAACAACCGGAGCGCACGCGGGTCGTAGAAACGGAAATACAGGGCAGTTCCGTCGGGCGACCGTACGTAGAGAAAGCGCTTCAGGTGGCTGAAGAGTGCCTCCGGCGCTGCTTCCGTAATCAGATACACGCCCCATGAGTGGCCCCAGCCTTCGGTAAAGACCCAATCGACAAAATCGGGCTTTTGTAACATAAACAGGTAAGGTGCCACATGGCTGAGTGTCTGCTCGGCACTGCCGGCGTACAAACAGCGGGAGTTGTTCTCGCCAGCCAGGTCCTTTGCCTGTTCCATCGCCTCATCCATCCGGGCGGCATCCAGTAAGCAATAAGCCATACTGACTAAGCTGGGTTTGGTTAGTGCCTGATCAACTTAGCGGACTCATCAGTGGCGTAGGCCTCGGTAAAGGTCTCTGCTTTGGCTGTGCCCCTACGGATTGTGTGTGGCTTGCTGGCCAACCAGCCGGTGAAGGTGTCTTTGTTGACCACATTGCCATTCTTATCTTGAAAATCGACCTCTTCGCCGTATTCCAGGTTAAGAAAAATAAGGCTGATGCCCGACATCGTCTGTTTGTTGCCGATGCTATAGGCGCGGTATAAGGCTATGTACTTCCCATCGGGCGACCAGCTTCGTTCTGCTTTTACGCTGGGGTCCACCATGTACCCATCAGCAGACCCCGCATCGACAGTGAATTCATCGTCGGGGAGCTTGATGGTCAACTTTCGCCAGGCCGCTACGGCGCCCGTTTTTTCCAGTAATGCGGGCTCCTGGAACGTAAGTCTGATCCTTGAAACTGGGTGCGTTATGACCAGCATAGGCTTATTTTTTTTGGGAACTGTTCGTTTCTGAGCCACCAGTTGCTGACTTGCCAGCAACATCAGCCAGAAAGTGAGTGCGTAGCATAGGCGGATTCTATACGGTTGTTGTCTCATTGGGGAATGGCCTATTTAGGCGTAATATCGGGCGGAATAACGGGGTCTGCCGCCTTTTTGATGCGTTTATAGCGATCAGCCATGTCGGTTCCCCGCCTGTTCAGGCCGTATGATTCGTTGATCTCGTCTTCGTATTTGCTCCGCTGGTCGCCCCAGGTGGCTGGGTCTTTCGATACCTTGGGGTTGTTTTTGTAGAAATCATCCAGGGCCTTTCCATAATCATCGTCAACGTAGGCTGGCCGATTGACACTTTGGTCCAGCACAGCCGCCCTGCTTTTGGCCGACGTGGCATAGTCGGAGATTGGATGATCGTAGCCCACCGGCTTCTGCGATGTGGCCTCATCGATTCGTTTTTTGAAATCAATCACCTGCTGATCCTTAAAAGCGTCGTCTTCGACACCCTGCCGCATTGAATCGAGGGCTTTCTCTACCTCAGCCTTTTTTTCTTTACTCGTGGCCGGGTCGCAATACGATTTTATAAAGGCATACAGCTCATCGCCCGCTATGGTAACGGTCTTGCCATCTTTGTCGGTATAGGTGTATTTGGCCCGTGTCTCTTTGACGGTGATTGTCCGCTTTCGCTTTCCTTTCCCCTGTGTTTTCTGTACATCCACCTCTTCCACATCCCAGCCTTTATCCTGAAACAGTGATTTGTACTTGTCTGGATTGGCAGCCTTGAAGTCTTTCAATTGCGTGGTTAATTCGCCTTTGCCGCTACTGTCGATGGTTTTTTGCATCGCCCCCGCCGTGATCGCCTGGTTGTCGAATGCCTGTACCGAATTGAAATCGCCTTCATTGGGCGACATGATCATCATCAGTTTGGCGTCTGTCTCGGTAATTTTGCCGCTATCGATCATGGCGTGCCAACGACCATAATCTTTCATGGGCTGCTGGTTCTTCTTGTTATTGTATTTGGGTCCTTTCAGCTTATGATAGCTAACACAGGCCCAGTCTTTGGGTGGCGTTGCGCTGGCACAGGGCTGCGTACTCTTGCTCACTTTGCCCGTTTTCTGGACGCTCTGTGCCGCGGCTTTTAATTGCGCTGCCTTGCCGGGAGCCGGTTTGGTGCCAGATGGAGGTTTCTGTGTGTTCATCGTGCATGGCTACTGGTTGTCTTCCGCAATAAATGAGTCGAGGCAGGCAATCAGCTGTTCAGTTTTGGCGTCTTCGCTGAGGTCATCATTGGCTAGAATCGTCAGCGCCCAGGGGTCATCCAGCGGAAAGGTAGGCCCAAAAATCAACCGAAAATCAGTGAAAATGGTCAGGTTGGCGTCGGTTGTCAGGCTGTAATAGTGCCCGGCTTTTATAGCTTGTCGGATCACGCTGTTTTGCCTGTCTGGTGCGATTAGCTGCGCATATTCGTCGGGAAACTGATCGTGAATATGGTCTCGGATCTGGCTGATCAGTTCAGCCTCAAAATGGGCGTCGAGGCGTTGAAGCTGGTGCGCGTGGATCGTCAGCATCTGGCTAGCAGGTTTCGCAGAATATGGCCCCGCTACTGGCTGCCAGCTTCAGGGCTATAGTTTGACGGATCGCTTTTAACTCAGCCGGTGATAGCAGATCTGGCCAGTCGATGGATAAGCCACTTCCAGCACCAGCATCGCCGATGAACACCGAGAAACAGCCCATCGTGATCAGCCCACCATGCATCGTTGCGTCGCCCATACGGGCGGCAGGCAGGCTGTTGATGAAGACTGAAGCTGACCCCTGAATGATCATATCGGGTGGGCCTATGCAGGTGCATAGGGTGGTGACTGTAGCGGCGGGTAGGCCACCAATCCATACCGTCGGATGGCCGGGTGGGGCTACCGGACCACCTACGTGGGTCGGAATAGGGCAGGTATGTAGATCACCTACGCGGGCAGCAGGTTTTCCCATTTGGCTTATAGATTTACTATAAACATAACGGAAAAGCCTTTTCAATAGCAGATCAACGTATAAATACGAGTTTGCGGAAACGTCTTAACCGGCCGCGTAAGCCAGGCGCAACTCGCGTTGGGTGACTTTGCCATCCAGCGTCTTCACGGCCTCGGTTAAGCTGAGTGGGCGCTCGGTGCCGAAGGTGCTGTAGATCAGCGACAATTTGTCGACAGAGACAACTACCTCGACAGGCAACGACCCCTCCCGGATGCAAACAGCCAGGTGATTCTCTACCGTTTGCGGCGATAGACCCCGTGCCGTAGCAATGTCGGAGATGGATTTTCCGCCTAGAAACAAGGTGCGTGTAGCCTCATGAGCGGCTGCGCTGGGTACGTTGGGCTGGGTACGTTGCTGAGCCGGGTACGTTGCACTACGACTATAGCCCGCACTGCCATAATCTGGATTGTTGCGGATAATGCTGAGCAATTCATCGCCAATACGCTTGGCTTTTGCCTTGCCTACCCCTTTGATCTTAGCGAGTTGCTCCATGGTTTCGGGCCGAACACGCTCTATTTCCATCAGGGTTTGCTGGGCCATGATCTGATAGGCCGTGGCGTTATGTTCTGACGCCATATTGTTACGCCATTTCATCAGTTCGAAATACAACGCGCTTGGCTTCGAATCGTCCCGACGGCCGGTAGCTCCCCGCTGACGGGTGCCAATCGCTGGTGCCGTGGCCTGTTTCCGGGCGGCTACAAAGTCGAGTTCGGCACGGTTGCGGGCTTCACCATAGAGCAGGGCATCGAAGCCGGTGCGGCATTTGGCGAAGGTGGCCAGGTTGACAACCAGCGCTTTTTCGGTTTCGTCGAGGTAGTCAAGCAGTGCCGTTCGTACCTGTTTGTTATCCGATTCGGTGGGGAGCGCGCGCAGCTTGGGTAATAGCTCGTCGGTAAGCAGGTTATGGAAATACACACTGGCATTGCGGATACGTACCTGAAGGGCCTCGTTGGCCTCGGGCAGCGGTTCCTGCGCGAAGTACTCGGGCAACTGTTTCTGAAAGCGATGGGCCATCAAGCGGGCTTTGTCGGTCAGGATCGCGGCCAGCTCAGTTAGCTCGGGCATCAGGTTCATTGGCAGGCTGCGGGCCGAATCGCCCACGACTTTCCGGGTACGTCCCAGCCAGTAAGCTGCCTGCTCGAATGAGAACAGATCATACAGTCGTTGTTCCTGATTTACCCGTTTGGCGCTTTGAAGGTGTTGCTCGGTGGGGGTACGTTCCTGCACATCGGCATGGAAACGCTCCAGGTTGTATTCAGTCTTGATGCTACTGGCCGGAATAGGCGTTTGCAGCACCAGCCCTTCCAGCGTCTTGCACCGGCTCAGGGCCACGTATACCTGCCCATGCGCAAAAGCCTTCCCCGCGTCGATAATGGCGCGTTCAAAGGTTAGTCCCTGGCTTTTGTGAACGGTGATAGCCCAGGCCAGCCGCAACGGGAACTGCATGAACGAGCCGATGATGTCGCTCTTGATCGCTTTGGTGGTTGGGTCGAGCGTATAGCGGATGTTCTGCCATTCAACCGGGCCGGTTACAATGCTCATCACTTCGCCGGGGCATTTCACTTCGATATAATCGTCTTCAAACGCGATGATCCGGCCAATTTTACCGTTGTAGAACAGCTTGTCGCGCGAGGCGTCATTTTTGATGAACATTACCTGCGCCCCCACTTTCAGGTCGAGTTTGTACTCGGTGGGGTACATGTGTTCGGGAAAATCGTTGAGGATGGTAGCCGTGTAGGACCGGAGCGGCGACGATAGTTCGGCCAGTTTCCGGTTGTTGATCTGCTGGGCCATGTTGTTATGCGTCGAGAGGGTAATGTACCCCGCTTCATCGTCGGGCGTGAAGTCGGGAATATACCGTTGATTCAGATCGGCCAGGCCCCCGGCGGTAATTGTTTTCTCGCGAATGCCATTCAGCAACTCAATGAATCGCTGATCGGATTGCCGGTAGATATGCGTGAGTTCGATGGATACGTACTCGGTCTCCTGCAACGCCTGGCTGCTGAAAAAATAACCGGTCTGGTAATAGGGTTGCAGCAACGCCCATTCTTCATCGCGGATGACGGGGGGAAGCTGCTGCATGTCACCGATCAGGAGTAACTGCACGCCGCCAAACGGCCGGTCGCCCCCCCGGTACCGCCGCAGTACCGCATCGATGCCGTCGAGCACATCGGCGCGTACCATACTGATTTCATCGATCACCAGCAGATCGAGCGTGCGGAGCAGCTTGATTTTTTCGCTGTTGAATTTCCGGTTGAGCTGCCCCTGGTCGCCGGGAACAATAGGGCCGAACGGGAGCTGAAAGAGCGAGTGAATAGTAACGCCTCCCGCGTTGATGGCCGCTACACCCGTTGGTGCTACAACAACGAGGCGCTTGGCCGACAGCTGCTTGATCTGGTGCAGAAACGTGGTTTTACCCGTGCCCGCTTTCCCGGTCAAAAACACATTCTGGCTGGTGTGCAGCACATAATTATGCGCCAGATCAAGTCGTTCGTTTGGGATGTGGGGTTTAGTGGTCAAGTGCGTACGGTTGGTAACAGAAAATGCCGGTTGGTTCTATAAAGATAAATGGTACGCGGGTTATGATGGTACCGCACGGTCCGCCGCTGCGGTACCATTATACTATCTCGATACATTATCTGTGTTTGTCGTCTCTACGAGCACCACGTTCGTAACCTGTGCTAGTCAGCGACGGGCAGGAATGCCTGCTTCCTCTGGCAGCCCCCCCTCCGGTGTCCCAGGCCTGGATCATCGGATCGAACCGCTGGATGGCCTGTCAGGGACGTGCGCGAGTTAGTCGATGATGGTAGGGAAGGAAGCGTCGTTGACGCCTTACAACCGCAGGAACCGGACAATGCCCTGCGGCGGTTACTGTCAGGTTTTACGTTTTACCGCCGGCTAGTGCAGGTTGCCTATCAACACGCTGCACCGTTCTCTTGCCACTCATTGCGGCAACAAATCACGTTATGTTCAGGAACGTACCTGAGCTGAATGCGCCCGTCGCCGGGCTTGAAGCGGGGCAACACCCTGCTCCACTTCTTTTGCTGGCAGGTTGTCCTGCATGCCTTTTGTGAATGGGATAATGAGCGATATAGACGTACCCAGCCCTTTTTTGCGCTCAACCTGCATGGTGCCTCCCATCAGTTCAATCAGGTTTTTGCAAATACTGAGCCCCAGGCCCGTGCCGCCAACCCGACGGGTGATAGATGCATCTTCCGGCCTGAGTGGCTGGATAATTGCTTCAGAAAAAGCGTCGTCCAGGCCAATGCCCGTATCGCTTACGGTGACTTCGATCACTTGATTGGTGGCGTTGTCGCTAATAACCCGGCACTGAATGTCTACCCCGCCTTTCTCCGTAAATTCTAGGGCATTTGACATGAGGTTGAGCAGGACCTGATGCAGCCGGTATGGATCGCCGATCAAAACGGGGGCTAACCGGTTGTCAGAGAATGAATGGGTCAATGCCAGCCCTTTTTCTTCCGCTTGGTGCAGCATGAGCTGCATGGCCTTGCCAACCACCAGCCTGGGCTCAAAACCGATTGCTTCAAGGGCTAATTTCCCCGCTTCAATTTTTGATATGTCGAGAATGTCGTTGGCGATAATCAGCAGATTGTCCGTTGCCGACTGTATCGTACTCAAATAAAACTGTTGATCGGCCGTCAGCTGGGTGTTGGTCAGCTGACTGGCCATACCCATGATCTCGTTCATGGGCGTACGTATTTCATGGCTCATGCTGGCCAGGAATAATTCTTTGACCCGAGTCGATTCTTCAGCCATTTCTTTAGCCGAAATCAATTCGAATTCCAGTTGTTTCTGACGGGTTATATCAATATGGGTACCGATAATTTTTAAGGGCTTGCCAGTAGCGTCTTTCTCAATGACCACGCCTCTGTCGAGCACCCAGTGAACGGTGCCATCGTTATGAATCATCCGGTACTCGTTATGGTGCTGACTAATCAGTCCAGCCTCGTACTGTTCGTTATTTGTCTCCAGAATCTTACGGTCGTCGGGGTGCACGTGACTCCACCACAGGTTGGCCGCATTCGCTAATTTGTCTGATTGGTAACCCAGAATATTATTACTGGGATTTGAGAAATAAGTTTTGCCAGTTCTGAAATTATGCTCCCAGTAATTATCGCCAACGTTAGACAGGGCCATGCGTAGCCGTTCTTCGTATTCTCTCAGTGTCAACTGCGCTACTTTCTCCGCCGATATATCGTCGATTATTGAAAAGTAATGGGTAATTGTTCCCTGCTGATTAACCACGGGTTGGCCATTTGTCCGGGCCCAGAACCAGGTGCCATCTTTCCGGTAATGAATGCCTTCTATATCAAACGGTTGCCCACGCTCGAACGCGTCAATCATTATTTTCAGGCTGGTACGGTCAGAAAACGGCCCTTTGCACAGGTCAACCGGCGTTTTACCAATAATTTCCTGTATGCTGTACTGGGTCAGCTTGCAGAAGCCTTCATTCGACCAGGAAATTTTACCGTCGAGATTTACGAAGACGACGCCATTTTTATTGGCGCTGGCCACCAGCGCTAGCCGTTCCAGTTCAGCTTCGTTTTTCTTCCGCTCAGAAATGTCTCTGATAAACGAACAGAAAAATTCATTTTCTCCCTGTTTGACAGCGATGATATACAGTTCGATCAGAAATGGTTTTCCCGTGCGGTCAACAGCAGACAGTTCGATTTGTTTACCGAGTACAGGCCCATTGCCCGTGTCGAGGTAATGCCTGGCATCCTGTTCGTGGCCTTGCCGCTGCTCGCCCGGTATGATAATGTCTGCTAGTTTTTTGCCGATAACTTCTGCCGCTTTCCAGCCAAAAATATGTTCTGCCTGCGGGTTCCAGAACGTGATAAAGCCAGCAATGTCGATGGTAATGATCGCGTCAAGCGCGGCATTCATGATCAGCCGGTTTTTCAGCTCACTTTGTTCAAGGGCATCCTGACTTCGTTTGCGCTCGGTGATATTCGTGTAGCTCCATAAATGGCCTTTGTATGTTTCGTCAATGTAGATTGGAATATAGTCTCGTTGCAGAATCGACCCGTCAGTGAGGGCCAGGATTTCATTGGTGACCAGTTGTTTTGCGGTGAGTATTTCATCGATTCGATCGACGAATTTATCCGAGTTCTTGAAAAGGTGTTTTGTATTTTCTGCGGTGTCGGTACAATCAACGCCTTGTAAGTCCTCGGGTGCAGCGGTTATATTGAACAGGTTGCAAAAAACCTGATTGGTAAAAACTATTTTTCTATGTTCATCTTCCAGCAAGACGCCGCTCTGCATGTTGGTAATGAGCGAGGTAAATACTTCTTCGGCGTTTTTGCGCTTATTGACCTGCTGATTCAATAATCTGGAAATGGTCAGTAAATCATCCGAACCGTCTGGTATGGCTACGCCGGATATTTTACCCGCAACCTCTTTCAGTTTTTCTATTGATTGCTTCTTTACGTAGATTTCACGTTTGAGTTTATTGTGTAGTTCCAGGTATTCTTCTTCACTGATGGTGAATGCACGTTCGGCCAGTTCCCGGTCTCTCTCAAGTGCCCGATACGATTCATCCACTACGCTCAGAAACTTTTTCATACCAGCATTGCCCAGAACGTCTGCCGGTAAATACTTGATGATCTGTTTCGTCAGTAGCTTATGATAATTCATAGAAAGAAGTGATTGTCATTGTCTGATTGTGTAGCTGGCAGTTCCCTCCGTCGTAGACTGGTGATAGTTCCCCATTGGCGTAAAAGCCAATAATGGGTACGTCGTTACCCAAGGTATCGGCTACGGCTTCCACTTCTTCGTCGATGCGGGGCCCGTAGATGAGTTTCCGGCCTACACAACTCACCAATAAGGTTAAATCGGGCTTTCGATTATTGGCGAACCTGGTTTGTTGGGCGGCTTCTGCGGCGGCGGCAGTGAGCTTATCAAAATTAGCCTTCATGAAACGCACGTTGGAGCCTTCGGGTACGTCACCGGCAAAAGTCATACTCTTCCTGTCGCGATCGATTGATAGGATAGTGCGTACTACGGGTTTATCAGCGCCGGGCATCGTGACGGAAAGCGGGAATAATAAGGCTGAACCCGGTAGGTTATCGGCATCGGGGCCCAGATACTTCCTATAAATAGCCAGCGCATTCTGCTCGTTAATCTCATAGAGAACATTATGTTCTGATCGGGTTATCTCTTTTTCGAGGCCAAAAATGTCCCAGCCGCCTTTCGAGCCATGCGTCACAACGAGCTTCTTGCCATATAAGCCAATGGCTACGATTTTACCTTCTGTGGGCGCTTCATTCAACCCTATCAGGGTAGACTTGAATTGGGCGGCGTCGCCTGCTAAACCGCCCGTTACCAGTACGTTTTTGGCGCTGGCCGTCAGGCCCTTTACCAGCTCGCTGCCGTTGACCATACAGCCGTCCGACAAGACCATCATATAGGTCAGATCATCGGCCAGTAGGTTGTCGGCCAGTCGTTTGGCCGCCTCGAAGCTGGTGCTGAAATCATTGATATTGACCGAGGTTGTCCGAATCCGGGTATGGCTGAATGCCATGGCAACGGCCACCAGGGTATTATCCTGCACAGTGTCCTGGTAAATCTCTCCGGCTGTGCTACAGATGGCAATTTCCGCGTTGGGAAATTTCTCACGGACTGTGGCAAAGAGCGTATCATCCTGCAACAGATCTCTGGCGGCAAAGCAAACAACAAGTTGAGCGTCTTTATCCGCCAGTGACTGACTGACGAGATGCCTCGACCAGCAACTATCGGCGTACTGAACAATGGATACAACCATATGGTGGAGCTGTTGGGATAAAGAGTGGGCTAATAGATAGGGTCAGACAAAATCATGCCAGAAAATAAGGCTGAGTCAACTTGCTCATTGGTAGCCTATTGCCCGGATCTTACCGGGGAGCATCAACGATAGTCCGGGTTTGCCGGATAGGCTAAAATCTTCCATCGATTGCTGGGAGCCAAGACACCAGGTGGGGCTGTGCGGCTTATCGACCAGTGGGCAGCTGCTGAGCCAGACGCTCCCTGGCTGGATGCCTTGGTTGATCCATTGGCCAACCAATGCCTGGCCTTGTTGACTAGTTAAGCGCCCTGTAGCGTATGGATATACGCGGGGTGAAAAGGCTGCCCTGTAGCCATTGCTGGCGCTGGCAATGTGGCCAACCAACGTACCTAGGCCAGCAGATAGATGGTAAACGTGGCCCCCTCGCCGACTTTGCCTTGTGCTTCTATCGCTCCATAATGTTGCTCAACCACTTTTTTCACAATCGCCAGACCAATGCCAGTTCCGGGGTAGGGGCTGTTGCGGCTGTGGAGCCGTTGAAAGGCCCCAAAAATTCGGTCTCTGTATTTATCATCGAAGCCAATGCCGTTGTCGGCTATGCGGATGGCCCAATAAGTAGAGGTCGCTGCTAAAGAGAGCGATGCAGGCAAGGTTTTCCCAGATACCCGTTCGGCGCTAATCTGGATGTGTGGCGGCACACCAGGGCGGGAAAATTTAAGGGCGTTGCCGATGAGGTTCTGCATCAGCTGCCCGATAGTGAGGCTGTTGGCCTGAATAGTAGGCAATACTGATACATCGATTACGGCGTTCTTTTCAGTTATCCGCGTTTCCAGATCGGTGAGAACGTCGGCAACAAGGTTGTTCAGATTTAACGAAACGTGTGCGTGTACCTGGCTGGTCACCCGTGAGTAGGCTAGCAGATCGCGAATCAGTCCGGCCATCCGGTCGGCTGCAGTCTGCATCCGCCGGATCATGTCCAGCCCGGACTCACCCAGTTGCGGGCCAAACTGCTGCGCCAGAATATTTCCAAAGGATTGCACTTTGCGGAGTGGTTCCTGCAAGTCGTGGCTGGCAATACCCGCAAATTGCTCCAGACTCTGATTTGATTCGCGCAGTTGCTGTTGAATGAGCTGGGCGGCTGTAACATCGCTGAACGTCACCACGACGCGTTCGGTCCCCTGCCGAACGGCCGATACTTCGAACCAGGCTTCCAGGCCATTCTGATCCTGGTAGTATTGCGTGGTTCGTTCGGGGTTGCCGGTAGCGACAACGCGCTGATACAGGTCATAAAAACCGGCTTCCACATTGCCTGGAAAGGTAGTCAAAAGCCGCGTACCTACAATCTCGGCCGGGGTACGACCCGTCATAGTCAGCGTCGATTCGTTGGCCGCTTCCATCAGAAAATCAATGGGGTTTCCTTCGTCGTCGCGAACCACCTGCATGGCAACGATCCCGTTTAGCGACGATTCGAAAATGGCCGTTAACCGATCTGTTTGCCTGGCCAGATCAAGCTGCGCTTGCTTACGCTCCGAAATGTCCAGAAAGGTCAACACCAGGCCGTCGCCCTGTTTAATGGCTGCAATGTCGAACCAGGTGCTGTAGCCGTCGGTTTTAAATTCATGCTCTAGCTGAATTTTTTGTCCTGTCTCTACAACGGTTGTGTACTGATCAAAAAGCCCATCCTCCCGTTTGGTTGGAAAGAGCGTCATCATACGCTGACCAAGCATCTGGTCGATGGGTAAACGCCTGATGTGGCAAGCCTGTTGATTGGCCGACAGTACCTCGAAATCAATGATTTGGCCCGCAGCATTACGAACAGATTTGTAGGAAATGATGCCAGACTGCACCCCATCCAGCACGTTCTGAAGCATGTGGGCGCTCTGCTGCAATTGCTGTTCGGCCTGTTTTTGTTCTGTAATGTCGTTATAGGTAACCAGTAGCCCTACTTCTGTTCGCTGAATGGATAGATCGATCCACTTCTGTGGGACTGGATAAAAATGGCTGACTCGAATTGATTCGTTGGTGTTGTAAACAGCCAGATAGTTTTTGAGCATCCCCTGATCAGCCGTTTCGGGGTACAGCGCAGTGATCGTTTTCCCTAACAGATCCTCCCGCGAATGGCCACCGCTGAGCTGCAGGGCGCCATCATTGACCAGAGTGACCCGGAAGTCGATGGCCGTACCCGCTTCGTCGAGCACCACTTCCAGCGCGGTAATGCCACTTAAAAACGTGTTTATGACGCCATCGAGCAGCTGATTTTGCTTGACCAGGGCGGCTTCGGCCTGTTTGCGGTCGGTTATATCGCGCAGTAACAGAAAGAAGCCGTCACCGAGTTGGCGGGCCTGTACTTCAAGCCAGCATTGTGCCCGTTTAAAGTAGGATTCAAATATGAAAGGCTGATTTTGCTTAACCATCCTGATGTACTTCGCCTCGTAGCTTCGCCCGTCCGGAAATCGTTCGAATAGGGTCTTGTGGGTAAAATCGGCGTCAGTATATCCCAGTAGTTTCTGAGCCTGCTGGTTATAATAGATTGTCCGGTAATCGAGTATCGAACCAGACTGACCACGAACGGGCTGGTAAGCGATAATACCATTAGGCGAACCGTCAAGAATGCCTAATAATAGATTGGCAGGATCGGATGGAGAGGGAAGAGGAAGCATAAGGGCGTTGAGTAACTCGTAGGGAGAGCCGTTGAGTACTGCTTGCGAATGTACAGAAAGTCATGGTCTTACAAAATGGTTGACCAAAAAAGGCCAGCTTCAGCCCATAGACCAACGGGCTAAGCACAATTTATGCTTAGCCCGCTCCGTATCTGCCTTACACGTTGATGCGTCTCCAGACCGAATCCGTCAATCTATGTCGTAGCGTATAAAAGCCAGCGGGAAAGCACCACCAAACAGATCGCGTATAGTGGTTGATCCTCCTGTTGTTCCGGTGAGCTGATCTGTCCATGCTCGATGTGCAGGAAAGATAACCCGTGTATCCTGCCAGCTGATCGCTGTCGGATCACTGGCGCCCGTTTCGCGGCATAGCCGGGCCAGGTACAATGGAACAACGGTAACGTACCCAGCGCCGTTTTGCTGCCGGGCGAAAGCCATAATGTGATCGCGGTATGTGCCTTCAACAACCAGCGGAATATAGTCGGCCGTTGCCCAAAAATCGGGCTGTGCCTGCCGAATCGTTAGTAAGTGATGAGTGAGCCAAAACTTGGTCTGTCCGCTCAACCGCTTTTCCCAGAGGTCACCTGGCTGGGCGGGTCCACCGGCCTGGTTCGGCGCGAACCGGATTGGCTGGGTACGTTCGGGTCCGTTTAATGCCAGGAGCAATTGGTTGCGCTGCGCATAATCAACCGGACGGCGATTATCGGGGTCAACCAGGCTCAGATCGTGCATTTCGCAGCCCTGATAGACATCTGGTACACCTGGCGTGGTGAATTTCAATAGCACCTGCGCCAGCGAATTAATAACGGCGAAATCAGCAATACGGACCATAAACTGGTCAAATTCGACCCAGAACGTACTGGTCTTGTCGAGCAGATGATCGATGTACGCATGTGTGGCTTTCATGTAAGCTTTGTTCGGCGCCGTCCAGCTGGTGTGCCGTTTGGCTTCCTGTAGGGCCTTTGTCACATACTCGTGTAGCCGCGTAGGAAACTCATCTTCATCCTGCCCCGCGAAGGGATGCGCACCAACCAGCGTTTGCAGAATGAAATACGCATCGTTTGTATCAGGCGCGTAGTTGGGGCGGTGAACAGCCGTCTGATCCAGCCAGCGCCGGGCAGTGGTGGTCCACTCATCACCTAGTGCAGTCAGTACATTTAGCCGCGCCCGAACGTCTTCCCCGCGTTTTGTATCGTGTGTCGACGTACCGTTCATGGCTAAGGGCCACTTAGCCTGCCGTTCCTGCATGGCCCGATGAAAATCAGACGATACGCCGTGCGGTACGTTCATGCCAAATGCCTCGGCCGAGTCGCCCACTTCGTTATGGCCAATGAAGCGGAAGTAGGTGTACAGCAGCGTGTCTTCTACGCCTTTGGCCATAAGCGGTCCGGTAAACTGCATACAGCGCTGATAAAAACGAAGCGCCCGCGCATTGTAATCAACATCGCCCTGCTGCGGCTTTGTCAGCCAGATCATTTCCAGCAGGTCGGCCGGGGCCTGTAACTCTACGGCTCGACTGCGAACACCATCGAGCATCTGCCGGAGGGCGCTGGCTTCGTCGGCCTCCAGCGGAAACTGATTGCCATAATAGCGATAAACGGGGCATTGCACCAGCAGTTCGGCAATGGCCAGCAGCAGCATGGTCTGATTGACAGCCGCCAGTTCGGCGTCGGTCGCCAGTTGCTGATCGTAGAAAAACTTGTACAGGTTTGCCAGCTCACCACCCATATCATGATACAGAATGTACGCTTTGCGGCTCAAGATCTGATCATGGACCGCCGTGCTGTTGCCAACCAGTTTTTCATAGAAAGTTGTAAACGCTTCTTTGCCGGTAGGGTCAGTCAGGAGGTTGTTTACCAGGGCCAGATAATCGTACCCGCTACTCCCCTGAATTGGCCAGTTGACGGGCATTGCTTCGCCGGGTTCCAGAATCTTCTCGACCACGATATAGGTTTCATCACCCATCGTTTGCCGAAGCTTTTCCAGATAACCAGTTGGGTCGAAAAGCCCGTCAATGTGATCGATGCGAAGGCCCTGCAAAGTACCGTCAGCGACCAGTTCACGCACGAAATGATGCACATGGTCAAAAACGTCGGGGCGTTCAACGGCCAGACAGATCAAGCCATTGACTGTAAAAAAGCGGCGGAAATTGATGCGTCGTCGGGTCTCGTCACCGTCGCACAGGCGATAATGCTGCTCTTCACAGAGCGCATGAAGATCGTCGGCCGACTGATTGAACCAGGCCAGTCGGGTGTCTACATAATGCTGAACGGTTTCATCATCGGCCATAAGGGCAGCCAGCTCCAGCCGGGCGTCGTCCCACAAAACAGCGGCTTCTTTGGGGTTGACCGGCCGGTTACCGACAACCTGCTGCTGGCTGTCGCCATCAATGACCGGATGGCTAGACTCGGGAGAAAATAAGCCCTCGATCTGGGTAAGCCACTGCGAAAGGGCCGCAGGTACGTTGGTCGTAAACACATCGGCCTGCTGTTGCTCTTCCGATACAAGCGCCTGTGCGTAGGTATGGGGTGCCAGCGGAAAATGACTATCATAGTACTGAAGCACCAGCCGTTGGTGCAGGTAAGCCACGCGCAATTCGCCATTCTTGATAATGTCGGCGAGCTTTTGCCCCAGAAATGGCGCCATTAGCGTTCCGTCGAACAGTTCGTTAGTGCCGGGGATATCGAAATAATTGGCGTAAAGCGACTGATGCCCTTTTTCGAGCACGTCGCTGATCCAGGGGTTGGCCGGATGATAGGCGAGGTGGTTGGGTACAATATCCTGCAACCAGCCCATGTTGCGGGCCTTCAGTTGCTGGCTCAACCCACGAAGCTGGTCGAGCGTACCTATTTCCGGGTTGATCCGTTGCGGGTCAATGCCATCATACCCGTGTGTGCTGCCGGGGGTAGCGGCCAGCGTAGGTGAGGCGTAAATCGTTGTAACGCCCAGTTGTTGCAGGTAATCGAGTTGCCGTTCGAGATCGGCAAACGTGAAGTTTTCGTGCAGTTGCACACGATAGGTAGAAACCGGATTGTACATAACGTTGTGTGTAGATGACCTGTTTACAGACCACTACCTTAACGGCATGACTACCCGTAAATGTTTTGTTAAGCTTATCGGTAGCCCCCCCCGAAGCCGCCGTTGTCGAAGAACGACCGGCGGCGGCTCAGTTTCAACTCCTGTAGGATCGACGATTTGGCGCGGAGGTCGAACGAATAGTTGCCTGCACGGCTGGCACTACCGGCATAGGGTGTCCAGTTGAAAGCCATTTCCCAGCAGTGGAGGTCCCTGTTCACGCCGATGGTAGTCAGCGATGGCGCATGGTACTGGAAATCGTAGCCGGTCTGGTACGTGAATTTCCACTTCGGCGTCAGGCTGAAATCGCCCGTCAGGTTCAGCGTTTGGACAATAGCGCTCTGGGTAGGCGTGAGGCGAGTATACCCGAATGAATAACTCACGTTGACGGTCCAGGGAATGCTGAAATCGACGTACAGATCGGGGTTCTGGTTGATGGCCTTCAATGTGGCATCCGAGGCATTCGGCGACTTTTTCGGGGCATCCGCTTTCTTCGGCGCAAACCGTGTACTCACAAACGCTTGCAGACTGGTTAACCGCCCCAACCCCTGCCCGGCAAAAACGGAGTACCGATTAATGCGTGGGAACGTTGCCGTAGATTCCTGACCGATGATAGCCGCTACAGTTGGGTCATAACCGTTGAAAGCGCTTGAGTAGGGGCTATAGTAAGCATTGTAATAAGGTCGATACGCATACGGGTCCATTGTGCCCGAGAGGTTGAAATTGACGTTCTTGAAAATCTGTGTATTGGCGCTGATGTTAATTGGCGACAGTTTGTATTCGGGAGCCAGCAGGTTGTAACTTCCGTTAATGCTGATGTTGTCGAAAAGAGGAATCTTCTTAAACTCGGCGCCTGAACTGTCGTCCCGTGAGCGGACCTTCATCTCTAATTGGTTCACAATGCCAAACGAAATAATGGCATTCTGACCCGGCGGGCTGCTGCCATACGAACCACCCAATCCGCGATAACGCGATAACGTCCGGCGATACTCGGGCAAAGCAGCCAGTGAACCTTCAGCAGGGAGTTTGGTGAAAAAACCAAACGCCGAGCCCGAGAAGTCAGGGGTATAGCTGATCGACACAGACGGAGCCACCGTATGGCGGATAGCTTCCAGCCGTTTGCCGTGGAAATTGTAGATGCCATACACCCGCGTGTTCAGGCTGGCGTTGGTTGCAAATGAATAGGTCGGGAAAAAGCCGCGTGCCGTGTCTATCTGAACGCCCCCCTTGGCTGCATCATACGTGTAGGTCAACTGCCGACTGTATATATCGCCCTGTAGCGAAAAGCCGGGCGTGAAATTGATATAGCGGGCAATCTTAAAGTTAGGTAACGATACCGGAATGCTGTAGCGCATGGTTACGTTCCGATTGTCTAAAATCCGGCTCAGGTTTTCCAGATTGAAGGCAATGAGGTTGGGGTCAGTTACTGTGAAACCACGGCGAATCGAGTCAGCTCGTGCCAGACTATCGCGTACGATCTGGTCACGGCTCCTTAGAATCGTTCCTCTGGGCGGCAGCACCGTAAAACCAAGCCCACTGGTGTCAATCTGGCTGCGGATGGTGTTACTGATCGATGCCTGCGCATCGAACTGAAAACCTACCCGGAAGCTTTCAAACCAGCGTCCGGTGCCTCCTTTCAGGGCAAAAGGGGCGATCTGATTAACTGACAGGTTATAATCAATTCCCACATCGGTCTTGCCGTTTTCCCGCACGCCCGTCTGCTGGTTTACCTGCCCAAACTGCTGGTTCACCCGCACATTGGCGCCCGACCGGACATACTTACCAAACGTGCGGCTATACTGAATGGATGACCCGGCTACGTTGGAGGTAACAGCCTGCGTGCTGAACGAGTTAAACTGGTTGTAGCTATTGCTGGTCACGTTCACGTTGGCCGAAAAAGAACTCCGCCGGCCAATGTTCTGCGGCGCATGCGACCAGCTAATGGCAAAGTCGTTCCGGTCGGGACTAAGCAGCCGCTCAGCTTCTGTCAGCGCGCCCGATGTGTTGTGGTTGAACCGAAGCTGGAAGTTGCCCGCGTATCGATACCGTTTGTTGTAAGCCCCCGACGTACCTAGCCCCCAGCTTCCGCGTGAGTAAATCTGTCCGGTAAATTGCAACCCGATGTTCTCGTTGACGGCCCAGTAGTAGCCGCCATCACGCAGATAAAAACCCCGGCCGTTGGGTTCTTCACCGTATTGAGGCATCAGAATACCCGACACACCTATGTCTTTTTTCTTGGGAAATGGGAAAAAGCCGAACGGTAGCCCAAGCGGTAACGGAATCTGATTGATAACTAGATTAAACGGCCCCGATACTACCTGTTTGTTATGAACTACTTTCAGCTTGGGGGCATTGATATGGAAGTGGGGTGTGGCCAGGTTACAGGTTGTATAAATGGAACCGCGGATGTACAAATTATCCTCAGCATCTTTCTTGACTATTTTTCCCCGTATGTTTCCTTCTCCCTGCTGTGTAACAATTCCCTGCACCAGGGCTTTTTTGGTCTTAAAATTGTAGCGGATTTCCTTAGTATTATACTCTTCGCTACGATCTTTGAAGATAGGTGTTCCGACCGTTTTTTTCGAGGTGGAATCGTATCGGCCCCGGGCGTAAACTTCGTTGGTAGCCTGGTTGAGTTTGATATAATCGGCCTTCAGGGAAATATCGCCGTAAACGACTTCGGCATTGCCCCAGAGCTCAACAATTTGCCCATTTACCTGGCTGGAATCTTTCGACGAGTAGCGGACAGTAGTAGCAAACTGATCTTCCGGGGTCTTCGTCGTGTCTTTACCTACGCGCAGACGGGTGGTGTCGCGACCACTCACACCCGTAATAACAGGCCTGACCGTTCGGGAAGACTCGGTGGCAGACCTACCTGCCGGGCTAGTGTTAACCGGCTTGGAAGGAGGCACAGGTAATGGGCTCAGCGGATTAGTGGGGCGTTCCTGCGCGTGCAGAAGGCCCGTAACTGCTGTTAATAGCCACAGTAGCAGTGTATAATGCGTTACCCGTAAAATAATATACGTGAATTTCGGTTCTATCAAAAATTACATTTGTCGCCGTGAGTCCCCTCAGTAAGACATACAAAGTTACCTACGAACAATCACCCAATACGTTCTTGAATCGCAATTCGTTGTTAATTTTTATTAAACCCCTTACCCTAGTTACGTCGGCTATGCTTGTTAAGATTATCCTACTTTGTGCAGTGCTGATCCCGTTATTGGCTGGAACAATGTTGCCCAAACCAGCCTGGCAGGATACCACCAATCAGCAGCCCCGACCGGCTGGAAAGGCCAATCAAATCCGTACGGTTGTGCTTGATGCCGGGCATGGCGGAAAAGACCCCGGTACGCACGGACGATATGCTAAAGAGAAGACAACGAACCTGAAACTGGTGTTGGCGCTGGGGGCGAAAATTAGGGAAGAAATGCCAGACGTGCGGGTCATTTATACGCGAAATACCGACCGCTTTGTCGATTTATATGAGCGTGGTGCCATTGCCAACCGTAACCGAGCCGACCTGTTCATTTCCATTCATTGCAATGCACACCCCACCTCAAAGGCCGTACATGGCACTGAAACATACACACTTGGCCTGCACCGTACAGAACGTAATCTGGATGTTGCTAAGCGTGAAAACGAGGTTATTAAACAGGAACGGGATTACGTAAAGACCTATCAGGGCTTCAATCCCGACTCGCCTCTGGCCTACATTATGCTGGCCAATTACCAACATGCCTTTCTAGGAAGTAGCATCAATTTTGCCGAAAAAGTGGAACACAACTTCCGGCGTGTGGCTGAGCGTAAAAGTAATGGTGTTAAGCAGGCAGGGTTCATTGTTCTTTGGAAAACAACTATGCCCAGTGTATTAATTGAAGCTGGTTACCTAACGAATACGGATGAAGAAGACTTTTTAGCTTCGGAAGAAGGACAGGAACAGATGGCCGGAGCGATTTATAAAGCGTTTGAGCAGTTTAAGCGTGACATGGAAGGGGTGAATTGACATAGTTGACGCAGGTAATAGTGAACCTTGACCCCCTCTTTGCCAGTTATACGTCGAGGCGATGTAAACGTGCGCCAACTCTATTACACTCCACATGAAACTTTCACAGGAAGCGAAAGTCGGTCTTCTGGCCCTGATGACGCTCACCATGTTCTTCTTCGGCTTTAATTACCTGAAAGGAAGCAACATATTTAAGAAGAATAAGCAGTTCACGGTTATGTATGCCAACGTTGATGGGCTTACAACCTCTAACCCCGTGCTGCTGAACGGCCTAACCGTAGGGCGAGTGGCCAGAATCGATCTGATGCCCGAACAGGGAAACAAGCTGTTGGTTACACTCGACCTGAACAAAAATGTAGTCGTTCGCCAGGGGTCCAAAGCCTTACTGGCCGATGGCGGCCTACTCGGCGGGAAAGTCATTCGGCTTGAATTGAATGGAGCTGGTACTGTCATGGACGAGGGCGAACTGGTTGCTGCCAGTGAGCAAGGTATTTCGTCATTGATTAAGGAAAAGACGCTGCCAGTGCTAAATAACGTTGACTCACTTACCCGCCGACTGAATTACGTAGTGTCTTCTTTTGATCAGACGGCCGAGGTGCTGAACCAGACACTGCGGGGGGCGGGCACCGTTACAGGTACGTTGAATGACGCGCTTAACGAAAACCGGACCGGTCTGAAGCTGGCGCTGGCCAACGTGAATCAACTGTCGCGCTCGCTGGATAAAACCACCCAGGAGCTCAGCCCCATTCTGAATAAGGCCTCAACGTTTACCGACTCACTGAATGCATTGCAACTTCGGCAAACGCTGAACAATGCGAACAAATCCATAGACAACCTACAGAAGTTACTGGGGAATATTCAGAAAGGGCAGGGGTCGCTTGGTAAGCTCACCACAGATGATTCGCTGTACGTGAATGTTAGCCGTACCGCAGGTGGGCTCGAAAAACTGTTGACTGATTTCCGTCAGAATCCTAAGAAGTACATTAATGTATCGTTTTCGGTATTCGGCAAAAAAGACAAGACTGTTGTGGGCAAACCAGGTACAACAACCGTCACGACCGTCACCACCACGATGATCGATACGACGCGAAAGTAATTTGATCAATCACCTTTGATTATTAATTAAGTTTCTCTACTTTTGCACTCCCAATCGCGACGGTTTTAGTTTAAGACATAGAAGCGGGTGAAGGTCCGAAAGGAAACCACATCTGATTTAGTTAGCGGCAGTAACGTTCCTGTAGGTACGTTGGTTGCCCTAAAGAGGTCAGGTGTTCTAACGCCTGACCTCTTTTTTGTCACTGATAAACAAGCCGTTGCAATCACGGCACATTTCCCGTACTTTTGCGGTCCGTTTCGGCGGGGTCCGGCTTACCGGCGGCACGGCGTTCCGTGATAGTTTAATCAATCGTTCACCTGCTTTTTAACAAACAGAAAATGTCTGGATTAATTGGTAAAAAGATCGGGATGACCAGTGTGTACAATGCGGACGGGCAGGCTCTGGCATGTACAGTAATTGAAACTGGTCCCTGTGTTGTAACCCAAGTCCGTACCAAGGACAAGGATGGCTACGAAGCTATTCAGTTGGGTTACGGCGAAAAAAGAGAGAAGAACACCAACAAGCCGATGTTGGGCCACTTCAAAGCGGCCAACACAACGCCTAAGCGGAAACTGGTTGAATTCAAAGAATTCGAGCAGTCGTTCAACCTGGGTGATACGTTGCAAATTGGCGACGTGTTCGGTGAGGGAGATTTCGTTGACGTGGTCGGTACGGCTAAAGGTCGCGGTTTCCAGGGTGTAGTAAAGCGCCACGGCTTCGGCGGTGTTGGCGGTCAAACACACGGACAGCACAACCGGGGTCGTCACCCAGGTTCTATTGGTGCGTGTTCCTTCCCTTCACGGGTATTTAAAGGTCTGCGCATGGCGGGCCGTATGGGTGGCAACCGGGTTACGGTTCAAAACCTTCGCGTGTTGCGTGTTATGCCTGAGCAAAACCTGCTGGTAGTTAGCGGTTCAGTGCCAGGTGCTAAAAACTCATTCGTCATTATCGAGAAGTAAGCCGTCATGGAAGTTATCGTATATAACAGCAAAGGCGAAGACACCGGCAAGAAAGCCGAGTTGTCTGACGCCATCTTCGGCATCGAACCGAACACGCACGCGATCTACTTAGACGTGAAGCAGTATCTGGCCAATAAGCGGCAGGGTACGCACAAAACGAAAGAGCGCGCTGAAAACGCCCACTCGACCCGTAAGATCAAGAAGCAAAAAGGAACAGGTGGTGCTCGTGCCGGTAGTATCAAGTCGCCGGTATTCGTTGGCGGTGGTACCATCTTCGGCCCACGTCCCCGTGACTATTCGTTCAAACTGAACAAGAAAGTAAAAGCGCTGGCTCGTAAATCAGCCCTGGCTGCCAAAGCCCAGGCCAGCAGTGTATCAGTACTGGAGAGCTTTACGTTCGACGCCCCACGGACGAAAGACTATGTAGCGTTCCTGAACGCATTGCAACTGACTGGCAAAAAGACGCTGTTGATCCTACCCGACGTAGATATCAATGTGGTTAAGTCGAGCCGGAATATTCAGAAAACCCGGGTGACCACTGCTTCGCAGGTGAACACGTATGATCTGATGAACGCCGATCAATTGCTGATCAGCACGGAGGCCCTGGAGAAACTGCAAACCATCTTAGCGAACTAAATCATGGACGTGCTGAAAAGACCGATCGTAACCGAGAAGATGGCTGTGCTGAACAAGCTAGGTCAATATGCCTTCGCGGTAGATCCAAAAGCCAATAAAATTGAGATTGCCAAAGCTGTAGAGCAACTGTATGGTGTGAACGTGACAAGCGTGAACACGATGCGCAAACTCGGCAAAAAGCGCTCGAAAAACATTAACGGACGGGTTGTTACAGGTCGTACGCCCCTCGTTAAGAAAGCCATCGTGACCGTCGCTGAAGGCGAAGTGATCGACATTTACGGAGATTTATAGCCTGACCCCATAGGCTGACAAACCGAACCATTATCATGGGCGTAAGAAAACTAAGACCAGTAACTCCCGGCACTCGCTTCCGTGTAGCTCCAGACTTCAAGGAGATCACCACGAGTAAGCCTGAAAAAAGCCTGTTAGAACCCCTGAAAAAATCAGGTGGTCGTAACGACACAGGCCGCCGGACGATGCGCTACATTGGCGGAGGCCATAAGCGTATGTATCGGATTATCGACTTCAAACGCGATAAATTTGATATGCCTGCTACCGTTGTTTCGGTAGAGTATGATCCAAACCGCTCGGCCCGCATCTCGCTGGTGCAGTACGAAGACGGCGAAAAACGCTACATCATTGCTCCTCAGGGCATTCAGGTGGGCCAGATCATTCAGTCAGGCGAAGGGGTGACTCCAGACGTGGGTAACACCCTGCCATTGGCGAAAATGCCAATTGGTACCATCGTTCACAACATTGAATTGCAACCAGGTCGTGGCGGTTCTATGGCCCGTTCGGCAGGTACGTATGCCCAGCTAGTTGCTCGTGAAGAGCGCTATGCCGTATTGCGTCTGCCATCAGGTGAAACCCGCCGCGTACTGAACGTATGTCTGGCAACGGTTGGAACGGTATCGAACGCTGACCATATGAACGTAACGATGGGTAAAGCCGGTCGGGTACGTTGGTTAGGTCGCCGTCCTCGGGTACGTGGTGTAGCCATGAACCCTGTCGATCACCCAATGGGTGGTGGTGAAGGCCGTGCATCAGGTGGTCACCCACGCTCACGCAATGGTCAATTCGCTAAAGGTCAGAAGACCCGCAAGCCGAAGAACGCATCCAATAAGTTGATTATCAGCCGTCGTAAAAAGTAAGCAGTAAATGGCACGTTCCCTAAAGAAAGGCCCCTACATCGACTACCGCCTTGATAAGAAGGTGGAAGCGCTGAATGATACGGGCAAAAAATCGGTGGTTAAGACCTGGTCTCGCCGGTCTATGATTTCTCCTGATTTTGTAGGTCACACCTTTGCTGTGCACAACGGCAACAAGTTCATTCCGGTCTACGTAACGGAGAACATGGTGGGTCACAAACTGGGCGAATTCTCTCCTACCCGCAACTTCCGTGGTCACACGGCGAAGAAAGACAAAGGCAAACGATAAAACAGTCTTCAGTTTACAGTTTACAGTTTACAGTTGCCCTGCTAATTGGCGAAGCAACAGAAGACAGCAAACAGCAAACTGAGCAACTCCTTAAAAATGGAAGCAATAGCTAAGCTTAAAAATGTACCCTCGTCACCGCGCAAAATGCGGTTGATCGCCGATCTAGTTCGCGGTCAGCGTGTGAGCCGGGCGTTGGGTATCCTGCGGTTCCAACCGCAAGCCGCTGCTGTCGTACTGCAAAAAGTCCTTCTTTCAGCAGTGGCCAACTGGCAGCAGAAGTACGAGGGTGAGCGCATTGAAGACGCTGACTTGTACATTAAAACGATTTTCGTGGATGGCGGCACCATGTTGAAGCGGCTACGCCCGGCCCCACAAGGTCGTGGTCACCGGATCCGCAAGCGGTCAAACCACATCACACTGGTAATTGATAGCGCAGTTCCCGCTCAGCCGACGATTGAAACCGCACCCGAAACATCTGAAAACGCGTAACTCGAATGGGACAGAAAATTAATCCAGTAGGTTTCCGGCTCGGCATCGTCAAAGGATGGGATTCGAGTTGGTATGGCGGCAAGGAGTTTTCAGACAAACTTGTTGAAGACCAGAAAATCCGTAAATACATCTCGGCCCGTATCCCCAAAGGAGCTATTGCCCGGGTTGTTATTGAGCGGACGCTGAAGCGTATCACCTTAACGATTCACACGGCACGTCCGGGTATTGTGATCGGTAAAGGTGGCGGTGAAGTGGATAAGATCAAGGAAGAGCTGAAAAAGATCACGGGTAAAGACGTCCAGATCAATATCTTCGAGATCAAACGCCCTGAAATCGATGCCAAACTGATTGGTGAAGCCATTGCTCAGCAGCTTGAAGCGCGGATTTCATTCCGTCGGGCCATGAAGCAGGCGATCAACTCAGCTATCCGTGTTGGTGCGCAAGGCATTAAAGTAAAAGTGTCAGGCCGCCTAGGTGGTGCTGAAATTGCCCGTTCAGAGCAATATAAAGAAGGTCGTGTACCCCTACACACCATGCGTGCCGATATCGACTATGCGTTGTCTGAAGCTCAGACGGTTTATGGTAAGATTGGTATTAAAGTATGGGTCTTCAAAGGTGAGCTGTACGGTAAGCGTGATCTGTCTCCTGCTGCCCTGATGTCACAGGCTTCGGCTGGTGATCGGGCAGGCGGAAGCAATGATCGCGGTGATCGTCGTGGTCGTGACCGTGGCGATGAGCGTGGCGGTGATCGTGGCGGCCGTGGTCGGAATGACCGGGGTGGCAACAGCAATGATCGCGGAGGCAACAACCGTGGCGGAGCAGCTGGCGGCAACAATCGTGGTGGTGGCGGCGCAGGTCGTCCCGGCGGTGGCGGCGGCGGTCGTCGATAGACATCAGCGAAACGTGGGGGCCTCAGCGTCAACGTACCTGGATTAACCCACGATTCCTTAACTCACTATAACAGCAATGTTACAGCCAAGAAGAACCAAGTTTCGCAAAATGCACAAAGGCCGGATCAAAGGACTCGCAACACGCGGGTACGAGATCGCCTTCGGAACATTCGGCATCAAATCACTCGAGCCCGGTCGTATCACGGCTCGGCAAATCGAAGCAGCTCGTATATCAGTAACGCGGGCTATGAAACGGGAAGGTCAGGTCTGGATTCGTATTTTCCCTGACAAACCCATCACCAAGAAGCCTGCCGAAGTACGGATGGGTAAAGGTAAAGGTGCTCCAGAGTATTGGGTAGCCGTTGTGAAGCCAGGAACGATCATGTTCGAGGCGACCGGTGTTCCCCTCGCTACTGCCCAGGAAGCACTGCGGTTAGCCGCTCAGAAACTACCTGTACGCACGAAGTTCATCGTTCGTCGGGATTACATTGAACAAGAGGCATAAACCACAGGAGATCAGAAAGCCATGAAAAAGCAAGAAATCAAAGCCCTGTCGGTCGACCAGCTCGTTGAGCAGATCAGTGCCGAAAAAGCGCAATTGCAGAAGCTGACCTTCGCCCATGCGGTATCTCCTATCGAGAATCCCATGCGTATTCGGGAAAGCCGCAAGCTAATTGCCCGGTTATACACGGAGTTGACCCAGAAGGAAAATCAGGCATAACCCGTTAGCTACGTATCGCAATGGAATCACAACAAGAGCAAACTCAGCCTGTAGCAGCAACAACACCCGTTGCCACAGCATCAGTTGAGCGGGATGCCGCCCAGCGGAGTGCCCGGAAAGAGCGGATCGGAAAGGTTACCAGCAATAAAATGCAGAAGACCATCACCGTTGCCGTTGACCGGAAAGAGAAGCACACCAAGTATGGCAAATTTATGACCAGCACCACCAAGTTCACGGCACATGACGAGAACAATGAGTGCGGTATCGGCGACACGGTTCGGATCATGGAGACCCGTCCGTTGAGCAAGAACAAGCGTTGGCGTTTAGTTGAAATCATCGAGAAAGCGAAGTAAGCAGCCATGGTACAGCAGGAATCAAGATTAGGTGTGGCAGATAACAGCGGTGCAAAAGAAGTACTGGTTATCCGCGTACTGGGCGGTACTGGCAAGCGTTACGCTTCACTAGGTGATAAGATCGTTGTTACGGTCAAAGCCGCTATCCCGTCAAGTAATATGAAGAAAGGCACGGTATCTAAAGCCGTTGTCGTTCGGACCAAAAAAGAGGTACGTCGTAAAGACGGTTCGTACATCCGCTTTGAAGACAACGCGGCCGTGTTATTGAACAACAACGACGAGCCACGTGGCACGCGCATCTTCGGGCCGGTTGCCCGTGAACTGCGCGAGAAGCAATTCATGAAAATCGTTTCGTTAGCCCCCGAGGTTATCTAAACTAAGGCATCAGGATGGAAAAGAAGAAAGTAGTCGTTCCGCACAAGTTCCACATCAAAACTGGTGATACCGTAGTGGTAATCTCTGGTAACAGCAAAGGACAACGGGGCGTCATCAAAGAAGTAATCCGGGAAAAGGACCGGGCAAAGGTGGAGGGCGTGGCTATGATCACCAAGCACATCAAGCCAACGGCTCAGAACCCACAAGGTGAACTGCGTAAAGAAGAAGGTACGATCCACATCAGTAATCTGATGCTCGTTGATCCTGCCACAGGTGAGCCGACCCGGACGGGCCGCCGCCTGAACGACAAAGGGAAGTTGCAGCGTTTTTCTAAAAAGACGAACAACCTGCTCTAATCGGCTAATGTGTTCTAAAACACACTAAACGGACAAAGAAATGGCAAGCACGCCACGATTGAAAGATAAGTATGTAAACGAAGTAGCTGAACAGCTCAAACAAAAGTTTGAGTATAAGTCAGCTATGCAGGTGCCACGCCTGACCAAAATTGTTATCAACAAAGGCATCGGTGCCGCTGTGGCTGATAAGAAACTGGTCGATGTAGGTGTAGACGAATTGACGACAATTACCGGACAGAAGGCTGTTCCGACCATGTCTAAGAAAGCCGTATCTAACTTCAAACTGCGGGAGAATATGCCGATCGGTGCGAAAGTTACGTTGCGTGGTGACAAGATGTATGAATTCCTGGATCGCCTGACCACAGTGGCTCTGCCCCGTGTTCGTGATTTCAAAGGAATTAGCGACAAAGGATTTGACGGCCGTGGTAACTATACGTTCGGTGTCAAAGAACAGATCATCTTCCCGGAGATCAGCATCGATAAGGTGTCACGTATCTCAGGAATGGACATCACCTTTGTAACAACGGCAAATACAGATGCGGAAAGCATCGAATTGCTGCGGGCTTTGGGTATGCCTTTCGCCAGCAACAAAAAATAAGTAAAACCAACCATGGCTAAAGAATCACTCAAAGCAAGAGAGCGCAAGCGGCAAGGTTTAGTCGCTAAATACGCGACAAAACGGGCTGCGCTGAAAGCGGCTGGCGACTATGTTGGCTTAGATAAACTGCCACGGAATGCCTCACCGGTTCGTCTTCACAACCGTTGCAAATTGACGGGCCGCCCTCGTGGCTACATGCGCAAATTTGGCATTTCGCGTGTGACCTTCCGCGAGATGGCCAGCGCCGGGAAGATTCCGGGTGTAACGAAGTCAAGCTGGTAAGGTTTTATTTCTCAAACAGTTTCCGTACTTTTGCAAGCCTTTTTCAGAAACAGGCAAGCAAGTAACTCCTTGCAGAAATGAATACAGATCCGATAGCAGATTTTTTGACCCGCGTCAGAAATGCCATCCGTGCCAAGCACCGGGTGGTAGAAATCCCTGCATCAAATATTAAAAAAGAAATCACGAAAGTGCTTTTCGATAAAGGTTTCATCCAGAACTACAAGTTTGATGAAACTGGTCCTCAAGGCACAATCAAGATTGCCTTGAAATATAACCCCACTACAAAGCAATCAGCGATCGTTGATCTGCAGCGGGTTAGCCGTCCAGGTCTTCGTCAGTATACCGGTGCCGCTACACTGCCCCGTATATTGAATGGTCTTGGTGTCGCCATTGTATCAACGTCGAAAGGCGTTATGACGGACAAAGAAGCCCGGACGCTCAACATAGGCGGCGAGGTGTTGTGTTACGTTTATTAATACCTAAGAAACACTATGTCACGCGTAGGGAATAAACAAATCGAATTGCCTTCGGCCGTTACACTCTCGGTAGACGCTGAGAATGTAGTAACGGTTAAAGGACCTAAAGGCAGCCTGTCACAGGCGATCGACCGCGACATCACGGTGTCTCTGGAAGAAGGTATTGTGAAGGTAACACGCCCCACTGAGCAGAAGCGGCACAAGGCGCTTCATGGCCTGTACCGTGCGTTGGTTAACAACATGGTCGTTGGCGTTAGCACGGGCTTCAAAATTGATCTGGAAATTATTGGTGTAGGTTATAAAGCCTCGGTTGCCAATAATGTTCTTGAATTGAACCTGGGTTATTCGCACAATATCTTTCTGGCCATTCCAGCGGAGATTAAAGTAACAGCCATCACTGAAAAAGGGCAGAACCCCAAAGTTATTCTTGAAGGGACTGACAAGCAGTTGATCGGTGATGTGGCTGCTAAGATTCGCTCACTCCGCAAGGTTGAGCCATACAAAGGAAAAGGTATCCGCTTTGTTGGTGAAGTGGTTCGCCGGAAAGCTGGTAAATCAGCTAGTAAGAAGTAATAAGCGCCCATTTGGTCGGTATCAAATAAAATGGCAGCAACGAAACAATCAAGACGGCAACGGATCAAGTTTGGTATCCGGTCGAAAGTATCCGGTTCGCCTTCGCGTCCCCGTTTATCCGTATTTCGCTCGAACAAAGCGATTTACGCTCAAATCATTGATGACGAAGCAGGAAAGACACTTGTGTCTGCTTCTTCAATGGAATTGAAGACCGAAGTAAGTGGTTTCACAGTTGAAACGGCAAAGAAGGTCGGTCAGCGGTTAGCCGAAAAGGCCGCCGCCCAGAATGTACAGTCGGTGGTTTTTGACCGGAACGGCTATTTGTATCACGGCAAGGTGAAAGCCCTGGCTGACGGTGCCCGTGAGGGTGGCCTCAATTTCTAAGAGAATGGTATCGAACGTAAAACCGTCAAAAGTAAACGAGGCTGATCTGAAAGAGCGCGTAGTAGCGATCAACCGGGTAGCCAAAGTAGTGAAAGGTGGTCGTCGCTTTAGCTTTGCGGCCATCGTAGTTGTTGGTGATGGCAACGGTGTAGTAGGGTATGGCTTGGGTAAGGCGAATGAAGTAACAGACGCTATTACCAAAGGTGTTGAAGATGCAAAGAAGAACCTGTTCCAGGTGCCTTTGCTGAAACGCACTGTACCACACGAGATGGAAGGTCGTTTTGGCGGCGGTTTCGTTTTGGTAAAACCAGCCGCTCCAGGTACAGGTGTTATCGCAGGTGGTGCCATGCGCGCCGTATTAGAGAGCGCAGGTATTCATGATGTATTGGCAAAATCAAAAGGGTCATCGAATCCGCATAACGTAGTCAAAGCTACGATTGATGCGCTGATTAAGATGCGTTTGCCTCACCAGGTTGCTTTCCAGCGTCAGGTGTCGCTGAAGAAGGTATTCAACGGTTAATCGAGACGAAACATGGCACGGGTACGAATCACTCAAGTGCGTAGCACTATCAAACGCCCAAAAACTCAGAAGCTGGCTATTCAGTCACTGGGTTTGGGTAAAATTAACCGGAGCATTGAGCTGGATTACAATCCATCTATTGCTGGCGTTATCCGCAAGGTTGAGCATCTGGTTATAATTGAACATTTGGCGTAAGCCATTTATTATAAACTAAACTGACAATGAATCTCAGTCACATTAAGCCGGCAAAAGGGTCAGTTCAGCAGCGCAAGCGAGTCGGTCGCGGTCAAGGTTCCGGAATGGGCGGAACGTCGACCCGTGGCCACAAAGGTGCTCAATCACGCTCTGGCTATAGCCGTAAGTTAAGCTTTGAAGGTGGTCAGATGCCCCTTCAGCGTCGCTTACCTAAATTTGGATTTACGAACCCAACCCGGGTAGAGTATAAGCCTATCAACCTGGATACACTACAGGAACTGGCCACATCAGCCAACTTGACCAGCATTGATTTCGCTGTTCTGCGTGAGCATGGTTTAGCTGGCAAAAACGACCTTATCAAGGTATTGAGCCGTGGTGAGGTAACGTCTGCCCTGGAAGTATCAGCCCATGGTTTTTCATCAGCTGCTAAAGAAGCGATCGAAAAAGCTGGAGGTAAAGTGACCGTCATCGAGCGGGTTACTAAGAAAGAGTCTGCGATTTAACCACCGGAAGCCGCGTACGACTTGTATGAACCGTTTCATAGAGACTATTAAGAATATCTTCTCAATTGAGGAGTTGAGGACGCGTATCCTCAACACTCTTTTGTTTATAACGGTCTTCCGGCTGGGTACGCACATCGTGCTCCCCGGTGTCGATCCGGCCCGTTTAAACCTGCGTCCTCAGGGATTGCTAGGTCTGTTGGATACGTTTTTAGGTGGAGCTTTTAGTAAGGCATCCATCTTTGCGTTGGGTATCATGCCCTATATCTCGGCATCAATTGCTATTCAATTGTTGACGTTGGCGCTGCCCTACTTCCAGAAAATGCAAAAGGAAGGCGAGTCGGGCCGGAAGAAGCTGAACCAAATTACGCGGGTGTTAACCATCTTCGTGACAGCTGTTCAGGCGATTACATACATCCGTACAACTATTCCGGCCGATGCCTTATTTATCGACCGGACGTTGTTCACGATTGCCGCTGTTTTCATCCTGACGGCTGGTACTATTTTCTGTATGTGGCTTGGTGAGCGTATCACTGATAAAGGGATCGGAAACGGTATTTCTATGATCATCATGATCGGTATCGTATCACGGCTTCCAGGTGCTATTTACGGTGAGGCTCTATCACGGGGTACGTCACAGATCTTTATTTTCTTTATTGAAATGGTTGGTCTGTACTTCGTCATCATGGGTGCCGTATTGCTCACTCAGGCGGTGCGTCGAATTCCAATCCAGTATGCTAAACAGGTTGTTGGAAATAAAGTTGTTGGTGGTCAACGGCAATATTTGCCATTGAAGCTTAATGCCGCTGGTGTAATGCCGATCATTTTTGCTCAGGCACTCATGTTCATTCCAGGCTTTGCCTTTGGATTGGGCGCTGAGAAGAGTGAGACGATGGCTTCGTTGTATAATACCTTCCAGGACTATACGTCCTGGCAGTACAACCTGTTATTTGCCTTCCTGATCATTGTCTTCACGTTTTTTTACACAGCTATCTCGGTTAACCCTGTTCAGATATCTGATGATATGAAACGAAGCGGTGGTTTTATTCCCGGTGTTAAGCCAGGTTTGTCAACGTCTGAATACATTGGTACTGTGCTTGACCACATTACGTTACCGGGCGCTGTTATGCTGGCTATCGTGGCTATTCTTCCTTCATTGGCCAGCCAACTAGGTATGACATCGAGTTTCGCTTCCTTCTTTGGTGGAACGTCATTACTTATTATGGTTGGTGTTGTATTGGATACGCTGCAACAGATTGAAAGCTATCTGCTCATGCGTCGTTACGAAGGCCTGATGAAGTCTGGTCGAGTGAAGGGACGTACAGAAGGTGTACCTGCTTAATACACAGTATGATTACATTACGAAGCGACGAAGAAATCGAGATCATTCGTGAGAATGGTCAGGTCCTAGGCAAAACACATGCTGAAGTGGCCAAGCTGATTCGTCCTGGTATTACAACCAAGGAACTTGACACCGTTGCCCAGGCGTTCATTAAGGATAACGGTGGCGTTCCCTCGTTTCTTGGCTTCAATAATGGTACAGCAACCCGTTTTCCGGGAGCTCTGTGCATTTCGGTGAACGAAGTAGTCGTACACGGTTTTCCAACAAGCTACGAGCTACAGGAAGGCGATATTATTTCGGTTGATTGCGGTGTTTATCGAAATGGATACCATGCAGACAGCGCGTATACGTACCCAGTTGGCGAAGTTGCTTTGGGTACACGTAAGCTACTAACGCGTACAAAAGAGTCTTTGTACGTTGGCGTAGCTAAGGCCATTGATGGTAATCGGATTGGGGATATTGGCTATGCTATCCAATCGTACACTGAGCACTTTGGCTATACTGTTGTGCGTGAATTAGTGGGACATGGCGTGGGTCGATCGTTGCATGAAGAGCCACAAGTACCTAATTATGGTAAGCGTGGTCAGGGTATAAAACTGAAAGATGGTATGGTGCTTGCTATTGAGCCCATGATTAATTTTGGTAAGAAGGGGGTTGTACAGGAACGTGATGGGTGGACTATTCGAACTTCTGATCGTAAACCGTCGGCACACTTTGAACATACCGTGGCAGTTCGTAAAGGAAAGGTCGATATACTGACTACGTTCGAGTACATCGAAGCAGTAACGGCCGGAACTAGTATGGAAATCGAGTTGAGTACTGCAACAGCGGTTTAACGTCTATATGGCAAAACAGAATTCGATTGAACAAGATGGTGTGATCCTCGAAGCGTTATCAAACGCAATGTTTCGGGTAGAACTCGCCAACAAGCATGAAGTGATTGCACACATCTCGGGAAAGATGAGGATGAACTACATCAAAATTCTGCCCGGTGACCGTGTTAAATTGGAGATGTCGCCTTATGATTTGAGTAAGGCGCGAATTGTGTACCGTTACAAGTAAACAGGCAAGCAACCATGAAGGTTAAAGCGTCAATTAAAAAGCGCAGTGCAGACTGCATCGTGATCCGGCGGAAAGGGAAGCTGTACGTGATCAACAAGAAGAATCCCCGTTACAAACAAAGACAAGGTTAAGCACACATGGCACGTATTGCAGGTGTTGATATCCCCGATAAGAAGCGCGGCGCTATTTCGCTGACGTACATCTACGGAATCGGTCGGAGCGCAGCAAAAACGATCCTGGCAAAAGCTGGTATCGATGAAAACAAAAAAGTTAGTGAGTGGAACGACGAAGAGTCTAGTGCTGTTCGTAACGCTATCAGCGAAGAGTTTAAAGTTGAAGGTGCACTGAAGTCAGAAGTGCAACTTAGCATCAAACGGTTGATGGACATCGGTTGCTACCGTGGTCTACGTCACCGCAAAGGTCTGCCCGTTCGTGGTCAGAAAACCAAGAATAACTCACGGACTCGGAAAGGGAAACGTAAGACGGTTGCCAACAAGAAGAAAGCAACGAAATAAGTAACTGGTCATGCATTGAAACGTCATTCATTGTGATTAGCTAGTCATTCATCGTTTAGCACAATGCTTTCGGCAAATGATTATTGATGACAATAAGTGACCGCTTCATTCTAATGACGATTATCTAAGCAAATGGCACAAGCAAAACGTAAAGACAAAGCTAAAAAGCGGGTCGTCGTAGTTGAGTCAGTAGGTCAGGTGCACATCCGGGCTACCTTCAACAACATTATCATTTCGATCACGAACATGAACGGTCAGGTCATCTCATGGGCATCTGCCGGTAAGATGGGCTTCCGTGGTTCGAAGAAAAATACCCCTTATGCGGCTCAGACAGCTGCACAGAACTGCGCACAAGTGGCCCATGAATTGGGCATGCGGAAGGCAGAAGTGTTTGTAAAAGGTCCAGGCGCTGGTCGTGAATCGGCTATTCGGACTGTACAGAATACGGGTATCGAAGTGACTACAATCCGTGATATTACCCCGCTGCCCCATAACGGTTGCCGCCCTCCCAAACGTCGGCGCGTATAGTATTGGTTAAAGTTGATTGCAATCATTTGGCATAGTAGTTAATTATAGTCAGGTTATTGCCGCAGCAATGAATACGGTTAGGCGACATTGAGTTGTGTCTGATCTCTTTTTCACATTATTCATTTCTTATAATGGCACGTTATATTGGCCCAAAAGGCAAAATTGCCCGTAAGTTTGGTGAGGCTATCATCGGCCCTGTCAAAGCCTTACAAAAGAAAAACTATGCGCCCGGTATGCACGGACGCGGCCGGAAGCGTAAGACCTCAGAATATGCTGAGCAGCTTCAGGCAAAACAAAAAGTGAAGTACATCTATGGTATCCTGGAGCGTCAGTTCCGCGGATTGTTTCATCGGGCTGCTGTTAAGGAAGGTATCACAGGCGAAAACCTGCTGAAACTCTGCGAAGCCCGTTTAGACAATACCGTTTATCGGATGGGTATTGCTTCAACTCGTCGGGCTGCCCGCCAGTTGGTGGCTCACAAACATATTACTGTTGATGGCGAAGTAGTGAACATTGCTTCGTACTCGCTGAAGCCCGGTCAGATTATCGCTGTACGTGAGAAATCGAAATCGCTTGAAGCCATTACAACCAGCCTGTCGGCTCGTAATGCAAAGCGGTTTAATTGGCTGGAGTGGGATCAGCAACAATTAGCTGGTACGTTTATCAGCTACCCTGAACGTGATCAAATTCCTGAGAACGTCAACGAACAATTGATCGTTGAATTGTACTCTAAGTAATAAATGAGTACAGTTGGTCGATGTGGTTGGCAGTATATCTGCGAGCTGCTTCGACCAACTGTAGTCTTAATTTTAGGCTGTTAACCACGAAAAGGTATGTCTATATTAGCTTTCCAAATGCCCGATAAAGTCGTAATGGAAAAAGCCGACGACTTTCACGGTGTATTTGAGTTTAAGCCTCTCGAAAAGGGTTATGGCGTTACGATAGGAAATGCTTTACGCCGCATACTGCTGTCGTCGCTGGAAGGTTACGCCATCACAAGCGTCAAATTTCCCGGCGTTCTGCACGAATTCTCTTCGATTGAAGGCGTTGTTGAAGATGTAACCGAGATCATTCTGAACCTGAAAATGGTTCGGTTTAAGAAGGTTAACGACATGGTCGACAACAAGATCACGGTAAACATCAAAGGTCAGTCGGTGCTCAAAGCTGGTGATATCAGCAAAGCTACAGCTTCTTTTGAAGTGTTGAATCCAGATCTGGTTATTTGTAACATCGATAATACACGTGACCTGGAGATGGAAATCTTCGTTGAGAAAGGTCGTGGGTACGTTCCTGCCGATGAGCCACGGGCCAACGAACTGCCGTTTGGACATATTCCAATCGATGCGGTATATACACCCGTGAAGAATGTGAAATTTGGTGTTGAAAACACGCGGGTTGAGCAAAAGACGGACTATGAAAAGCTGGTGCTCGATATCGAGACCGACGGCTCAATTCATCCGGAAGAGGCGTTGAAAGGCGCTGCTCATATCCTGATCCAACACTTCATGCTGTTCTCGGATCAGACGATGACGTTTGACACCGTGAAGCCGGAAGAAGACAATGTCGTTGACGAAGAGATGCTGCATATGCGCAAGCTACTCAAAACGTCACTGGCTGATCTGGACCTGTCAGTGCGTGCCTACAACTGCCTGAAGTCTGCCGAAGTACGGACATTGGGCGATTTGGTGCGTCTGGAGATATCGGATATGATGAAGTTCCGCAACTTTGGTAAGAAGTCGCTGACTGAATTAGAGCAATTGGTTGCTGATAAAGGTCTGACCTTTGGTATGGACGTTGTGAAGTATCGGTTAGACGAAGAATAAGCTCAGTTTGACGTTTACCGTTCGAAGCTTGACGTTTAGTCGCTTCGAACGACAAACGACAAACGACAAACTACTACAATGAGACACGGTAAAAAAGATAATCACCTCAGCCGAACCCATTCGCACCGCGACGCAATGCTGTCGAATATGGCCGTTTCGCTGATTATGCACAAGCGGATCGAGACTACGGTTGCGAAGGCGAAAGAGCTTCGTAAGTATGTTGAGCCGATTCTAACGCGTGCCAAAGAAGATAACAACCAGAATCGTAAAGTTGTCTTCCAGTCACTGAACCACAAAGAGGGCATGAAGGAACTGTTCGGCGTTGTGTCGGATAAGATCGCTTCTCGCCCTGGCGGATACACCCGCATCATCAAACTGGGCAACCGGAAAGGTGACGCTGCTGAAACCTGCCTGATCGAACTGGTCGATTTCAACGAAACGTTGTTGGCTGCTGCCGCTGAACAGGCTACTACCAAGACTCGTCGTAGCCGTCGGGGTGGGGCAGGTCGCAAGACAGAAGGAACAACTGAGGAGACTCCCGTAGCAGCAGCTACGGAAGAAGCCCCTTCGGCCGAAGTAGTTGAAGAGGCTCCTGTTGACGAAGCGCCAGTGGCAGCTGCCGAAGAGGCACCTGTAGCTGAAGCTACATCAACTGATGAAGCGCCTGCTGCTGAAGAGACGAAGGATGACGAAACAAAGCCCGCCGCTGAATAGTGAGAAGCTATTCGTCATAAAGAAATGGGGTTAACCGGTTTTCGGTTAACCCTTTTTTTTAACCAAAAACATCAATTATACCATAATGACACGCCCTCAACAACCCGAAGCATTACTGGTTTTGCAGGATGGTACTGTATTCAAAGGTTTTGCTCTTGGCAAAATGGGTACAGCTGGTGGTGAAATTTGTTTCAACACCGGCATGACCGGCTATCAGGAAATTTACACGGATCCGTCGTATTTTGGTCAGGTGATCGTCAACACAACGTCGCACATTGGCAATTATGGTGTTCAGCTAGGGGCTGAAGAGGAGTCGGCCGGCGTAAAAATCCGGGCAATGGTTTGCAATTTCTTTTCGCCAACCTACTCGCGACATTTAGCAGATGGCTCACTGCAGCAGTACTTTGAGCAGGCCAATATTGTCGGGATTCACGGAATAGATACCCGCCAACTTGTGCGGCATATCCGGGACAAGGGCGTGATGAATTGCATCATTTCCTCTGTCATACTGGATGCTGATTTATTGCGGAATGAATTGGCCAACGTACCTGATATGGCAGGACTTGAATTATCATCTGAAGTATGTACACCAGCTACCTACGAACTAGGGCAACAAGACGCCCGTTTCCGGGTTGCTGTGCTAGATTTGGGTGTTAAGAAAAGCATTGTTCAGAACCTGGCTGATCGGGGGGCCTACTGCAAGGTTTTTCCAGCGAAAACGTCTTTTGCGGAATTGCAGGCATTTAGTCCCGATGGTTTCTTTATCTCTAATGGCCCCGGTGATCCTGCCGCCATGCCCTATGCTGTAGATACTGTAAAGCAGGCGTTGGATACCGAAAAACCACTATTTGGCATTTGCCTGGGCCATCAGATCTTGTCGCTGGCTAGCGGAATCGGCACTTATAAGATGCACAACGGCCACCGTGGCCTCAACCACCCGGTCAAGAACCTGATTACCGGATTATGCGAGGTAACTTCACAGAACCATGGTTTTGCCGTAATGGCCGATGAGGTAATGGATCACGCCAATGTAGAAGTGACCCACATTAACCTCAACGATAAAACCATTGAGGGCATTCGGCGCAAAGACAAGCCTGCCTTCTCGGTGCAATATCACCCGGAAGCCTCGCCCGGCCCACACGATTCGCGTTACCTTTTTGATGACTTCATAAAGTTGATGCGGTAGAAGAAAGAAGAGTAACTTCTGGCCAGTGCCTTACCGGGCGCATGGCGCTAATGTCTTTTTTCAATTTTCGTAGAGCCGACGCCTTAACGGCGTCGGCTTTTTCGTTAATAAGGTCTATGCCACTGACTATTAAACGCTTCCTGCTTTTTGGAGTAGGCTTACTACTTATAAACGCACTTTCAGCTTTCGTGTATACCCGGCTCGATCTGACGAGTGACAGGCGCTATACACTCTCGGAAGGTACTCAGCAACTACTGGGTACGTTGCCTGCGCGTGTACATATCGATGTTTTTCTGACAGGAAAGTTGCCTCCTGGCTTCAAGCGCCTTGAAACGGCCGTTCGTGAAACGGTAGAGGAGTTTGAATCAGAAGCTGGAAGTAACATTAGTTTCCGATTCATTGATCCGATTACAGGTACGTCGGAGGAGCAAATGAAACGGTTGGAAAGCCTGGCGAAATTGGGATTGCAGCCCACCAACCTATTTGCCAATCAGGGGGGAACACGAACTGAGCAGCTTATTGTGCCAGGAGCTGTAGTCAGTTACGAAGGAAAAGAAATAGGTGTGCTGTTACTTAAGGGAAATAAAGCGGCTACCCCTGCCGAGCAATTGAATCAGTCCTATGAGGGCGTAGAGTATCAGCTGGCAGCAGCCATCCGGCGATTGACGCAGCCGGAAGGGAGTCGGCGGCGGGTGGGCATGGTCTACGGTCACACACAGGTACCCCCCGAGCGATTTTCTGACTTGTTGGCCTCCATTCAGGAACAGTACGATCTGTTTTTTGTCGATTTAACGAAGCCTGGCCCAATCGAAGGTGTTGATGCACTGATGATCATGAAACCTGATAAGCCGTTTTCAGAAAGCGATGTATTCAAACTAGATCAGTATGTGGTGAAAGGGGGGAGCGCACTGTTTTTTGTTGATGGTCAGCGGGTAGACAGCGTAAGTTCAGAAGGTTCGTATGCACAGCCCATGCCCTTAGGACTTGACGACCTATTTTTTAACTGGGGCGCCCGTGTCAACCGTGATATGGTGAAAGACCTGACATGTGGCGTAATTCCGCTTAACGTAGGTACGTTGGGAGACAAGCCAAATGTACAGTTGGTCCCCTGGCGATTCTATCCCGTGCTGAACTCCTTTGGGGAAAGCCCCATTACCCGAAATCTGGATGCGGTATATGGCCGTTTTATTAGTACGGTTGATACCATACGAGTGCGGGGTGTTGCGAAAACGGTTTTACTGAAAACATCACCTTACACGACTATTCTTAAATTGCCAACGCTGGTGTCGTACAATGAGGCCCGGCAACAGCCAGATCCGGCAACCTACACGGGAGGTGTCAAGGCAGTTAGCGTATTGTTGGAAGGAAAGTTCACGTCGTTGTATGCCAACCAACTAGTGCCCGATTCGGTAGCGCGGTCGTTTAAGCAGAGCGCAGCAACTGGTAAAGTGTTTATCTGCTCGGATGGAGACCTGATGGTGAATGATGTCGATTACAAACGTAAAGCGCCACTTCCGCTAGGCTATGATCGTTTCTCGCGCAATCAGTTTGCTAATAAAGAGTTTGTCCTGAACGCAATCGATTACATGGTTGATCCACAAGGCTTGATAATGGCTCGTACCCGCGAGGTACCCCTGCGCCCGCTCGATACGGTAAAACTAGCGCAGGAACGTACCTGGTGGCAGGCTTTTAATGTAGTAGTGCCCCTGGCGTTCCTGGCTGTTGGTGGTCTTATCTGGCAGGTAGTTCGGCGCCGTCGGTACGCGTATTAGCTCAATTATCTGTAGTGATAAAAGGGAAATCAGGACTTCCAAAAAGGCCTATTTTTTGCTACTTTTGTTCAAATACACAAGAACCTACTGACGCCTCCAGCGCATGAAATTCATCGTCTCTTCGTCCGTTCTGCTCAAGAACCTGATGAACATCAATGGGGTGGTTGCGACCAACCCGATCGTACCGATTCTCGAAAACTTTTTGTTTCGTATTGAAGACGGTACGTTGACCGTAACAGCGTCGGATCTGCAAACGACCATGACTACGCAAATCCCGGTGGATGCGTCAGAAAATGGAGCTATTGCAATTCCTGCCAAACTACTGCTCGATACGCTTCGTAGCCTGCCAGAGCAACCCATTACGGTCAATATCAATACAGACACATTCGGTACCGAAATTCTGACCGACAATGGCCGGTTTAAATTATCGGGCGAGAACCCTATTGATTTTCCAAAGATCCCGGGGGTAAACAAAAATCAATCCGTCGAGCTATCGTCAGACGCCCTGTTGAGTGCCGTAAACAATACGGCTTTTGCGACGAGCACAGATGATCTGCGTCCGGCTATGACTGGGGTTTATCTACAATTGAACGGCGATAACGCCACGTTTGTAGCTACCGATGGGCATCGGCTCATTCGCTATCGCCGCACCGACATCCAGACTTCAGCCAGTACGTCGCTGATCATTCCCCGTAAGGCACTGTCGCTGTTGAAAACGTCGCTTCCGGAAGGCGTAGACGTAAAGGTTGAACTAAGCCAAGCAAATGCCTCCTTCACGTTTGGAGCAACTCAGCTTATCTGCCGGCTGATCGATGAGCGCTTCCCTGATTATGAGAACGCGATTCCGACCAACAACACAAACGTAATGACGATTGGGCGTGCCGAACTGCTGAACTCGCTGAAACGGATCATGATTTACGCCAACCGGACAACACACCAGATCAGGTTGTCGATGAAGGCGAATAGCCTCACTATCTCGGCTGAAGACCTTGATTATTCAAATGAAGCCAATGAGAAATTGCTCTGCGAGTACGAAGGCGACGACATGGAGATCGGCTTCAACGCCAAGCTGATGTCGGAGATGTTGAGTAATCTGAGTGCTAAAATGATTTCGCTCGAAATGTCGGCGCCAAACCGTGCTGGATTGATCATTCCTGCCGATAAAGAGGAGAATGAAGAGATTCTGATGCTGGTTATGCCGGTTATGTTAAACACATATGCCTGATCGCGATCGAGCAAGCAGTATTAACAAAAAGCCCTGACCTATTTAGTCAGGGCTTTTTGTTAATACTGCTTGCTCGATCGCGATCAGCGTATTGACGTTCTTCAGTAGCAAATTGCTTCGCCGAAGCGGAACAGTGGTGAAAACGAAAGGAAAGGATTTAGGAATAGGAAACTGTACGTGTACAAATATACTCAATAGGATAATAGAAAGATATTATTGCGCTTAGAAGGTTATGAAATTAATTTATCTAACGTATATAAAACCGATATATTTAGTTCAGAATATAGCCAACAGAATAACAAGCTGTTGCCGTTGACTCTTCGACAAGCCAGTGCCTGGGCCATTACCAATAAAAAGCTCCATACGGGGTCGCATGGAGCTTTTTATTGGTAATGGCGGATAACTTAGGCAACAGTTTCTATCAGGGTCGGATAATCTGTGTAGCCCGCTTCTCCCGGTGTGTAGAAAGTGCTGAAATCAGGCTGATTCAAGGCCATATTATGTTGCATTCGCTCAACTAAATCAGGATTGGCGATGAACGGGCGCCCAAACGCAATGAGTTCAGCCCGACCAGCACGTATTGTTTCTTCAGCCCGTTGGGCGTCGTAGCCGCCGCTCAGGATCAACGTACCGGTAAATGCCTTCCGAATGGCCTCAACTATGCTGGTATCAACCGCCGGTGCTCCCATCGATTCGTGGTCAACGAGGTGTATGTACATAGCGATGCCATTCAGTTTTTCAGCAACGTATAACGCTATGGCATCATAATCAGGCGAGTACGGCATATCGTTGAATACGCCATACGGTGATAGGCGAATACCTGTTTTATCAACGCCGATAGCCTTGGACACAGCGATTGTCACGTCAATGGCGAAGCGGGCATAATTTTCGGTTGAGCCTCCATACTCATCTGTACGCTGATTCGAGGTGGGGCGTAGGAATTGTTCGATCAGGTACCCATTAGCCCCGTGCAGTTCGACCCCGTCGAAACCGGCAGCAATCGCGTTTTTGGCCGCAGCGACAAACTCAAGAATTGTCTTGTCAATGTCGACTTTGGTCATTTCGCGGGGCGTTGGCTGATCCTGCATCCCTAGCTTATCGGTGTAAATCTGCCCGGCCGCCGCGATGGCCGACGGGGCCAAAATCTCGGCTCCCTTCTCCATATTGGCCAAATGACTGATACGGCCGCTATGCATGAGCTGAGCCACTATTTTGCCGCCCTTTTCGTGAACGGCTGATGTAACGGCCTGCCAGCCCTCTACCTGAGTAGGGCTGTAAAGACCGGGAACACGAGCATAGCCATTGCCATTGGCTGAAGGGGCAATACCTTCTGTGATGAGGAGGCCAGCAGACGCTCGCTGCGCATAGTAAGTCGCCATAATCGGCGTTACATCGTGGCCAGCTGTGGCGCGGTTACGGGTCATTGGGGCCATAACGACCCGATTCTTTACTGTTAAATTCCCTAAGACGGCAGGTTCGAATAAGCTAGTTGACATGTTGGATGTTTGCATTGACAAATACAGAGTCACAACAGAGGCCTCGTCATGAATAGTTTATATGTATAAACATTTAATCTGGCCAGCAGCGATGGAAGCTTGACCATTAATGACTTGAACTGCTCACCAGACATGGTCTTTTTAAACCAATTTTTCGGCAGCCTGGGTCGGAAGCAACGTACCCAGACGTACCTGTTGCTCGAGCTGACTTACACGTTCCGAAAAGCCGGGTTTACTATAAAAGTGCTGCTCAATCCGTTGCCGAAGCAGGAAGCGGAACCAGTCGAGCATCTGATTCTGACGGTGACGGCTGCGCTCTCCCGTTTTTGTCAAGCGTTGCTGGTGCTCATGAATCAATGTCCATATGTCAGCAATACCCAAGCCGGTTGTTGCCGAACAGGTAACTACGGGTGGCTGCCAGCCCGTACCGGTAGGCGGGAAGAGGTGAAGCGCATTCTGATAGTCTACCCGGGCGCGGTTGGCCGCGTTGGTATTATCGCCGTCGGCTTTAGTAATGGCCAGCGCATCGGCGAGTTCCATTATACCGCGTTTCATGCCCTGCAACTCATCACCTGCGCCCGCCAGCATTAGCAGCAGGAAGAAATCGACCATGCCGTGCACCAGTGTTTCAGATTGCCCGACCCCCACCGTTTCAACCAGAATGACATCGAATCCGGCAGCTTCACATAGCAGCATGGTTTCACGCGTTCGTTGTGCCACACCACCCAGAGAATCGCCTGCCGGAGACGGTCGGATATAGGCCCTTGGATTCATCGATAGGGCCTCCATCCGGGTTTTATCACCCAGGATGCTGCCCCCTGACCGTTGGCTGGTCGGGTCTATAGCCAACACGGCCAATTGCTTGCCAAGCGCCGTAAGATGTGTGCCAAAAACTTCGATGAAGGTGCTCTTTCCTACACCCGGCACGCCTGTAATACCCACCCGCACGGATGTTTGCGGAATGTAGGGCAGAACACCGTCCAGTACCTGCTGTGCCAACAGTTGATCGGTGGATAAGCGACTTTCTACCAACGTAATTGCCCGACTAAGCACCAGCCGATCGCCTGCCCGCAGGCCGTCGATGTAGTAGGATGGAAGTTGTCTGGGGCGCATAGAATGAGTTTACTGTTTATAGTCTTCTGTTTTCTGTGGCGCTGCTAATTAACCCTTTTTTACGTCAGCAGCGCCACAGAGAACAGAAGACTGTAAACAGTAAACTCATTTCAGATCGTCGGGAGTTGTGATCTTGATGTTTTCGTAATCACCGTCAATCAGCGAAATAGGATAGCCCGCCAACTCAAGTACGCTGGCACAATCGGTGAAATTGGCCTGTTCGGGATTAGAGAAGGCTTTACGAAACCAATCGAGACGAAACGTCTGCGGCGTCTGTATTAGACGTACCTGAGCACGGTCAATGGCTTTGCTGGTCCCATTACTGTTCAGCAGGCGTATTGAATCCTTAGCCGCTACACAGGTGACTGCACTTCCTTTATGTGAGGCTGTAGCGAAGCTTTCGGCAATAATAGCTGGTGTTACATAGGGACGAACACCATCATGCACGGCAACCAACCCGGTTGCATCTGACGCTGGCGGAATGGTGGCAAGCCCGTTTCGTACCGACTGAAAACGTGTTGCACCGCCAATGACCGTGGTAACCGTGGTAGGATGAAACTGGTGGCTTGCACAGAGTGATTCCCAGATGGCCATATCGCGCTCCGGTAGTACGAGCCGAATGGGCAGATCGGGGGAGTAAGCGAGAAACTGCTCAATCGTATGCTGGAGAATAGGCTTATCCTGCACCATGAGAAACTGTTTGGCCACATCAGCTTTCATCCGGCTTCCGCTGCCGCCCGCTACTATAATGGCATAAAAATCAGTTGTCCGTCGCAAAAGAATGAAGTCTGAATAAGCACGGTAGAAATCCGGCAAGTCGTATAAGTGAATAGTCCTGAGTCTGGAAGATGCAACTACGCATTAACGAACCAGACTCAGGACTATCCACTTACACGACTTGCCGGACTTTTTATAAAATCAACATGGCATCACCATAGGTGAAGAAGCGGTATTTTTCTTTGATCGCCACCTGGTACGCTTCTTTGATCAGTTCATGGCCGCCAAAGGCTGACGTCATCATCAGGAGCACTGACTCTGGCAGGTGCATATTTGTCAGCAGCGCATTAGCGATTTTGAAATCGTAAGGCGGGAAAATGAACCGATCTGTCCAGCCTTCAACGGGTTTCAGGCGGCTATTGGCAGAGACGGATGATTCTATGGCTTTCAGCGCTGTTGTCCCGATAGCACATACGCGTTTGCCAGCGTCAAGACCTGCGTTGACGATCTCGGTTGCTTCGGGGCCGATACGGAAATTCTCAGAATCTGTTTTGTGCTTTGTCAGGTCTTCTACATCTACCTGACGGAACGTACCCAGGCCAATATGCAGCGTAATGGGGGCAAAATGAATGCCTTTGATCTCCATGCGCTTCATCATGGCGCGGGTAAAGTGCAGACCGGCCGTTGGGGCAGCTACAGCGCCCACATGCTGGGCAAAAACAGTCTGGTAGTGTTCCCGATCAGCCTCAACCGATTCGCGCATGATCTCGCGGGGAATAGGCATTTCACCCAGTTGGTCCACCGCTTTCATGAATTCGTCGTGATTACCGTCGAACAGGAAGCGGATGGTGCGACCACGTGAGGTTGTGTTGTCGATGACTTCGGCAACGAGGTCGCTATCGCCAAAATACAGTTTGTTACCTACCCGAATCTTCCGCGCGGGATCAACCAGCACGTCCCAGAGTTTCATTTCGCGGTTCAACTCGCGCAGTAGAAACACTTCGATTTTTGCCCCCGTTTTTTCTTTATTACCGTACAGCCGAGCCGGAAATACTTTTGTGTTGTTGATCACCATCACGTCGCCATCTGAGAAATAGCTCAGGATGTCGCCGAATTTTTTGTGTTCAATGGTTTTGGTTTTACGGTCAACGACCATCAACCGGGCTTCGCCTCGTTCAACCGGATATTTGGCAATCAGACTTTCGGGGAGGTCAAATCTAAATTCAGCTAGTTTCATACACGATTTCCCCTTGATAATTAAGCCTATAAGATGGGGAAAGTTCGCAAATATACGACACAAAACCCCGAATTCTGACAGGGAGGGCACGATAAAGTCCAGTCCTCCACTGCCGTGGCCAGGTACGTTGCCTGGCCACGGCAGTGGAGGACTGGTATGCCCGGGCGCCTACGACTGGCTTTCCTCAGTCGTCAGTGGTTGCACGGCCCCCTCAGTGTTGACTTCGGCGCGGTCAGATACGTTGAATTTAGCCATCAATTCAGACGATACTTCGTTTGAGTACGTGCCTTGTGCTGCTACGAACAGGCCCTTCATCCCATTGGTACACGAGATGGCATACAGCGTCATTTCGTCGCCGGGATCAGAGGTGCCTTCGAAGCGGTGAAACTCATCGACTTTGAACTCGTCGCTTTTACACTTGACATCGTCTTTGCTGGTCACCTTGAGGTAATCTTTTTCGGGCGCAAATTCTTCGGTGTAGCCATGGCTCTGCAAATTCTGCATAGCCTCGGTAAGGGTGGTGAAATGAGTCATAACGAGTGTCTGTTTTTACCATTAAAACCACTTTCAGGAGTGGTTGTTTGTTGGTTGAGCTACCGGTTAAGGTTTATAACTATATCAATTCAATAGGTTTTGAAGAACAAACCGTCCTGCCAATGATTTAGATGTATAAACAATTATTTATTCAACTATGAAAAAGGGAGTAATGATGGCATCGGTTATTGGCCTGATGAGCCTGAATGCCTGTAAGAACAATGGTACGGACGTGAACGCACCAGCCTTTGCCGAGCGTACATCGTTTACCGCTAGTCGGCAGTACCCCGAAGGGATCGCCTATGCGCCCTCACTCAACCAGTTTGTGGTTACGTCATTGACGCAGGGGAAAGTGGGCACCGTTGACCTGAACGGAAACTATGCAGACCTTTTTACCGACGCGGGTCTGATTTCGACACAGGGCGTGAAAGTGTACAATGGGAAGATCTACGTGTGTAATGCCGCTCAGGCCGTAGCTGACAAAGCCACCACGCAACTGGTTGGAAAAACAGCTGGCCTTTTTGTGTATGACATTAGCTCGAGACAGATTGAACGGCGCACTGATCTGGCTGCGTTGCTGCCTGCTGCCCAACACTTAGCTAACGACGTGGCTATTGACGGACAGGGTGTAGCGTATGTGACCGACTCTTTTTCGCCGGTCGTTTACCGGGTGGGCAGCGATGGTGCCGCCTCAATTCTGGTAAATAACCCCATTCTGGGCGTACCTACCGGGCAGTTTGGCTTGAATGGTATAGTTTTTCACCCCAATAATTATTTGATCGTCGTGGTGGCTTCCACTGGTAAGTTGTACAAGATTGATCTGGCCAACAGCAATTCGATTACGGAAGTCAGTGGTTTTGCCCCCGTTACCGGTGGCGATGGAATGGTGCTCATCAACGACGATCTCTACGTAGTGAACAACCGGAATCAGGTAACCCAGTTACGCGGCGCCAATAACTGGGCGACGGCCTCGGTCGTAAAAACCGATGCGGCGGGGTACGACCAGGCCACGACAAACACCGTTGTAAACGGTCAGGTCTATACGATCAATGCCCGGATTGGTGAAATAGGGTCGGCCACAAGTCCCGCCAGCCTGACCTCATCGGCCTATAGTATCCAACGGTTCAAGTAGAGCAGTTGCAGGTTTCAGAAGCTGTTTTTGTTAGGCAACTCGTCGCATGGCCGCATCGGCGGACTTAAATATTTGTAGAAGATTAAGTTGCGTTAGCCAACTCGTCGCGTAGCAACCTAATGTCTATAGAACGTTGAGTTGCCTGAGTCTCCTTCCGTCGCGTAGCGACCTGACCACGCTGAATTGTTAGGTCGCTACGCGACG
>NZ_JBGGWE010000010.1:0-247604 GCF_041321095.1 Fibrella arboris | reverse complement strand
CTGTAGGTATGCCCGTCGCGTAGCGACTTAACCACGCTGAATTGTTAGGTCGCTACGCGACGGGCATACCTACAGCCAGGCCTTTTGACTACAGACATTAGGTCGCTACGCGACGAATTGGCTAATGCAAACAGCTCTATTCTCTAGAGCCATCAGGGACGGTCCATTCCTTCGCGACGCGACGAGTTGGCTAACTCAGGCAGCTTATAAACCAAACACACCTTTTCAATCTCAAATCACCTATGAAATACCTGCTCATATTGAGTATGCTGGCCTGCTTATCAGCGATTGCCAAACCGGCGCCGAAGGAGAAATTCACCAAAGCCAGCGACATTGTCTGGGCATCGCCCAACGGCTTTAACCTGACGATGGATGTGTACACACCCAACACCGGCAGGAAGAGCTACCCGGTCATTGTGATGTTCCACGGCGGCGGCTGGCTGATCAACAACAAAAGCATCATGGATGAACCGGCAGCCTACCTGGCCAGTCACTCCGACTACGTGGTGTGCAACGTGAATTACCGGTTGCTCGTCGACCAGAACAACACGGTGAAGATGAACGATATCGTGAATGACGTATTTGGCGCGGTATTGTGGGTAAAAGACCATATCGGCCAGTACAAGGGCAATCCCGGGCAACTCATCGTCACCGGCGACAGCGCGGGCGGGCACCTGGCCACGATGGTTGTGTTGCAGGGTAAAAACCTGGAATCGGATGGGTTTGCGGGTAGCACCTTGGGGTTCACGCCAACGTACCTGCCTAACGGCAAAACCGCCGAGCAGGTAGCCAAAGCCAACGGGCTGGCGGTACAGGCAGCCATAATCAGCTACGGTGCGTTTGATTTGTACGGGAGTGCGCTGAACGGTTTCGAGAAAGAAAGCAACCTATTCTGGGCCATGGGCAAGGCAAAGGCGCGGGGCATTTTCGGCAACGATGTGAACCCCACCAATAACCCGGCTCCCTACAAACAGGTATCACCACTGTACGTTGTTCCGAAAGCCAGCGAACAGAAACTACCACCGATGTTTTTCACGGTTGGCTCAAAAGACAATCTGACCACACCGACGTCGGTAGAAGCGTTTATGGCCAAGCTGAAAGAAGCGGGCCACACGAACATCGACTTCTGGCTGTACGAAGGCCGTCCCCATGCTTTTCTCGATTCCGGCTCAAACGCGTTTCTGGGCACCAGTTTCCATAAAGACGCACCCGAAGCGCTCAATAAGATGATCGCCTTCCTGAACAAGCACTTTTACTGATGCGTTGGCCGACGGGTTCGCCCCTACCGGCCTCTCAAGAACTGGGCGAGATGACTACTGACAAGGCGGATTCAGGCTTGATGCGCTGCATCTGTGCCCCTGTGGCCAGTCTGCCCAACGTTCGTATGTTCACCCGGGTAATGCCTGCGTATCGTATATTTAATGGCATTTCATACAACCCGATGTTCATATATGTTACGGATCGCTACGTTATTCGTCTGTTTCTTTCTCACCAGGTCGCTTGCGCAAACCCCTAAGCGACCACTCCATGCCAGTGATTACGACCGCTGGGAAAATGTTCGCTCAGAAAACCTCAGCAGAGATGGCCACTGGATCACCTACCAGGTTGACCCTCAGGACGGAAACGGGCGGCTGGAGCTAGCCGACGCCTCCCGCAAGACTGTCGTTCGCCGGTTTCCGCGTGGCTACATGGCGCAGTTCACGCCCGACAGCAAGTTTCTGGTCATGCGCCTCAAAGTACCGGTGGCCGACACCCGGAAGGCCAAGCTTAAAAAGAAAAAGGCCGACGAAATGCCTAAAGACAGCCTGCTTGTTCTGACGCTGGCGACGGGCGAAACCCGTAAGCTGGCCAATGTGAAATCCTTCATGATCGGGAAAGATTCCGGTTCATGGCTGGCCGTGTTGCAGGATGCCAACGTACCCAGGCTGCTGGCTGAAACAAAACCAACGTCGAAAAAGGATACGCTACTGCCTACGCCACCCGTTTCGACAACGACGGTTGCTGCCCGGAAAGGTGGCGTTGCCAAGAAACCCAAAGGCGATGACCTGGTGCTGCTGAACATGGCCGATGGAACGCGCCGGACGGTATCGTTCGTCTCTAACGTGGTGCTCTCCGACAATGGGCAAACGATCTTCTACAGCCGGGAGTCGGCGCGCGACACGCTGAAAGCAGGTGAAGCGATCATTCCCGGCGTCTTTCTGTTCAACACGGCTACCGGTCAGACGATGTTGGTCGACAGCAGTTCAAAAACAAAGTTATACAAGGGGCTGGCTGTCGATAAATCGGGGAAACAACTTGCCTGGATGACCTCTACCGATAGTGCCGGAGCCGATGTGCGGATCTTTACGCTTCGCTACAGGAACATGGCTCCCCCGGCTGTTCCCAAAGGCAAACGGAGTAAAGTCACGACCATTGAGCCGCCCTACCGCACGCTGGTCGATACCGTGACCAGCGCACTGCCCAGCCGCTGGACAGCCAACGAATACCGCGAACCTAAATTTTCGGACGATGGTACGCGTCTCTACTTCGCTACCTCGCCCATTGCCATCAGGCCGTCGAAAGATACGCTGACGCCAGACGATGAAAAGGTGAAGATGGACGTCTGGAGCTGGACCGACAGTCGCCTGCAACCGATGCAGCAGAAACGGTTGAAAGAAGAAAAAGAGCGGGGTTTCCTGACGGTGGCGGATCTCACCACCGGCCGGGTCACGCTGCTGGCCAATCAGGAAATTCCAACGGTTGCTTTCGACCCAAAAGTCACTACCCGTTACCTGATGGGCATGAGCGACCTGCCCTATCAGGTGCAGTCGTCCTGGGATCCCGGCCATACCGATCTGTACCTGATCGACACCCAGACTGGCGAGAAAAAACGGATTGCCCATGACGTCATGGTGTCGCAGCCTCGTCTGTCGCCGGGAGGAACGTATGCGTACTGGTTCGATGAACGTGACTCGCTCTGGCGGGCCTGGTCTGTTGCGGATAACAAACGCATTGACCTGACACGCAGCCTGCCCAGCAAATTCTTCGACGAAGAGCACGACACACCCAGCTTACCCGGTGCCTACGGTGCCGCTGGCTGGACTACCGGCGACCGCTACGTCTGGCTCTACGATCGCTACGATATCTGGCAAATTGACCCCACCGGTCGTGAGAAACCGCTCAACCTGACCAACGGCTGGGGCCGTACGAATAAGGTCCGTTTACGGCGCGCTGACCTGGACCCCGACGAAAAAGACATCAATCCGAAAGACGAACTCTGGTTGACTGGCATCTGGGAAAGCGACAAACATACCGGCGTGTTGAAGGCCACCCCACCAGCCAGCGGCCCGGCCGCTATCAGCCTGATGGCCAGCAGTATGCACCGGTATGCAAACATCGCCAAAGCCAAAAATGCCCCAACCATGACGTTTTATCGGGGCAACTTCAAGGAATCGACAAACCTGTTTGTTACCGACACGACGTTTGCCAGCCCCATACAGTTGACTAAAACCAACCCGCAGCAGGACAGTGTCAGCTGGGGCAGTGTTGAGTTGGTGAAATGGGTGGGCACCAACGGGACACCCCTCGAAGGGCTGCTTTTCAAACCCGAAGGCTTTGATGCCCCCGGAAAAAAATTCCCGATGCTGACCTATTTCTACGAGCGTAATGCCGAAACCCTGACCGATTACCGCGCACCATCGCCTAGCCGGTCGACCATCAACATTCCGTATTGCGTATCGAACGGCTACGCGGTTTTTGTGCCCGACATCGTGTACACAACCGGTCAGCCTGGCCCCAATGCCTACGATTGTATTGTGCCGGGTGTATTGAAACTGCTCGAACGGGGCAACATTGACCGGGCTCGGCTGGGTATTCAGGGACAAAGCTGGGGCGGTTACCAGACGGCCTACATCATCACGCGGACGAACCTGTTCAGAGCGGCTGAAGCGGGCGCTGCCGTGGCGAACATGACGTCGGCTTATGGCGGTATTCGCTGGGAAACGGGCGTTGTTCGTCAGTTTCAGTACGAAAAAACGCAGAGCCGCATTGGTGGCACACTCTGGGATAAGCCGATGAACTACCTCGAAAACTCACCGCTGTTCTTCGCCAACCGCGTAGAAACGCCGCTCATGCTGATGCACAACGATGCCGATGGCGCCGTTCCCTGGCAGCAGGGTATCGAGTTTTTCACAGGTCTGCGCCGCCTGGGCAAGCCCGTCTGGATGGTTGTTTACAATGGGGAAGGCCACAACCTTACGGCCCGTCACAACGCCAAAGACCTCAGCATCCGCATGTATCAGTTCTTCGACCATTACCTGAAAGACGCGCCCATGCCCGCCTGGATGAAAGATGGACGCACCGCCGTAGAAAAAGACCGGGGCGAAATGAAGTATTAACCGATCGGTGTGCCCCCCCAACGGCTTTCCTGATTGTAGAGCCAGATAGACCGATGATTTTCCGGTAGCCAACAGGGGCGTAGAGCCCTGAAACTACCGCAATCACCCCCGTAATCATAAAGCGGACATAGACCGGCAAGTAACTTGGTTGCCGGCTATGTCCGCTTTATGATTACGGGCAGTGAACAGGGCAATCGGCAATCTATCAGGCAACCTGTACGGCTACTTCATAATAGTCGACCACGGGCTGACCCGCAAAGTAGGGTTTCATATTCTTCAGTACATCCTGTAAAAATCCGTTTGTTTCGGCGGCAGTTCGGTCTGCTTCAGATTCCCAAAGCGTCACCATCAGGCAACGGTTGGTTTTTGAATCGACCAGAAACCGACTGTTCTTGAAGCCCTGATGTTTCTTGAGGGCTGGCCCTACCGAATCGCGGAAGTAATCGGTGGCTTTGGCAATAGCATCAGGCAATAGGGGGACCTGAACAATTCGTGCGTACATGATTGACAACGTTTACGATTAGAACGATCCAGTCTCTCGACCCAGGCAGACTGCCTTTAGCGACCGTACTGGTAAAAACAGAAGTAAGCATATCGAGTGGCTTACTTTGCCGATCAATAAATAAAGGCCAGTCCGTACGCTTGGCCAGCGGCAACTGTTTGCGACAACCACACCTGGAACCGAGTCGACAATACTTAAACGGCGCGTATTATTGCGCATGATCCGTTTACTCCACTCATCAGCTGGCTTATGCCTGTTCGGCTTGTTGTTTTTTGGTTGTCAGGAAAAAAAGCCAACAGAAGCGCCAGCAGGCACCGAGCTTCAGCCAGCGGTGGCTACGCTTGCGAAGACAGGCTGTCAGCCCGGCGATTCGCTCACCATTCAGCTTGGCCAGCCGCTTGCCCAACTAGCTGTTTTCTGGGATGGTGCGATCGTTCTGACTAAACCAGTGGCCCAAGACAGCCTCCGCGTCATGGCTGCAGGCAAAAAAGTTGGTCGCCATCAGCTCATTGTGCAGGGTGTGCTCGTCAATAAAGAACGAAGTTGCGATACCCTGTCTGTTGAGCTTTGGTCGGACGTAAAACCGCCGCAACTGACGTATGCCGTGCGGCAAACGTACCCGCACCAGACCAGCAGTTTCACCCAGGGCCTCGAGTTCGACCAGGGTACACTGTATGAAGGAACCGGCCTGAATGGGCAATCCAAACTGATGAAAGTGGACCTCAGAACCGGTACCATTCAGCAGGCTGTCTCTTTGCCGGAACAGTATTTTGGCGAGGGCATAACGGTGGTTGGTAAGTACGTGTATCAACTGACCTGGACATCGGGGCAATGTTTCCGATACACAAAAGAGCTGGTACAGGAGCAAACCTTCACGTATCATACACAGGGTTGGGGCCTTACTCACCGCGACACCACGCTGATCATGAGTGATGGCTCTAACCGGCTAACGTTCTATACCCCTACCTTACAGAGAACGGGTGAGCTTGCCGTTTATGACGACAAAGGGCCAGTGGTCAATCTCAACGAACTGGAGTACATCAACGGCTACGTGCTGGCCAATGTGTGGCAAACCAACCGGATTGTTCAGATAGATCTGGCAACGGGAAAAGTAGTAGGTGAACTGCAAATGGACGCAATGCTGCCGGCGGGCATCAACACAAAAGAGAACGTACTGAATGGCATCGCCTACCGTCCCGAAGAGGGTGCCCTATACGTCACGGGCAAAAACTGGCCATCCCTTTTCAAGCTTCAGGTAAGCGGATTGCAAAAGGGCAGAAAAGGGGGCACGATCCAGTAAATCAGCCTGGTTTCGGGTACGTTGTCAACGCCGGTATCTATTGACTTTGCCGCTTGAAAAACGCGAGGGCTTCGAGGTGAACGTCAATATCGTTCGGGTAATCGTGTTTACCGCCGTTCACTTTTAACAACACAATTTCGGGCTTGCCTTTCGCTTTGTAGGTGTAGCGCTCAATGGTTTTCCCGTCTTTAGGGTCAGCGTCAGGTACGTTCTCCATCGTCGGCTTCCCCTGATAATGCGCCAGATTGGCCCAGTAAGCCAGCGTACGGTCTGTTGACCGCACGGCTCCCATGTTCATATTTTTGCCCAGGACCACCACGCCACCGTTATACGGATTGGTGGTATCGTCGGTGCCGTTGATGATCATGACGGGTACCGCCTGGCCGGCCGGTTCGCAATCCAGGTTAGTGGTATCGGGCAAATTGGCGATGATGGCCGTGATGGCCCGAAACGTGCGCGGCATGGTCAGGGCCAGTTTATAGGCCATATGCCCCCCGCCCGACGTACCTACGGCAAATACATGCCTGGTATCAGCGCCGTAATGCTTCCTGAAATAGTGGATCATACCATCGAAGAACGCCTGCTCGTTCACGTTTTCCAGGTTAGCCTGCGCCGGTGACGACTTCCGGCATTCGTTCCAATACCGCTTGTACCCACTCGGATAAACCACCAGTGTGTTTTCGGTTGCCGCCTGCTGGTCCATTTTCGTGGCCGATTTCATCATGTCGCGGCCATTTCCGCCCGATCCGTGCAGCACAAAGACCAGGCTCGGTTTCTTAAACGTATCCGGTGGTTTGTTGAAATAGAACGTCCGGTAGTTTCCTTCAACCAGAATCGAATCGCTGAGCACCTGCGCGTTGGCAGCAACAAAGCTGGATAAGGCCAAGAATAGAGCAAGTGTATGTCGTATCATGACGGATGCGGGTAAGTCTGGGACGCGCGTCAGCAATATGCTATGTAAAATCAGCTTTTGGGTAAAGCCGATTGCCGGGATGGTCTACCTTGTTGTCGCTTTCGTCAGCAAAAATCCACCATTCACAATCAATTAATCCCCCGGATGACGAACTCAAGTCCCCAGTCATCGAGCAGTTCCTGCTCCGTGAGTGTGCTGCCATCTGTCGGGTACAGGCTGGGCGAATTGGCCGGGTAGTACCGCTTACGGACCGTGTTCAGCAACTGAACCGCCTGGGCTTTGTTGCCCAACCGGAACCGACATTCGGCCAGCATGTAATACACCTCGGCCAACCGCACTTCGGCGTAATCAGACTCGATCTTGTGCACATCGTCCGATGGGATACACCGGGTATTATGTCACGTAGATACCCGAGTTCTGATCGGCGTGGTTCATGTTCGACTCCTTGTCGGCCAATACCTGACCGGGTTTCGTTTTCTTGAACCAGCCCACCTGATCACGAATGTAGCGTGTGTAATCGCGGGTACTTCTTACCGTGTCGCGGTTGTTATTGTACCCCTGCGCCGCGTTGAACGGTATCATCCAGTAATACATACCGCTATCATCTTGCCAGTGTGACCGGCCAAACGTACCTGGAAAAGCAAAGATCGTCTCCGACGATTGGTCGTTGTTCCAGTCGTAAGGTGCATCCCAGCGCAAACTACTTCACTCTAACACAGCACGACTGTATACTCGTTCGCCCCTGACCAGTGCGACCCGGCCCGATTCCAGGTACGTTACACGCCAACGCCGGGTACGTCTTCCAGCCGGAAATAAACGGGCAAACCGCGCTCCTGCGCCAGCCGAACGTCATTATCGGCACCCGCAGAGGCTCCGTCAAGCCGCAGTAACGCGTCGCACTTAGCGAGCAGTTGGTGGGCCACCGGATACTGGATCTCGTTCCAGACCTCGTCGCCGGGCCTGGTCGATCCGCCCAGCGCGATGAGGGGTAGCGCCACCCATTCACCGATCATGGGCAGATGCCCCGCGCGAAACAAAGGCAGGGCTACGGATTCAAGATGAGCAAGATTGCTGGCCATCAACGCCGGATCGTCGTTGGTGCCGCCCCGGTACGGGCCGGCAATGAGAATCATCATAGTGAAGCAATGTTTAGTACGCTGACTGTCCGTTCAATTCGTTAGCTGCCGCAGCCGCAGGTGGTACAGAAGCATGATCGTTTTACCGTCCATGATCTCGCCGGTAGCAACCATCCGCATGGCTTCGGTAAAAGGCAGCTCCAGCACATCGATCTCTTCCTCGTCAATGCCGCCGCCGGCCTGTCGGGTGGTATCGGCACTGTATTCGGCGAGGTAAAAGAAGAGGCGCTCCGTAACTGATCCAGGGCTCATATACGCTTCCATGACCCGCTCTACGGCCGTGAGCCGGTAGCCGGTTTCTTCCTCCATCTCGCGGCGAATGGCATCATCGGGATGGTCGTTATCGAGCAAGCCCGCGCAGGTTTCGATGAGCATACCCGAGGCGTTTCCATTCACATAGGTTGGCAGGCGAAACTGGCGCGTCAGAATCACCGTATCGGTAACGGGGTTATGCAGCAAAATCGTCGCGCCGTTGCCCCGGTCATACGCTTCGCGTTGCTGCGTGGCCCACTCGCCGTTGGCCTGCTGGTAGTCGAACGTGTACCGTTTCAACACGTACCAGTTATCAGAGAGTACCTTTTCGTCCGTAATTCGTACTCTGGGATTCACCATGTTGTTCAAATTTGTTTGATTTTGTTTATTTTTGAACAAATGAATTAGTTATCGATGAATTATCAAAACCGGAAACGATTAATTCTGGACATAGTGGAGCAGCGGGAATCTGTCGATGTGCGGGAGCTGGCGCTTCATGTGCAAACGTCAGAGATGACCATCCGTCGCGATCTGACGCAACTCGCCGCCGAAGGGTTGATCTACCGCACCCACGGCGGGGCCATGCGGGTTGATCTGGCTAGGCAGCCATTCCGATTCGAGCACAAAGCGGCCAGCCGGGCCGAGCAGAAAGACCACATTTGCCAGTTAGCGGCCAACGAAATTCAGGAGGGGGAGACCGTCTTTCTCGACTGTGGCAGTACGGTTTTCCGCATTTGCCCCTACATCCGGCATAAACGGATACAGGTCATCACCAACTCATTACCCCTGCTGGCTGAACTGATGCACTCATCGGTCAGTATTAACCTGGTTGGGGGCGAAATTGATAAAGAGCGACAGGCTGTGCATGGGCTCATGGCCAACGAACACATCCGACGCTACCGGGCCGACCGGGCATTTATTGGTGTCGACGGTATATCGGCAGCGAATGGATTGAGTGCCAACAGCGAGAAAGAAGCCAGCACCGCTCTCGCCATGGCGCAGCAGGCCGGGCATGTTTACCTGCTGTGTGATTCCTCCAAATTTGAAAAAGAAAACTACTTGCATTTTGCGCCAATTACCCTGGCGCACACGTTGATAACTGACACGGAGGTTCCCGATAGCCTGGTCATCAAATACAAAGCCTGCGGTATACAGCTACTGCATTGAGTTGACAGACGAGCGCTGCTCATAGAGGTCTGAATTAATCGAAACTATGGACTAAGTAGCCGCTCGCTAACATAAGTTACCGATTTGTAATTATGAAACAATATTAATTGATTGGTTATGCCGTAGATTAGCTTTTCGCTTTACCAGCCAATCTGCCTGCGATGCCGTCTTACCTTTATCTAACCGTATTTCTCTGGATTGGAGGCAGGTACCCGCAAACTGCGCTGGCACCTCCCGATTCTGCCCTGCGTAACAGGCTGTATAACAGATGGCAGGTCGTTCGTAACAGCAGTCTGGACTCCTCTTTGTTCTACGCAACACGGCTTCATCAGCTTGCCCGGAAAAGTAAGCTCCCCGGCGACCTTGCCCAAAGCTTTATGACACTGGGTATCGTTGAGCGAGACCGGGGAAATTATGCCGAAGCGGTCGCCTTGTTTCAGCAGGCCCTCCCCTATAGCGAACGGCTCAACGACCCTGATGGCATCGGGACTATTTACCAAAGTATGGCCCTGACCTACAAGCGGATGGGCGATTCTCAACGGGTAACGGCCCTGACAGAGCAGGCGCTGACTTACGCTAAAAAAGCCTACTCGCTCTTCGTGCAGTCCCATCGCTCGCCCGGCACCATCGCCAACGCCCAGAACACAGTGGGCATCATCCAGCGCGACCTCGATCAGTATGAAGAAGCCCGTCAGAATTACCGATCGGCCATTGACCTGCTCGAGCCCATTCAGACAACGCTCAACAGAAAAGATTTAAGCACGCTGGCTATCCTGTACGGTAATCTCGGCCAGATAATGATCAATGACAAAAAGTACGATCAATCTATTCAACTGATCAACAAGGCCCTGGCCATCAACACCCGCATCAATCAGCTGACCAGCCTTGAGCATAACCGGCGGAACCTGGCCAACGCATACAGGCTACAAAAAGACCTGCCTGCATCGGCCATGAATGCCCAGAAAGCGATTGATTACGCCCGGCAGATCGGCGATCCGCACCGGCTCTTCAATACCCTGTCGGTAGCTTACAAGACCTATAGCGACATGGGTGATTACAAGCTTGCCCTGGCTATGCTGGAAGAGCAGAAGGCGATCGAAGACTCGTTGGTGCGGGTCGACAAGGCCAAACAGATTCTGACGCTGCAAGCCCAATACGATAATGAACGTACCCGGCAGCTGGCCGAGGTATCGGCCCAGAAAGATCGACTGCTGGCCGAAACACGCGCCCGCCTTTTATTGAATCACGAAGGCGATCTGGCCCGCATCGAAGCCAACAAAGTGCGCGACATATCGCGGCTACGTACCCGGGCTGAAGTAGACCAGACCGAGTTGCGTACCCGCTACGCCAGCGCGGCTAACCAACAGACGATCAGGCAGCTTGGCGAAGCCAACAACCGGCAGAGCATGCAACTACTATGGTTAAGCGTGGGAGCCTGTCTGTTCTGCCTCCTGTCTGGCCTGCTGCTGTTGCTCTACCGGCGTGTCAGGCACAGCCGTGCCGAGATTCAGGTGCAGTCAGAGCAGATGCGGTTACTGATGCGTGAATTGCACCACCGGGTCAAAAATAACCTGGCCGTTGTGTCGGGGTTACTTGAGCTACAGGCCAATCGCCTCGGCGATACACCCATCCGCCAGGCATTTGTCGAAAGTCAGCAACGGGTGCAGGCCATGTCATTGATCCACCAGCGCCTGTACCAAACCGACGTTCCCACTCAGATAAACCTGAGCGACTACACCCATAGTCTGGTCGATTCGTTGATGGCCGCCTATGGCTATACCCCCGACCGGCTGGAGCGGAACCTTTCCATAGAGGTAACCGAAGTCGATGTCGACATTGCCATTCCACTAGGCCTGATCCTGAATGAATTACTGACCAACGCGTTTAAATACGCCTTCCCGAATACGGATTCCATTCCCCAGCTGACGCTGCGGATCTGGCAACGCGACGGCCTCAATCTGATACTGGCCGATAATGGTCCGGGGCTGGATCTGACCGAGTGGCAGACGAACCAGGCGCTCGGGCGCGATACCTCTTTCGGGCGGCGGTTGATCCGCAGTCTTGGCGACCAGATAGGCGCTACTATTCAGGTTGACGTGCTGAGGGGCACGCGCTTTAGCCTGCACATTCCATCTGACGTATTGCAGGTCAGTTGACCCACAAAAACTACGTGCCTGCCATGTTGGGTATGTTGTTCACCGACATTGACAGGTACACTACCTTTTTTATACTCATTTTAGATTGTCGGTTTTGCGACCACCGCCCTCTATGCCGTTGGCTGTTCAATGCTGATCCGTGTAATAATGGTACCACCTTTCCTCTCTCCCCATTATATCTGGCTAGTGCTGGTCTTTTTAAGCGGCCTGCTGGTAGTCTGTGTGCTGCTGTTACGGAAGTTGTGGCAGGTACGGTTGGCCGTACACAAACAGGAAAACGACCTTCAGTTGCTTCGCCGGGAGTTGAGCCACCGGGTAAACACCAACCTGGCCGTTGTGATTGGGCTTATGGAGCTTCAACTGGCGCAGGTGATTGATCAGCCCGCCCGTTATCCGTTGCAACAAAGCCTGAACAGAGTACGATCGGTAGCCCTGTTACAGCAGCGACTTTACCAGGATAACGTACCCACGGTCGTTAATTTGAGGCAGTACGTCCAGCGGTTATATCAGGCGTTGACCTTCAATGAAGCCACCGACCTGACGTTATTGCTGGAAACCGACGAGCTAAGCGCCGACATGGCCCTGCCTGTTGGGCTTATTCTGCACGAACTGGTAGCCGACGCAGCCCTCCATGCTGCGCCCAAACAACCAACGCTGACCGTCAGCCTGAAACAGCGGGATGGTCTGTTGCTGGAGGTAACAGACCAGGGACCATCGCTTGAACCCCAGGGTACCCGCTGGTCGCGGGCGGGAGTAGCCCTCCCCCAACGGCTTATCGAGGGCCTCAGCGAACAGGTAGGCGGTGCCTGTTCCATGCAGCCGGGCCTGGGCATGCATTTCCGATTACATATCGCCAGCTATCAATAAGCAAGCCTCAATAACGTTGGCTGGTAACGTACCTGAGCGACGTTGTTACTGTTTGCCTATTGTTCATTGATACTTGTTAACTGAATTAAGATGAACCTCTTAGTTGTTGAAGATGAAGCAATTTTGGCCATGACGCTTTGCGATCACCTCGAAGCAGAAGGGTATCGCGTAGTGGGTATTGCCAATAACGGCCCGAAAGCCATCGACCTTTTTCAGCATAATCAGGTCGATCTACTCTTGTGCGATATAACGATCAAAGGGGAATTCGATGGCATTGAAACGGCCCGGCGGATCAATGCCATTCGGAACGTACCTGTCATTTACCTGACAGCCTATTCCGACGCCGAAACGGTATCACGCGCCAAAGAAACGTTTCCGGCTGCCTACCTGACCAAGCCCTACGACCTCATGAACCTGCGGCTGGCCATCGAAATCGCGCTAAACAATGGTAGTAGAATGGCCAACCAGAGAAGTGCTCCGCCGGTAGCACCCCAGGCTGTTGAACCGATGGTGAACGCCCGGGAAATGATCTTAAAAAGCGGTCAGCATATATTCATCCGGCAGGGCTACCAGTTTGTCAAGATTAGCCTGAGCGATATTCATGTCCTGGTGGCCGAAGATATCTACACCACCTTCCTGACGGCGACCAAAAAATATTCGCTACGCATGCCGCTGACCACGGTGCTCGACAAATTGGACTACCCAACCATTGTGCGCGTGCATCGCTCCTACGCGGTGAATACCCTACAGGTCGATACGTTCGATGAAAACGAGATCAGAATTGCCGAACGGCTCGTTCCCCTTGGGCGGCATTATAAAGAGCAGTTTCTGCAAAGCCTGCACCACTCCAATTAATTATCCCACTTAATACGTAGAATTAATTCCACAAAATGACGAATAGGCGCTCTGTTGGTTTAAGTTCTGATTAAAAGTCATAAGACCGGTGCCTCGGTATATAACACAGCAATTCACTGATTATCAGCAAACAATAGACTACATAACGCAGGCAATTGATCAAACGGTGCGTACTGGTACAGCTTTTGGCTACTGGTTAACCGAATCAATTTCACTCACACGTTATGACTAGTATGAAAATTAACAGCAAGAGCTTCATCGCTCTGCTCCTGGCCGCCGGGCTGACCTCCAGCGATGCGCTGATGAGTTGTAAATCTGTTAAGAACAATACGAATAAAACGCAGCGTGGTGCCGCCATTGGGGTTGGTGCCGGGGCAGTTGCCGGCGGCGTTATCGGCCGCAAATCGGGCAATACCGTATTAGGCGCCATTTTAGGAGCCACTGTTGGTGGAGCAGCCGGTGCTGTGATCGGTCGTAAGATGGACAAACAGGCTGAGGACCTGAAAAAAGATCTGCCTAACGCTACCGTAGAACGGGTTGGGGAGGGTATCAAAATCACCTTCAATTCCGACATTCTCTTCGACGTTGGTAAAGCAGACCTGAAAGACGTTACGAAACGCCAGTTATCGGATTTTGCCCAGACACTGGAAAAATATCCAGACACAAACCTGATCATCGAGGGTCATGCTGACGCTACTGGCTCCGATGACTTGAACCTACGCCTCTCCAACCAGCGGGCCGATGCAGTATCCGGCTACCTGAAGTCTGTAGGCGTAAAAAGTGGCCGTTTAAGCGAAAAAGGCTATGGCGAATCGCAACCCGTTGCTGATAACAGTACGGAAGCGGGTCGGGCGAAAAACCGTCGGGTCGATATTGCCGTATTTGCTAATGACAAGATGCAGCGCGACGCGAAAAATGGTAACATCGACTAACCCAACGGTTCATGGCAACGCTTGATGATTCAGAAAAAAAGGCAGTTCGCGACGACTTCAACGACGTTGTGAATATGTCGGCCGCTGCCATAAAGAAATGGCTGGAAACCGACGAGTCGAAAGCTGTTGGCCAAAAGAAAGAGGGCGACAGCGAATCGATTGGTCATGAGTCAGGTGAAAAGATCATTGCCATTCTGGACAAGAAGCAGGCCGACCTGACAGATGCTGATTATGCCCATATGCGCAAGGTCATCAGCTACGTTCGTCGGCATTCGGCCCAGAGGCCTGCCGAGGTCGAAGGCAGTAACTGGCTCTATTCGCTAAAAAATTGGGGCCATAATCCTCAAAAATAGTTTTCGCTTTATTCAACGCATTAACTTAGTATCAGTACACTTACCAACTCAACACAACAACGTTATGAATGTCAAGGAAACCCGGGGTGAGATCCTCGATCAATTGAACAAACTGTTGACCCGCAGCCACGATGCCGAGAAGGGTTACCAGGAAGCTGCCGACAGCGTAAAAGACGCTGAATTAAAGAGCCTGTTTTTGGCCCAATCACGTCAACGGGCCGAATTTGCTACCGAACTCGATCGCGAAGTTCGTGCGCTTGGCGGTGACCCGGACAACGGAACCAGCCTGGTATCAGACCTGCACCGCGCCTGGATCAATATCAAATCGGCCGTATCGAACAGTACAGACAAAGCAGTAGCTGAAGAGTGCCAGCGTGGCGACGCGGAAGCGCTGAACGATTATAAAGAAGTGCTGGAGCAAACCGACATTGCGGCTAGTACCCGCGAGTTGTTGCTCAGCCAGAAGAGTAAAGTCGAGTCGGCCCATGAAACCATGGGACGCTTGGCTTTGGTAGTGTAGTGAATGGTGGGATCGGAAAGCCTGCGCTCGTTGAGTGCAGGCTTTTTTGTTTTAAAGGGTTTTGTTCTATTATTGGGAGTTCGTCTCACCGGGCGATGCCCGGTGAGACGAATTCCCCAATTTCTAATGGCTTATCCTGATTCCTATGCACCCGACCCGACGTTCGTTTCTCCGCACCACCGCGCTTAGCACCGCCGCGCTTCCGCTGTTTCCCTCGCTGTTTACGCAGGTGCAGGCAACCGGGAAACCACCCCTCGACAAGGTGCGGCTGGCTTTTATTGGCGTCGGTGAACGGGGCAGAAACCACCTCGAACAGGCCCTATTTCGGCCCGATGTACAGGTGACGGCGCTATGCGACATTGATCCGATCGCACTGGGTAAAGCCAATGCCCTCTTGCAAAAGGCAGGGCGCCCCTTACCGCCTACCTATACAAAAGGCGATGAGGCGTTCCGGGACATGCTGAAACGGGATGACATAGACGGAGTCATCATTGCCACGCCCTGGGAATGGCACGCACCGATGGCCGTAGCCACCATGCTGGCTGGCAAATATGCCGGGCTGGAAGTGTCGGCAACGGTAACGCTCAAGGAATCGTGGGACCTGGTGAACGCCCATGAGAAAACCGGTGCCCATTGCATGCTGCTCGAAAACGTCTGCTACCGCCGCGATGTCCTGTCGGTGCTGACTATGATTCGTCAGGGAATGTTCGGCGAAATGACGTATGCCCACTGCGGCTACCAGCACGACCTGCGCGACGTAAAATTCAATAACGGTAAACAGGTATACGGCGGTGGGGTTGAGTTCGGGGCCAAAGGTATGTCGGAAGCCCGCTGGCGCACGCAGCACTCGGTTGACCGCAACGGCGATCTGTACCCCACCCACGGCCTTGGCCCCGTGGCACACTGGCTGAATATCAACCGGGGGAACCAGTTCACCTATCTGACGTCGATGGCCACCAAATCGCGCGGGTTGCACCAATACGTTGTCGATAAAGGCGGTGCCGATCACCCCAACGCGCACGTCAATTTCAAGCTGGGCGACGTGGTAACGACGATGATTCAATGCGCCAATGGCGAAAACATTGTCATCATTCACGACACCAATTCACCCCGCCCCTACTCGCTGGGTTTCCGCGCGCAGGGCACCAAAGGCGTCTGGATGGACGATGGCGACGTGATCTATCTTGAAGGCGTATCGGCCAAACCGCACGTGTTTGAGCCGTTCAAGGAGTACCAGGAAAAATATGACCATCCGCTCTGGAAGCAGCATGCCGCCAGCGCCGAAAAAGCCGGCCACGGCGGTATCGATTTCTTCGTCTTCCGGGCGTTCGTTGAAGCGATCAAGAACCAGACCGCCCCGCCCATCGACGTCTACGATGCCGCCGCCTGGAGCGCCATCAGCCCGCTATCGGAACAGAGCATTGCGAAAGGCAGCAAGCCCATCGAAATCCCCGACTTCACGCGGGGCAAATGGAAGACCAACCAACCCATTTTCGGCCTCACCGACGCGTATTAAACAAGGAACTGTCATTACGTGGTCATTCGCCAGCCTGTCGTTGATTGTCATTTCTCGCCACACAATGAATGGCGGCATAGACTAATGACAGCGTAGCGAATGACTACGTAATGACGCGGAGCGTAATGCTTACTAATCAGTTAACTGCCTCAACGCCTGGTCGTATCTGCCTTTTTGGCGAACATCAGGATTACCTGGGTTTACCCGTTATTGCAGCGGCTATTTCCCGCCGAATCAGTGTGACAGCTCATCGGGGCGGACCGCCTCAGGTACGTTTGCAACTCCCTGACCTTCAACAGGAGATAACGTTCGCCATCAGTCAGTTTCCCTTACCGTACCTGCACGACCGCGACTATTTCAGCAGTGCGCTTAACGTGTTGCATCGGGCTGGGCTGCGCTTCTCAGAAGGCATCAGCGGCGAAGTCTCGGGCAACATCCCGATCAACGCAGGTACGTCGAGTTCATCGGCACTGCTCATCAGCTGGCTGAACATCCTGAGTCAGCTGGCCGATGAGCCGCAAACGTTTTCGCCCGCCCAACTGGCTGAATTTGCCTACGTGGCTGAGGTGCTCGAATTTGGTGACCCCGGCGGTATGATGGATCATTACTCAACTGCCTTGGGTGGCGTCATTTATCTGGAATCCGTTCCCGAGATCAGAGTCGAACCGTTTACGCCCGCGCTGGGTACGTTCGTTCTCGGCGATTCGGGCGACCCCAAAGATACCATCGGCCTGCTGAAACACGTGAAGTACGGCATGCTGGCCGCCATGGACAAGATGCGGGCATTCGATCCTTCGTTTTCGCTCGAGACCTTGCCCATACACGAGTTAGACAGGTACGTTCACCTACTAAGTTATGATGAGAAAACGCTGGTCAACGGCAACCTCTGGGACCGCAATTTTACCAGGCAGGCACTAAACCTACTTCGCCAGCCGACCATCGACCATCACACATTAGGAAAGTTACTGACCATGCACCATACCAACCTTAGCTATGCGAAACGCACTTCAACCCCAAAAATAGACCGGATGATCGACGCAGCCCTGGATGCAGGGGCCTACGGAGCCAAGATCAACGGGTCGGGTGGTGGCGGCTGTATGTTTGCTTACGCACCAGAGCACTCAGAATTAGTTGCCGAGGCCATCGAAAAAGCCGGTGGCCGAGCGTACCTCATTGATGTTGATAAGGGAACGTGGGTGAAATAGGGGGAGGAAAGGGAGGAAGGAGGAAAGGAGGAAAGGGAGATTTCGCAAGTATTGCCTACGCGAAGCTTCCTTTCCTCCTTTCCTCCTTTCCTCCTTTCCTCCTTTCCTCCCTTCCTCCCCTTCCTCCCCTTCCTCCCTTTCCTCCTTTCCCCCCCTATTTAAAATAACTCGGTGATTTGATCAACACGCCGTTTTGTTCGGCGTTTGTCAGCGTGTAGCTGAAGCCGGGCTGAACGGCGTAGGCCCCAACCTCGCCCGCTTTATTTAAGGCAATAAAGCCAACCTGAAATGTTTTGGCCTTTTCGGGATCACGTTTAATGATGCGTTCAACAGCCTCCTTGCAGGCTTCAGCAGGCGTTCTCCCCTGCCGCATCAGTTCCACGACCGTATGTGATCCCGCCATGCGGATCACTTCTTCACCCTGCCCTGAGCAGGTGACCGCTCCAATTTCACCATCGACAAACAGACCGGCGCCGATCAGCGGTGAATCGCCCAAACGACCGCGCAATTTGAAGGCCATGCCGCTGGTGGTACACATACCCGACAGGTTGCCCGCTGCGTCGAGGGCTATCGTCCCCATCGTATCGTGGTTGGGTGTGCCGTCGTCGAAAAAGGAAGGGGCAAACGGGCCGTGGCCTTTCGTACCACGCACGGGTTTCTGATTCTCGATATTGATAACAGGCTTGTATTCAGACTTTTTCAGCCACTCGCGGTAGGTCTTCTCCGCTTCCGGCGACAACGTACCTGACTCGAGCGTGAAGCCGTTGGCCAGGGCAAATTGCTGTGCTCCCGAACCCACCAGCATCACGTGCGGCGAGTTTTCCATCACTTTCCGGGCCACCGAAACCGGGTGTTTGATCCGCTCCAGAAAGGCCACCGAACCGCAGTTCGCTTTTTCGTCCATGATGCAGGCGTCGAGCGTAACGAAACCGTCGCGGTCGGGATTTCCACCTAGCCCAACGCAGCAGTTGCTCTCATTTTCGATGGCGATACCGGCGGCCTCAACGGCATCGATCGCACGGCCGCCACGTTGTAAAACAGGCCAGGCGGCTTTGTTGGAAATAGTGCCGCTATCCCAGGTAGATACCACTACCGGTTTAGCCGCAAATACCTGTTTGGAACCACCCAGGGCCCGATTAGCGAGTAGCGGCGGCAACAGAAGTGCGCCCGCCCGTAAAAAAGTTCGTCGTGAAGTCATGGGTGGCAAGATAGCAGATTCTTCAGTTTCTCACTCATCGCGTTTCCAATTCTAACACACTCAGCCAACTACGGAAAAGGCCTAACATTTTCTACAGATATGGGTTTAATCTGTGGTACGCTAATTACCACATACTTCAACGAATATGATAACCTCTCCGAAGGATTCTCCGATTAGTTCAACGGCCACTATACCGTCGCGACCGGGCCAGCCTTATCCGCTGGGCGCCACTGTTGACGAACAGGGCGTAAACTTTTCCATCTACAGCGAAAACGCCAGCGGCGTATCCCTCTGCCTGTTTTCATCGAAACGCGGCGAAAAAGAAACCCACCGTATCGAGCTGACCGAAAAGACCGAAAACGTCTGGCACATTTACCTCGAAGGCATCAAGCCCGGCCAGTTATACGGCTATCGTGTCGATGGGCCATACGCGCCCGAAGAAGGCCACTACTTTAACGCCAACAAGCTTCTGCTCGACCCCTATGCCCGCGAAGTGCACGGCACCGTGGGTGGCAGCACCGAAACGCTGGGCTATGATTTTGAGAGCGAGGCCGACGACCGGTTCATGGACATGAGCGACGTCGACAGCGGGAAAGTAGCTCCCAAAAGTGTGGTGATCGACTCGTCGGCGTTCGACTGGGCCGACGATAGAGCCCCCCGCACGCCGATGAACAAATCGGTGATCTACGAAATGCACGTGAAGGGTTTCACCTACCAGCACCCAACCATCGATGAGTCTATCCGGGGTACGTATGCCGGTCTGGGCACGCCCGAGGCCATCGACTATTTCAAGAAATTAGGCATCACGGCTGTAGAGTTGCTGCCCGTTCACCAGTTTTCGAACGAAAGCTACTGGGGATACAACAGCATCGGCTTTTTTGCGCCCCATAACGGCTACGCGTCGTCGGACAACGTGGTGGCCGAATTTAAGCAGATGGTCAAAAACCTGCACGAAGCGGGCATCGAAGTAATTCTCGACGTGGTGTATAACCATACGGCCGAAGGGAACGAAATGGGGCCTACCATCTCGTTCAAGGGCATCGACAACAAGGTATATTACCATACCGTACCCGAGCAGCCCCAGTTCTACATGAACCACACGGGCACGGGCAACACCTTCAACCTGACGCACTCGCAGACCCTGCGGGTGGTGATGGACAGCCTGCGCTACTGGGTACAGGAAATGCACGTCGACGGTTTCCGCTTCGATCTGGCCTCGGCGCTGCTCCGCGAACTGGGCGACAACGTATCGTCGTTCCTCGATACCGTCAATCAGGATCCTGTTCTGAGTCAGGTCAAACTTATTGCCGAACCCTGGGACATTGGCTCCTACGATGTGGGTCAGTTCCCGGTGCGCTGGTCGGAATGGAACGGCAAATACCGCGACTGCGTGCGTAAATTCTGGAAAGGCGACAACGGTCAGGCGCATGAGATGACCCTGCGCGTACTCGGAAGCCCCGACCTGTATGCCGATGGCCGTGGACCGGGCAATAGTGTCAACTTCATCATTGCCCACGACGGCTTTACGCTCAACGACCTGGTCAGCTACAACGAGAAGCATAACGAGGCCAACGGAGAAGATAACAACGACGGCGAGAGCAACAACGAAAGCTGGAATATGGGTGCCGAAGGCCCCACCGACGACCCGGGGATCAATCAGGCGCGTGAACAGCAGAAACGGAATTTCCTGACAACGTTGCTACTCAGCCAGGGGGCACCCATGTTCATGATGGGCGACGAATACGGACGTACCCAGCAGGGCAACAACAATGGCTATAATCAGGATAGCGAGATCAGCTGGTTCAACTGGAACTGGGATGAAAAACAGCAGGCCCTGTTCGACTTTACAGCGCAGCTAATTGCCCTGCGCCAGAAATACCCCCTGTTGAGCCGTCGCAAATTCTACGAAACGGAGCAGATCGACTGGCTCCGCCCCGATGGGCATGTATTCGGCCCGGACGATTACGCCAACCCCGATACGCACTGCCTGGCCCTCTGGATCGACGGTGTACGCGTGGCAGAGCAGGACGAAACCGGTCAGTTTATCAACGAAACCGAAGAAGGGGCCAGCAAACTATTGTGGGTCTTGAACAGCTATTGGGAAGAGCTTCCCTTCACGCTGCCCGCGCCCCACAAATCGCGCACGCACTACGAAGTGGTGATCGATACAACGAATGGCCAGATTGAATCGGGCCGCCGTATTGATGTTAAAACGCCTTTCAACGTACCTGCCCGTTCGTCGGTGCTGCTGCGGATGGTGTAACTGCCGTTGACAAAGGAAATCTGAAGCGGGTTAGCCTGGGTACGTACCTGAGCTGACCCGTTTTTTGTGTAAGCAGCCGTGGGTACGTATCCCCCAAAAGTGGGATGCGGCGTGGTTGGGCAACAAACTATTTTTGGTCAGTCTTACCAAATCCACCGCACGAATGACCCCAACAACCAAACCCCCTTAACCGCTGACAGGAGCCATGCCCATTGCCTGCAGTAGCCGGTGTACATCAGGAACTACACCCTGAACACCACCTACCTCTACCATCTGGCCGGACACTGGATTCCGTACGCTATTGGTGGGGTTACACAGCAGTTCGCGCAGTGTATCGGGACGTATCCCCGGCTGATCCGGGTGATGGGTGCGATAAATACTTTGGAGCATACAGGCAATGCCGGCAATGATAGCCGTTGCGGCCGACGTACCCCTGTATTCCGATTCATCTATTGGGTTATTGGCACTGAACTGGTTGGGAACGATGGTCAGGATGGGCATCGGGGCAAAGCACATTCGTTTTTCCTGAATGGCCTGTTTGCTATAGTTGTAGGCACTGGTCCAGTTTTCGGGCAAGTCGAGTACTTTTTTATTGGGGGCAATTTCTTTAAGCGAGCTACTGAAGGCACCTACTAAAATAGCTCCACTATCCTTCCCTGAAAAAGAGGCCAAGCTATCGAGATCCAGTTGTGCGTTGCCTGCCGGTTCAATCACAGTCATCTCCAGACAGGTTGTAGCCGCCCGAATCAGCGCAAAAACCAGTTCACTACATTCCAGCGGCGTATGGTCGGACTCCCATTGGTATTCAAGCAGAATAACATCACCTTTTTCGCCCTGAACCATTGCTTTCAGGAGTGCCACTTCTGGATGCTGTTCATACCCACCTGATGAAGCAGACTGTGATACGTCTGGGTTAGTTGGCACTCGCGCTACCCACCCTGATACCAGCCGACGGATGGTTAAGTTGGGTACTATTCCTTTACAGTCATACGAAAAATATTCTGACCCTCGCGTGTTTCCAGGTTCAAACGTGTGGCTAGCCAGCAACACCCCTAAATTACGGGCACCATGAAACCTATCGCCATACCCATCCAACGGTCCATCAATAAGCCGCGCCGACCCATCAGCCACTGTATTCGCACGAATGTTGGCGGGCAGTTCGTCATAGTCTCGTTTCCAGGCATCTTCTACGATAAGGCAGTGCGCGTTTTCGCCCATTCCACCCGGCACAGAATGGCCTACAGGAACATGCATGAGCTGTTGATAATCAACAGGTTCTACACGGGCTGATACGCTAATGTTAGCTAACTCAGGCGTTAGTTCATAAACGAGCATACCGGTTCCTTCCAGCTTGTCTACCAGTATTGCCTGTTGCTCAGGTGTCAGGTACGTCGACAAATAGGTAAACAGGTTGGGCAATGCCGGTTGTAAGGCATTGCACCCAGACAGCCGTTCAGCCAGTTCAGTAACTTCATACGTTGCTCCATCAAACAAGGCCCGAATAACGACCTGCCCCTTCATCGACGTGTGTTTCGCAGCATCATAAAGTGTCAAAAATAATTTTTCGCTCAGCCCGTCGTCGACTGCCTGCCCGATCTGGGCGGAATACGCAAAAGCGTCGTCAAAATAGAGCTTTGAAAAAGCGAACAAGTCAGACCCGCCCACATAAGCAGAGTTGATAAGCACGGTATCGGGTAGCTTAATCAGAACCCGCTTATACTGGCTCAACAGGTTGGTATACTTGCTCTCCATGCCGTTTAATAGTTTAGCCATCAGCTTACTTATTTCCCAGTCAACATCCCCAATTTTAAGCAAAAATCACACACTAACTACGCAGCCGAATGAGTACTCCCCCCTCCCTCTCCTATGAGCAGATCACGGCACTACTTGGCAACAATGTCACGCTCTGGCCATTGCTTGACGACAGCACCAAACAGCGTATCACAGACACGTATCTCCAGTTTATCGACGACCGAATGCAGGGCCTGATAACCCGCACGATGACGACCCCAGCCAGTACTACAGGGGATTCAGAAGATGAAGCCATGCGAACGTTATTTGCCACGGAGATCGTCGATCCTATTCTGGCTCCTCATGCGGCCAAAGCCGCTTTTTTTGCCAGAAAAGGCGGGGATGAGGCCAACAGTGACCCGCGCATTCCCATTCCACCCGATTTTAAGGGAATTACAGGCTATACCATTGGCATCGGTATGATGCAGGAGATGGCAAACACCTTCTCGCTCTGCGATGCGGTACAGATCTGTTTCGGTTTAGACAAACCGCTGGCTAACGGGGGGCAGTTGCAATTAATTTTTCGGGGAATTGGTGGCAACCCACCATCAGATCAGGTCTACATGACGGGTACACCGGGTGAGGCGGGTGGCCCCGGTGAGGGCGTTCGTATTCAGCCCTGCCCCATTTCACACCCCTGCACGTCGCCTGAACAACCCGCTGCTGAATAAGGTATGGCTATCTTTTTTGACTGGTTCACCAAAGTCGTGTTTTACCTGATTAGCGTACCCATCCTGATTGGCCTATACCGCTGGCCTTCGCTGATCGTTCCGATACGTCTGTTTTGGTGTAACCTGCTGGTAGGGCTGGCCATCACCCTTGCCAACGACCTGCTGCCGCACCAGTCAGATAATTTTGGGATCTATTATACCAACACGGCTATCGATGCCGTGCTGATGACAGGTTGCTTTACAGCCTGGCTTAGTGAGCGGCTGCGCTGGTTGTTTTGGGTTGGCTGTGGTGCCTTCCTGCTGCTGATGGGCTGGGGCACTGTTCAGTGGGGGTTTACGCTGACTACGGCCCTGCGTTTCTCTACAATAGAAAGTAGCTTTGTTATCCTGATGGCCGTTTGTGTGGGCGTTGCCCAGATCAGGAGGCCCACTCAGGTACGTTTGCGGCAGGAACCCATCGTCTGGATTACAGTGGGTGTGCTGATTATGAATCTCATGACACTGGTGCTGAACGTACTGGGCAGTCAGCTTTACGTTTATTCCGCCGACCTGTTCAATATCTTCTGGAATACCGTGGTGCCACTCTCGCAACTCACTAACTATATTTTTGCCGGTATCGGATTTTGGTTAAGTCGTTCGCCAGTTTCTCGAACCGCCTGATCGCTGCGGTAGGCCTGGTGGGTTGGGGCGTTGTCATGGCAGCGGCTCAACCCACTCCGGTTGCTGTCCCCATCAGGCAGGTCCAACTCAATGGCATTGAGGTACTTCCTCAGCCAGAACAGCCCCTGATTCTTGACCGTCCCCACAACTCGATACGGATTCGATACGACAACCCTTTCCCCGGGCAGTCTACCCGCTTCAGCTTTCGGATCGAACCAGGGAGAGGATGGCAACAGGTTGGCCAACGACGCGATATCTTCTTCAGGAATGTGCCGAGCCAGAACATGATCATTTTGATCCGGGCAAGCCACACCAGCCCTGAAAAGAATGCAATGGCGGTGTCGGCCATCAAATTTATGACCAAGCCCTTCTGGCAAAAACTCTGGTTCTGGCCGTCGCTCATGCTCCTGGGTATGGCCTCGATGGGGCTGGTTAGCTACCTTTTTTTTCAGGCCCGCTACCGGCAGCTTCTGCGGATGCAACTGATCCGTGACCAGATTGCCCGCGACCTGCACGACGATATGGGCAGCTACCTCAGCAGCATCAGCATTCTGAGCGCGACCATGCCCGCCGACCCCGCCCGCGCCCGGCAAAACCTCGACCGTATTGGCCAGACGGCCCGGCAGGTGATGGAGGCCATGAGCGATATTGTCTGGAGCATCAACCCCGCCCACGACACCATACAGCAGGTAGTGGATCGGATGAAGCAGGTAGCCAACGAGCTTTTCAGCGAAACCGACACCGACGTGAGTTTCGTGGTTGGCCCCGGCGTGGAAGCTCTGTCGCTCGCTCTCGAACGCCGCCGCGATTTTTTCCTGATCTACAAAGAGAGCCTGACCAACGTAGCCCGCTATGCCCAGGCCAGCAGCGTTTCGGTGCGGCTGGACTGGCAATCTGGCCAACTCAGCCTCTGCCTGCACGACAACGGCTGCGGCTTCGACACGGCCAGCTCCACAGCCCGGCCTGGCGGCGGTAACGGCCTCCGTAATATGAAGGCTCGCGCCGCCCTGCTTGGTGGCCACCTGTCGGTACGGTCGGCGCCTGGTCAGGGCACACAGATTGACCTGATCTTTCCGGTTTAGGTGGTTACCCAAAAAAGCGTTATCGCCCAAATTGGGTAGTATAGACTAAGCACCAGTCGTTATTTTTGAGTTACTTACTTCCTCATTGCTATGGCTGTCCGCACTGCTATTTTTGAAGATAACCTGCCTCTGCGCGAGGCCCTCTCGTTTCTGATCGAGACCACCGATGGCTATGAACTGGCCGGTGCCTTTGCCGACTGCCTGACGGCCGAAAAACAGATAGGTACGTTGCAACCCGACGTGGTGCTGATGGATATTGACCTGCCGGGCCGCAGTGGGATCGACGCGGTGCGGAGCCTGCACGAACGCTACAGCCACATCGACATTCTGATGCTGACCGTATTTGACGACGACGGGCGTGTGTTCGACGCTATTCGGGCGGGGGCAACAGGCTATCTGCTCAAGAAAACCCCGCCAGCCCGTATTTTAGAAGCTATTCAGGAGGTATACGATGGCGGCGCACCCATGTCGCCCGCCATTGCCCGGCGCGTGATGGAAGCCCTGCAAATCCGTCCGAACCCGTACCTTGCCGACCTCACGCCCCGCGAAAGTGACGTACTGGCGTTATTGGCAAAAGGAAACAGCTACAAGATGGTGGCCGCCGAACTGGGCATTACCGTGGAAACGACACGTACCCACGTGAAGCGTATCTACGAAAAACTCCACGTCCACTCCGTGGCCGAAGCCCTGGCGAAGTTTCACAGCAAATGATTTTGGAGGTCGGATTTGTTGCTTACGCGTCAGCCTGTTCTGGCGTAACCTGACACGTAAGCAACAAATCCGACCTCCAAAATCCCTACGCGGGCCGCCCAAACCCCTTATCCCCCATTTTGGGGACGCGCCGGGTACGTTGGCGAGCGACTTTTGGTCTATCATAAACTGGCTTTCCGCCACTTTCCAGACCATGAAAAACATCGCTTACTTCCTGCTTTGGGTGAGCCTGGCCCTCCCCCTCATCATTGGCTTGCAGAACTGCAGGAAAGACGACCCCGCTCCTCCCGCCAACCCCGGCGGCCCCGGCAGCAGCACTACCACGCCGGGCGGCTCCACAACCAGTTCGCCAGGTACGTCGACAACGGCAGTGGTCAGTACCGCACCGCTCATCAGCACGCTGGCAGCCCCTACCATATCGGCAACGGGCAGCACATCGGCTACCGTCTCGGTGGTGATTGAGAGTGCCGGCGGCACAGTTGTAACAGAGCATGGGTTTGTGTTAAGCAACACGAATACATTACCGACAATAGCCGATTTTAAACAAAATTTTGGTATCGTAAACGGCCCCTTTCCCTACACAGTCACCCGGACTGTTACGGGGCTTGAGGCGAACACGACGTATTACATACGAGCTTTTGCGACCAGCGCCACAGGCACAGGCTATGGTGCTGTAGGGCAGTTTAGAACCACCGCACCGCCCGTTGTAACGAACCCCGACGACGCGGCCATCATCTACGTAGGTATGTCCTACGGCGTATATGCCGTTGACGTGGCCACCGGACGACCCAAAACTACATTTTCTACTACCGGTGGTAGTGTCTATGCCGACCCCACACTCGACAACAATGTTCTCTATACGGGTTTCAACAGTGTATTGGGTTTCAATACTGGAGGGGGGCGGTTATGGGAGTTGACCACTCTTAGTGGATCGTTCACTAACCCGATTACAGTCGGCGGCGGCGTTTTCTATGTAGTCGCCAACGATAAATTGGTAGCTTATGATGCCACTACCCGTGCGAAGAAGTGGGAAGTCGTAGCCCAGAACGGTAACAGCCCGGTGTTGCTCGATGGTGTATTATATGAGGCGAGCAATAGCGGCCTGGCCGCAATTAACGCCGCCGATGGCGCCCGCAAATGGCTGTACGCATCGGGCATAGCTATGTACACGGGTGCTGCCGTTTCGGGCGGAGTGGCCTACGCGACTGGTCAGCGCAACACACTCCATGCCGTTGATATCACAACTGGGCTAAAGAAATGGTCGTATGAAATGGGAACCACCTTCGATGTCCTCAGTTCCTGCCCCACCGTTGCCAATAACGTCGTTTATGTGGGAAGCGGCGACAAAAGACTCTACGCCGTTGATGCGGTTACAGGTACTAAAAAGTGGGATTTTCTGACGGGTGGTACTGTTTATTCAAGCCCGTTTGTGGCCAACGGAATCGTGTACTTCTTCAGCTCGGATACGAATCTATATGCGCTCGATGCCGCCACAGGTGCCCGAAAATGGAGCGTTAAAATCGGCACCAATGGCACAACGTTTTCCACGACCAGCCCCATCGTGATCAACGGCGTGGTGTATGTGAGTGGCGAGAATAAAACGCTTTATGCCCTCGACGGAGCCACCGGGGCAGTGAAGTGGCAACTATCCATAACCGAGAATTTGACATCAAGCCCGGTTGGTGTAACCAGCAATGGTAAGGTGTTTTATTCGGGCCGTAGTGGTGCCCAGCAATAGCACCCGGATCTTATCAACCATTTTTTATTCACCATCATGAAACGCATCAGCCCAATCCTACTGATGGCCGCGCTCTGCCTGCTGGTCCTGTTCAATAGCTGCAAAAAAACCGACCCCGCCCCCGACCCCTACGCTTTTCTGGCGGGTACCTGGCGATACGCCAACGGAGCCGAATGCATTTTCGATGCGGCGGCGAAAAAAGCCAAAGGCACCAAAGTGCCTGCCAACAACACGCAGTTCAAATTCGTCGTGGGCGAAGACTACTGGCGCAACGTCCTCAGCACTGGCACCGATGCCTGGAGCTTTGAGCAGATCGTGCGGTTTGGGGATGGCGTGACGGTGGAGTACCGGAAAAGCACGATGAAGAAAAAAGATGCCAACACGCTCTCAGTAGCCACGCCCGGCCTCACCGATAGCGAACTGGTGCGCGTACCGTAAGCACGCATTAGCAGCAGACGTAACCTCCTGTTTATCATGGCTATTTTTCTGGATGCCGATTTCACCAAAACGAGCTGGCCGCTGGGAGTTTCTATCTTCAACGCCGTGCAACCGCCCTACACCGAGCCGATCACGATCCCCCTCGCCAAACCTCTCCCCGGCATACCCGTGGGCGATTTGCTGGGGGGCGAAGATGCCCTCCGCACCGACGTACCTATCGAACGGACGTACCGGTTTGGCCTTGACCTCATCCACAGCCCCAACCGCTTTCTGCACATTCCGCACGTACCCCGGCCGTATGCCCGGCGGTCGCTCTTCCTGCTGTCGCGGGGGTTATCACCGGTGGAGGAGCGCAACCGGTTTCGGGCCACGATCAGTTTATGGCCATGGATACCATGCCCAACGATATGCAGATCAGACTGAGTCACCCTATGGATGATGACCACGAGGCCAACGTACCCAACGGGGTGCTGAGTCTGTGGCTGAAAAACGGCGTGATTGAGGCCAACATTGATGATTCGACACAGCCCCGGCAGCGGGTAGGTACGTTCGCGGCGGCTCAGTATGTCGAGCTATCGGTATCGGTAGTGCTGCGGCCTAATACCCGCCTCACGGTGAGCGTAGCCCGGCGCATGAGTGCCGGTGCGCCACCCATCCTAACCCGCACCGATTTCCAGACCCCCGCCCGGACGTTCCTGCCCATCACAGACCTGGGGAGGTTGGGCTGGCAGTTTTACCCGCCCTACTGGCCTACGGCCACCGCCCCCACCCGCCCGCAGGTGTTCAAGCTGTTTCGGGCGTTTATGCAGCAACCCTAAGTCAACCATCACAATTTTTCGACCAAACCATGAAACCAATTCTCCTGCTCTGCGGCCTGCTGCTGACTGCCTCAGCCGCCCCCGCCCAACGCCTGTGGACCGAGGCCGACCAACGCGCCACGGTCGCCAACCTGCAACGTACCCGCAACGAACTGACCCGCGCAGTAGCTACCCTGACCGACGCGCAGTGGAACTTCCGCGAAGCACCCGGCCGCTGGACCATCGCCGAGGTAGTGGAACACCTGGGTACGTGGGAGATTGCCTTCGCCCGCGAAATCGGCGAGGGCATCCGCAACGCGCCTCGCCCCGACCTCGCCGCCGCACAGACCGCCGCCGCCGCCGACCCCGATACGTATTACCGGGAGTTCATTATGGAAGACAAACCCCATGTGGCCCCCGACTTTGCCCGCCCAACGGGCCTGCTGACGGGCAAAAACGCGCTGACATTCTTCCAGCTCAAGCGCGACCTCGCCATCGGTTTTGCCGACACCACCCGCACCGACATGCGCCTGTATTACGAACGGACGGGCAGCCGGTTCCCGCGCAATATGCAGCAGGTCTACATTTTCCAATGGGGCCACGTTGACCGGCATCTGCGTCAGATCCAACGCATCAAACAGCACCCCGATTACCCCAAATCGTGAAGCGTATCAAGCTGTCTATTCCTATCATGAAAACCACACGAACAGCCAGCATAGGCTGGCTCCTATTCAGTTGCCTGTTGCTGTTTGGGCAATGCAGGAAAACCGAAACGCAGGTTACACCAGTCACGCCTGATCCATTGGCCAACGCGGCAGGTACTTACACAGGCACGATGACCGACACGGGAAGACTTTATCAAGCTGTTAAAGCAAGTGTCACTACGGCCAAGGATAGTTATGGCAAGCTGTACGTCAACTCGGTCGGTTTCTCAGGCACAGCGTATCAACTGGTATTGGCTAATCCATCTCCGCTATCGGCCCGTGCAGGTTCCTATGAGTACCGGGCCAGTTCCGTTGTGGCAGACGGCAAATCCCTGAACGTCAGTGGCCGGTACACGCTCGCTGATCGGTGGGGACTGTCTTCCGCTATCTACTACGATTTCTCCTTCACAGGTACGCGTTGACGAACCAACGCCGCCTCTGTGACAAGATTCCGTCTACTAATAAACAGGCTTACCGCCGCTATCCACACCATGGTCCTATTACGCATCTCCTCCGTTAGGCTCCCTGCCTGGCTGCTGGCAGCCCTCTTGCTGGGTACGTTGCCAACCGGTTGCAAAAAAACCGACGACCCCGCCATTCAGACAAACTGCCGTATTACGACCCGTAAGAATGAAGCGGGCATTACTACCAGCACCTGGACCTATAACCCCGACGGGCAGGTAAGTAAACTCGTTTATTCGTCGGGAGAACGAATTGATTTCGTGTACAACAGCGATGGCTATCTGACCACCAGAACGTACCTGCTTGCCAATGGCAACGTTAGTACGACACGTACCTTCGATTACGTCAGTGGGCGTATCATCAAGATTACGTTCAGGAATTCAACGGGTGCGGTTACCAGCACCCAAACCTTTGAGTACGACGGTGCAGGCTCGCTCAGCCGTCTGGTCGAAGCGTACGTTGGGAGTTCTACGTACACCTACGTATTCACGAACAACAAGCTCTCGGGCTATACGGCCCGGAACTCGTCAGGTGCCGAATCACAACCCTACACGTTTGACAATGGATTTGTGAAACGATACCTATCAGGTACCTCACAGACCAACTACGAGTATGATGCACAGGGCAGGAGAAGTCGTATAGAGTACTTAACGTCAGGGCGAGTCAGCGGATACACGGTATATGACTATACAGAAGGAACCGATTACGACGAAGTGGTCAATCCGTTTAAAGGGTTTCCGGAAGCCATCCGCTACGGCATTATTCAGGATGGTTATAACCGGGGTCTACCGGCAAGAGTGACCAACTATACCTTGCCAACAACCGGCTCTACCTATAAATCTTCTGAGTACACATATACCTACTCCAAAAATGCCAGTGGCTTTCCGCTCGAAACAAACTACGTGTATAGGGAATACAACCCGACAGGGACCATCACCTACACATCGGCGAGCAAAAGCACATACACGTACGAGGGCTGCCAGTGATCCCTTTTTTTACACCAGGCCACGCAGCGACTAAACGTTAAAATTGTTCTGCTTCGTAGCACGTACCTGATCGAAATAACAGTCAGGTACGTTGCATCAGCCGTCGTTGTGCCTGATTGTCTGTAAGGATAGCGACAATATGCCGTACCTTTGCGCAGTCAGTTACAACGACGATATACATGGAAAATTTGATTGCACAGGCCCGTTGGGCCATACAACTGGGAAGCGTACTTGGGTTTTTGAGCGTGGGTATCGGTGCCTTCGGCGCACACGGCCTGCGGGCTAAACTTGAAGCCGCCGGCCGAATGGATACGTTTGACACCGCCGTGAAATACCAGTTCTACCACGCGCTGGCGCTGGTGCTGGTCGGTATCATTACCCAACTGCTGGCCAACAACCCCGCCGCGCTGAAAACGCTGAACTGGTCGGCCTGGAGTTTCGTGGCCGGTACGTTGATCTTCTCTGGTTCACTTTACGTTCTTTGCCTGCTGGGCATTAACTGGCTCGGTGCCATCACCCCCATCGGAGGCCTCTTCTTCCTGGCTGGCTGGGGGCTGCTGTTCTGGGCAGTTAAGCCGTAAACGTTGCCGGGCTTACTATACGCAGGGCCAGCGGTTTACCGGTTACGCCCTAACTCCGTCAACTGCCTGACCAGCACTTCATTGATACGGACGTAGCTTTCCTGAGTCCAGCCGGCGATGTGGGGGGTTAGAATCACCTGATCGGAGTGGCGCAGGTAATCGAAGGTCGTTTGCTGGGCCGGTGTCAGTGTTTTCAGCTTTTCGTTTTCCAGCACATCCAGACAGGCGCCCCTGATTTTTCCCGACTCGAGCCCGGCCACAACGGCATCAAGCGAGACCACTTCGCCACGCGAGGCATTGACCAGAAAAAACGGTTTAGCCATCTGGGCTACAAACGGATCGCTGATCCAGTGGCGGGTATATTCTGTTAGGGGAACGTGCAGGCTCAAGACGTCGGCTTCGGCCATGATCTGTTCAACCGTCACCTGTTCGGCGTATTGGTCACCGTAGTTGGTGCGGTATTTATCGAAGGTGACGACCCGGCAACCAAACCCACTCAGGCGACGCGCCGTGGCGCGGCCATTGTTGCCGTAGCCAAACAGCCCAACGGTTTTACCCATAAGCTCGATGCCCCGGTTACCTTCGCGGTCCCAGATTCCCTGACGTACCTGGCTGTCGGCACGGATCAGATTGATGAATAAAGCCAGCAACATACCCACTACATGCTCGGCCACGGCATCGCGGTTACCTTCGCCTGCGTGAAAAATACGAACCCCGCGTGCCGTTGCCTCAGCTGTGTCGATCAGGTCAAGTCCGGCGCCGGCACGGCCAATATAACGCAGTGAAGAAGCGGCATTGAACATCTCCGCATCAACAACCGTTTTACTACGAATGATCAGACCCTCATAGGCAGCAATGGTGGTTAGTAAGGTCTTACGGTCAATAGTCGGGTGATACGTATAGGTAAATCCCGCTTCGTCGAGCATAGTGAAGAGGGACGGATGCATTTCATCGGCAATCAGAATAGCCGCCTGGGTCGTTGACATGTAGGGAAGTTTGTAACTTGCAACGACAATTATCAAGAATCAGTCAGCAATTACCAATCCTGCGGCCTAAAAAAGGCAAAAGAATGGTGAAAGCTGCGTACATCCTCAGTCAGGGTGGCTGGCCTGGATAAGATGAGTCACCTCTGCAAGGTCAATGGAACAACAACCTAATAATACCAACAATCAGAACGACCGGCCTGCCGACAACCGTCCCGGAGGTCAGTCGGATCGGAACCGAAACCGGAATCGCAACCGCAACCGCAATCGGGGGCGCGACAGAGACCGCAACGGGCAACTCCATGGCGAACAGGTAGCTGAAACCAGCGCCGACATGCCCGAGAACCAACCGATCGGCGTCATTGATATTGACCTCACCACCATACCAGGCGTATCAAAAGATAAAGCAGGAGCGGATAATAAGCCCGCTGCTCAACCTCAGACAGCTCGTTCCCCGCAAAACGAACGCCCGCAACAGGGGCAACACCGGTCAGGGCAGGAACGTGAAGGGCGTCTGCCACGCGAGCAACAGCGCCAGCCAGGTAACGAACGCAGCCGCGACAATCAGGAACGTAGCCGTCCCGAGCGTACCCGTCCTGACCGGCCAGAACGCAGCCCGAACGATCGCGTTGATCGGAGTGGGTTCGAGCGTCCTGAGCGGGTCGAGCGCGAACGGAGTATCTACGACAGACAGGAGGAAATCGTACCGGAACGCCCACGGCCCGAGCGCCAGGAACGGTACGAACCAATGGCCGTCGACCGGTTTGCCGGTGAATCTGTTTTCGAGGACGATGACAGTCAATCGGGGCGAAGTGAACGCACCCCCTTATCAGAAGCCAGCCAGCAGGAACGCCTGGTCATTGGTATTTCGCTGGGCGATTTCAACGGTGTGGGACCGGAAGTGATCCTGAAAGCCCTGCAATACAACCAGCTGCAAAAGATCTGCACACCCGTCATCTACGGTTCCATGCGGGTACTGAATCGCTACCGGAACCTGCTGAACCTGAAAGACTGGAACCTCAATGGCATTCAAACCGTAGAGCAGGCCAGCCACAAGATGACCAACGTCATCACCTGTTTCAGCGACACGATTCCGGGCCCGCCCGTTGCCGAGGGAGAAGCGCCGCTGCCACCCCAGCCCGCTACCGATATTCAACCCGGCAAAGTGACCCCCGAAGCGGGCCTAGCTGCGTTTGCGTGCCTGAACCGAGCTGTTGAGGATCTGAAGGCCGGCAAGATTCACGCGCTGGTAACGGCCCCGATCAATAAGCATAACATTCAGTCAGAGGCATTTTCGTTTCCGGGCCATACCGAATACCTGGCCAATGCCTTCGGCGTACCCGACAATCTGATGTTTATGGTCAGCGATATCCTGAAAGTGGGCGTCGTAACCGGACACGTCCCTATTGGCAAAGTACGTCAGGGTATTCATAAAGGAGCCATTGCCCAGAAACTGGAGATGATGACCAAATCGCTCAGGCAGGATTTCGGCATCCGTCGGCCCAAAATCGCGGTGCTGGGACTCAATCCACACGCGGGTGAGCGTGGCTTGCTTGGCAACGAAGAGAACGACATCATCACGCCACTCATCAACGAACTTCGGCAGAAAGGGCAACTGATTTACGGCCCCTTCCCCGCCGACGGTTTCTTTGGCACCCGCTCGTATAAAAAGTACGACGCCGTACTGGCCATGTACCACGACCAGGGGTTGATTCCGTTTAAATCGATTGCCTTTGAAGAAGGCGTTAATTTCACCGCCGGTCTGCCAGCCGTCCGTACTTCGCCCGACCACGGCACGGCCTACGACATTGCCGGCAAGGGGCAAGCTGATGAAACGTCGATGATCCAGGCTATTTATACTGCCTGCGATGTTGTCCGCCGCCGTAAAGAATATCAGGAACTGGAAGCAAACGCACTCAAAAAATAAGTTTCAGGTTTCAAGTTTCATGTTTCAAGTGCTTCGCTGATCAGCAAGGCACTTGAAACATGAAACTTGAAACCTGAAACTCCCCTCTCATGCTCAAATCAATGACCGGTTTTGGTACTGCGACCGTCGAAGCCAATGGCTTTTCAGCAACCGCAGAGGTCAAAACACTGAACTCTAAGTTTTTAGATATTTTCTGCCGACTGCCCCGAGGGTTTTCAGACCGCGAGATCGAGGTACGAAACATACTCACCCAGCAACTCGAACGCGGCAAAGTAGAGTTCAACCTCAATATTACCCGCACGACCGACCTGCGGCCTACCGTGACGGTGAACCGGCCGTTGGTTACGGCCTATGTGAAAGACCTGACCGAAGCCGCCACGGCAACGTACCTGAGTTTATCGCACGATGAAGTCTTCCGCCTGGCGCTTGGTATGCCAAATGCCTATTTGAGCGAAACAAGCAGTAACTCCGAGAATGCACAGGAAGACTGGGCCACGATTCAGGAGGCCGTCAGCGAAGCGATTCGCCGTTGCAACGAATTCCGGCAGCAGGAAGGGGCGTCGCTCGAAGGTAAGTTTCGCGAGTACATTCAGACAATCACCGACCGCCTCGCCGATATTGAAGTACAAGACATTACGCGTATTCCGGCTGTTCGTGAGCGAATGCGTACCAACCTGACCGATCTGATTGGGAGCGAAGATTTTGACCGGAACCGTTTTGAACAGGAACTGGTCTACTTCGTGGAAAAATTCGACATTTCGGAAGAGAAGGTTCGCCTGAAAAACCACCTGCTTTATTTTATGGAAGTGCTGGCGACCGAAGAAGCCAATGGCAAGAAGCTCAATTTCATTGCGCAGGAAATTGGCCGGGAGATCAACACCATTGGGTCGAAAGCCAACGACGCCACCATCCAACGGTTTGTGGTGCAGATGAAAGACGAGCTGGAAAAAATAAAAGAGCAAACAATGAATGTGATCTAGGCAACGCTTACTTCCTGACCTCAATAGCCGTTAGCGTGATTTGCGGCATTTCGCCAGCGGCCTGACCAGCATCATTGGCAGAAATTTGCTTCATCACTTCTTTTTTTCCTGTTAGCCGACCTGAGAAACGTACCTGAAGGGGCGTAGCCGGGTCGGCTTTTAATGCCCGCTGCTTTAGGCTATCGGCCAGATTCACTGGATAATAGCGCAACCTGGCGCTGGCATCCGGCACCGCCAGTATATACTGATAAGCCCCCCGCGAGTAGACCGACACGATGAGCACCCCCTCTGTATTCGTCAATGAGGACGGCTGCGTCGGCTGTGCCTGACAGGATGGCAACAGAACAATAAGCAGACTCGTGATGAGGCAATGACCGGGAGAATTCATTCGTCTTGTTAAGCTTGCGCAAATAGTGTGTAGGTATAACGGGCGGCACCGCTGAATAGTCTGCTACATTTCTGCTGGAACTGCTGCTTTTGCCGTTTAATTTGACGCGACTTAGTACTGTCTGCCAGTAATGCTAAAAAAAGAAAACCGCTTACTACGCGTCGGCGTCCTGGGCTGTGGGCCTATAGCTCAGTTCGCCCATTTTGAAGCCTGCCAAAAAGCGCGTAACGCCGAACTGTATGCCATCTGCGACGCGGCGCCCGATTTACTTCACCGCATGACCGCTGTCTGGCAGCCAGCCGTCGCCTATTCCGACTACGACACCCTGCTGGCAGATCCTTTAGTGGAGGCAGTAATCATCGCCACGTCGGATGCGTTTCACGTACCAGCTGCCCGCAAAGCCGTTCGGGCCGGTAAACACGTGTTGATCGAGAAACCGGTGGGTACGTCGCTGGCCGATTGCCTGACTTTACAGGCTGAAGCAGCGCAGCACGGCTGTGTGATGCAGGTTGGCCATATGAAGCGTTTTGATCCGGGTATTGCTGAGGCACACCGGTTTATTCGGCAGGAGATGGGCGAATTGCTCTCGTTCACGGGCTGGTATGCCGACAATACGCACCGGTACACGATGACCGACAATGTACAGCCGCTACCCGTCTTGTCGGCCAATGCCCTGAAACCCGTTTTCGACGAAAAGGCCGACAAGACGCGGTATTACCTCCTGGCCCACGGCAGTCATCTACTCGATACCGCCTCTTTTCTGGCAGGTCCACTTGGGCGAGTGTCGGCTCAGCTCGTGCAGAAGTTTGGCGCCTATTGCTGGAGTATTCAGGCTGAATTCATCAATGGGGCGGTTGGTCAACTGAACCTGACGGTTCCTTTCCGGGGCGATTGGCATGAAGGATTCACGGTATCGGGGGAATGGGGGAGCGTGCAGGGAAAAACGTATAATCCCTGGTATTTCAAAGGCAGTGAGGTAAGCTGCTTTTCCGAGCGGGAGGCCAGCTACCGCCAGGTGTTGGGCGCCGACGCTCACGTTTACAAACTACAGGTTGAAGGCCTGGCCGATACGATTCTGAAGGGAGTACCCCAACGGGGAACGACCATAGCCGAAGGCATTGAAACCGTCAAAGCTATGCTGGCTATCCAACGGTCAATCGCTGGCAAAACAGGCATTTATCTGGATGACCTGACCGAAGGAGACCTATGATGGAACTGGGCATTTTCGCAAAAACCTTTACCGGTCCACTCCCAACGGTGCTGGAGTCGGTACGCGAGGCAGGGCTTCAACGGGTACAGTTCAATTTTGCCTGTGCCGGTCTACCGTCTATGCCCGAAGTGGTTGACGAGCCAACGCAAACAATGATTCAGGCGGCATTCAGCCAGTATCCGCTTGCCATTGAAGCCGTATCAGGTACGTTCAATATGATTCATCCCGACCCCGCCGAGCGACTGACCGGCTTGCGCAGGTTGGGCGTTATTACTGAACAGTGCCGTTGGCTGGGCACCAGTCTGGTCACCCTCTGCACTGGTACCCGCAACCCAAACGACATGTGGAAGGCGCACCCGGCAAACAACCTGCCTGATGCCTGGAATGACCTACGCCAAACCCTCGACAGGGCGTTGGAGCTGGCCGAGCAGCACGAGCTGATCCTGGGCATAGAGCCCGAAACAGGCAACGTCGTAAACACCGTCGAAAAAGCCGCTCTGTTGCTCCGGCAGGTGAACTCGCCACGTCTGCGAATTAGTTTCGATCCGGCCAATCTGTTTGAGCACGAGCCATTACCCATTGTAACAGAGCGACTTACACACGGCCTTGACCTGCTCGGCGAATTTATCGTGACGGCTCACGCCAAAGACCGAGATGCGCAGGGACAGATCGTGGCCGCAGGCCGGGGGGTTCTCCCGTATGCAACGTACCTGCGCGGTCTGAAAGAGATTGACTACCCGGGAAACCTGATTTTGCATGGCCTCAATCCGCAGGAGGTGGGCAGCAGTGTGCAGTTTCTTCGCCAGCAACTCGCCGCCATCTAGCCATAGGCAACAGACTCTTCCGTTTTCAGCCATTGGTCAGGGGCCAACCGTGGTCCTGTTTCACGGCCTGGGCGGCGACCGCAGGCAATGGCTCGATGTACTCCCAGCTAATTTCCCTTTCCGCACCCTCCTGCCCGATCTGCCGGGCCACGGTCAGGCTAACTGGCTTCCGCCGTCGGGGTGTTCATTTACCAGCTTTGTCGACCTAGCACACCATTGGCTCTCTACTAATTCAGGATCGGAACCGGTCATGCTGGGCGGTATCTCGACGGGGGCCGGTATTGCTGTGCGGCTGGCCAGGCTGTTGCCTGAACGGGTGCAGAAACTAGTACTGGTTCGTCCAGCCTGGCAGACCAGCCACTCCCAGACAATTTACGTCTGTTGCAGCGATTGGGGGTGGCCTTCGGTGAAACAATATGGAGCGAATACGGTCATTCTGTGAAAGAACTGCCCATGGATAAGCTTCCGCTCGATTTTTACGAACAACACGATACCCTGACCCTCTCGCAGCTATTGCTTGGTTGTGAGTTGGTACATGAGTCGCCGGAAGGAACAACGGCGGGCCTCATTGTTGAAACTGAGGGGTATCTCACCGGCGATCCGGCCTGCCATGCCTATCGCCGCGCCACCACCCGCAACGCCGCCATGTTTGGTCCCGCAGGTACGTTGTATGTGTATCAGATCTACAATCATTACCATTGCCTCAACGTAGTTACGGGGCCGGCAGGTACAGGTGAGGCCGTGCTGATCCGGGCATTACAACCGACCGAGGGCATCGAATTGATGGCCCAGCGCCGTAACGAGGCTTTTAAAACAGGGTTCGAGCGGTACCGAAACAATACCATTGACCCGGGCACGTCCGAGGGGTTTCGTCATCTCTGCAACGGTCCCGGCAAGCTGGTCATTTCGCTGGGTATCAGCCGGGCAAGCCATAATTTCTCGTCGCTGACCACGGGACCCGTGTTCATTCGGCCACCCGTGCTGGTTGATTTCGAGCTGGTAACAACCACTCGGATTGGCATTACACAAGGGGTCGACCTCCCTTACCGGTACTATGTGAAGAACAACCGGTATGTCAGCAGAAAATAAGCAGGCCGGTTAGTTCGATACAGAGACCCAGTTGCGCCCATGATCAGTTTGGGCCGGGAGGCTTCGCGTGTGCGCCCTTATCCAGTTCCTGCAGCCATTCCAGTCCCTGCGGCCATTCGCCGTAACCGCTGGCCACGTTGATGTGACCCGCATCGCCAATATCGACGAAGCGGCTACCCCAGGCGTCGGCAAACTGAGCGGCCCGTGCCAGGTTGACGTAAAAATCAGTTGAACTGGCTATTACCATTGATGGAAAGGGTAGTGGCACAAGGGGTACGGGGGTAAATCCAGTGGTCCCCGATGGGTAACTGGCGGCTTCGGTATCGCTGGGCGCCACCAGCAATGCTCCTTTTATTGGCCGCTGATACGTTTGTGCCCAATAAGCCACGGTAATACAAGCCAGGCTGTGCGCTACCAGAATCACGTCGGCCGGATGGCCCGCCATCACCGCCTTATCGACCTGCCGGATCCAGTCGGCACAAACCGGCGTTTCCCAATTGGTCTGGTCAACGCGCTCGAAAGCCGTAAATTGACGTTCCCAATTGCTCTGCCAATGGTGTTCGCCCGAATTTCCCAGGCCCGGTAAAATGAGTATCCTTGACGTAAAATTCATAGGGTGCTGCTGCGGTTTGCCAGGGCGCTAAAGTAAAGCATTGTGCGTTGGCCCCGCCCGTAAGTCGTTGTGCCTGGCCGGGAAATTTACGGCCAGCCACAACGACTTATTCTACGGGATAGGTAGCAACTGCGTTCTGGCTAGCTTACGCTGGCTATGGAATCCGTCTCACCAACAGCGGCTTTACCGTCTGTTCCCCAACCGGCTCTGATCCTGACCCAGAGTCGGCGTCTGCGGTTTATCACGTTCTTTTACCTCTATGTCATGCAGGGGGTTCCGGCGGGTTTTGCCACTACAGCACTGGCCAATTACCTGGCGGCAGAAGGCCTCCGCGCTGATCGCATAGGTACGTTCGTTGCCATGCAGGGGTTGCCCTGGACTTTTCAGTTTATCTGGGGACCGTTCATCGACAGGTATCAGGGCTCGCGATTAGGTCGGCGCAGGCCCTGGGTCATAGTAGCACAGGGGCTAGCCTTCCTGGCCTCGTTGTCTATGTTGTTCGTCGATGATCCGGCTAGCCAGGTGACGTTATTGGGGCTGGCTTTTCTGGTTCACGGCACCTTCGCCTCCATTCAGGACGCCAGTGTTGATGCGATGGCGATTTCGACCATTCCAGCCACCGAACGGGGACGAACAAATGCGTTTATGCGGGGTGGTTTCCTGCTCGGAACGGGCCTGGGTGCTGCCGGCCTCTCCTACATGCTCCGTCACCAGGGATTTCATGCGGCCGTACTGGCCCAGTCATCCTTTCTGTTGCTGCTTACTGTGTTTACCCTATTTATCCGTGAACGTCCCACGGATGCCTTATTGCCAGCTCAGGCTACGCGCCCAGCCGATCTGCCTTCAGTTCAACAGCCTGTACATACTACGCGGTGGCTTTTCCGCGAATTAATCCGTGGCCTGACCGACCGGGCGAGCCTACGCTGGTTTTTACCTATCCTGCTGGTTTACGCAGCCCAGAGCATCTTCATCCGTGCCTATAATATTCATTTGATTCAGCAACTCGGCTGGAACGATACGGCGCTCTCGGGGCTTTCAGGAAGTTACGGTGTGCTGATCGTCATTGTTGTGATCGTAACGGGAGGCGCGTTGGCCGACCGGTTTGGCGCCAGACGGCTACTTCCCTACCTGATCGGCTTTCACTTTGCTTATTTGCTGCTTATTAACCTGCTAGCTCCCGTCTGGCCTGATCCCATTGTAGCTTCAGCAGGCTCTATTATCTGGAACATGATGGACCCCACTTTAAGTGTAGCGGCCCTCCCGATTATTATGTCACTCTGCCGGGCCGATGTGGAAGGATCACAGTTTACGGCCTACATGGCGCTGGTCAACCTGGCCGATGTGGTTGGTGCTGTTGTATCGGGTCATGCCCAGCGATTTACTACCGCACCAGTGATCGGCTTATGTAGCGCATTCATAGTTGCCTGTAGCTTCATCTGGATCACGTATCTGGACCGCAAACAGGTGGGCATCGCCACGCATCCATAGTTGAGCTACGGTGGGACAATTAGTTGCCCATTGGGGCTATATCATTTTCGTAGCCAGCATCTGCAATTCGGCATCCGTTTTTGGTAACGATCAATAAGCCGAATTGATCAGAAGCACAACCGCCGCCTTTTTTGCCATCGGCCGTATATCTGAAAAAATCCAGATTCGTTATCTCTTTCTTTTCGTTTCGGCTAATAACTTTTATCTGCACCTTATCGCCAAATTGCTTGAACACCTGTCGTTCTGCCCGTTTGATCTGACGGTCAGAGAAGTCTTTGGCAACGGTAATGCCTGATTTCTCGAAGCCACACAGGCCGGTGATCAGCAACAACGAAAGCGGAAGCAGACCTTTGGTCATAGTCATGGTTTTGTTCAGGATACGCAATCAACGGTACTCGTTTTGAGGCTGATGCACCGGCTGTTCCTACCGATACGCTAAAAATAACCAGCTACGCTGGCTGCTGTACATGCAAATAGATGGTCCTTGTCATCCAGGCGATCCAGAACAGCACCACAGCAAACGTAACTTTCTGAACAACTGGCAGGTAGTCCATCAGCGTGTCTGTGTAATAAATGTAGTTATTCACCGCCATCAGCAGCAGACAGCCAATACCAAACCAAAATAAGTTTATTAAGTGGCTGGAATAGAGACCGGCGAACGTACCCAGCAAGGCAAAAAATCCGAACAGGCTGGCAATCATAATCACGACATCATGATAGGCCGTGAAAATAAATAACGACGACAGCATGGCGCAGATACCCATCCATTGCAGCAGCCGGCGATTTCGCCTCGTAAGCGAAAAAAGAAGCGGCAGCAAATACCAGAAGACCGACAAGGATACGCACAGGATAACCATGGCCGTCAGCGCTACCGGTCGGGCGGGATTAGGGGAGCCGTTGATTGCCTGCTCGCTCAGCAGGTTACACCAGTAATTGTGCATCCAGCTAAAGCCTGTGGCCGACCTGTCTGCCTGCGACCCGCCAGGATACAAGTAGGCAGCCCAGAAAAACAGAACCAGAAACATGCCGATCCCCCACAGCGGGGTAAGCAGGAACAGCGATGTTGACCAAACCTTTTTCAGCGCCATGATGCTATAGCCAACTAGCTTACAAGGCGAACAAGCTTAACTGACCGGCAGTAGCGTTCCGGCGAGCGCCTTCGTGTTCCAGCAACCACTGCTTTCGCCACAGGCCACCAGCATAGCCCGTCAGGCTGCCGTCAGACCCAATGACCCGATGGCAGGGAACAACGATTGCCAGTGGATTACGGCCATTGGCAGCAGCCACCGCCCGAATGGCTTTCTCGTCGCCCAGTTTACGGGCCATTGTCAGATAGGACCGTGTTTCGCCAAATGGGATGGTCAGCAGCCCTTCCCAAACCCGCTGCTGAAAAGGCGTACCAATGGGCGACATCGGGAAAGTAAAGTCTTTACGGACGCCGTCAAAATAATCCGTGAGCTGATCGAGCGCCTGTTGCAGGGGGTCGGGCAAATTCCGCATGAGAAATAAATCGGGCATGGGTTCGTCCAGACATGAAATGGCCGATACACCCGAGCTATCGCCGGTTATGCGAAGTGTGCCTAATGGAGAAGACAGGTAGGTATGCATATAGCTGGTGCCAGTGTGGGCTGTTACGCACCGGAAATTGCCCCACTACTTGCACAAAGCTAACTTACGAAAAATGACCGACCAGCACATCGTCAAGCATCGCTTTCGTTAAGGGTTTATTTCGATAGCCTGTTACCTCGTTGAACTGTTCGGCCCGATGCTCGTCGGTAGGGTTGAGCGACGTGGTCAGCATCATAACCACCACATTACTCTTCAATTGGGAATCCAGCTTGTGGTACTCCTCCAGAAATTCGAAGCCATTCATGCCCGGCATATTGATATCCAGCAGAATGACTTCTGGCCTGATGTATCCCGGCGCTTCGGTATCAGACAGGTAAGCGAGCGCCTCGGTACCATTCTCTGCGACGCGGACGGTTTCGCACTTCCCCCAGTCGTTGATCACTAATTGATGGATATAATTATCGTCAGGGTCGTCGTCGACCAGCATTATGCAGTGAATCAATTTATCCATGGCTGTTGAGTTGACACACTTGGCACAGCAATTTCGAGACCAGTTGTGTAGTTTTTACCGATAGTTTCTTAATTAACGCGAAACGGGCAGGTACTTCTCAAAAAACTTACTCATCGCACGGTATGTAACCAACCAGTTTCGGTGTAGCAGGAGGCTGTGTACTTCATCGGGGAAGATGAGTATTTCGGTAGGTACGTTCCGGGCACGGAGTTTTTGCACCAGATCAACGGTTTCGGCAAAAGCGACATTACGGTCATCATCGCCATGAATAAACAGGCAGGGCGACCGCCAGGTATCCAGCGATGCGTTGGGCGACGATGCGAAGGCTTCTTTTGATTCGGCTTCGCCAATACCCCAGCCACCACCCGGCGAAAACATATTTCCCCGCCACGACCAGTCATGTACGCCGTGCAGATCAACACCACAGGCAAACAGATCCGAGTTGCGGGCCAGGCCCAGCGCGGTCAGGTAACCACCATATGAACCACCCCACAGGCCAATCTTCGTGGAATTTACGTCTGACCGGTTCTTCAAATAAGAACCGGCAGCCACCACATCCTGGTACTCTGCTGCGCCACGCGGCCCCTGTTTATCGGCCCGCCGGAACGCCCGTCCATACCCGATCCCTGCCCGATAGTTGACCGACAGTACCACATAGCCCTGCGCCGCCAGATACTGGTTCATGGCATAGGCATTGGCATAGTACGTCCCCCGATAATGCCAGCCAAGCAACATCTGCCGCATAGGTCCGCCGTGCATGAACACCAGCGCAGGCGCATTGGTCACCTTCTTTTTAGGAAGAAACAACTGCCCATGAATAACCAGGCCATCAGCCGCCGTAAACGTAACCGCTTGCGGCTCGGTCAACAACGTACCTGGAAACGACGCTGGCAGTTCGGTCGGAAACAGCGTTGTTTCGGGTTGAATGCCGATAGTCAAATAGGCAATCCTCGTGGGCTGATTCCAGGAGGCAGACCGGTAAGCCAACGTCTGACCCGCAGTCGATTCAACCAGTACCGGATCGGTTTCAATGCCTTTACTGTCTTCATCCCGGCCCGAATTGACAGTGGTGATCGCCTCCCGAACGCCGGTTTCCAGTTGCACCCGCCACAGATGCCGTCGATTTATATCGTGCAGGTTACTGCTGTAATACAGGTATTTACCATCACGCGATACCGTTGTTTCTTCCGTCTCCGCGTTGCCAGGCGTCAGGTCGACCAGCGGTTGGCCCGGCCGGGTTGGGTCCAGTGCATACAGATGCATCCAGTCCTGGTGTTCAGAAAAAAACAAGAGTCGATTCGTTACTGTCCAGCGAATAGGTTCGGGCGGGTAATTCTGGGCGAAACCACCATCATCGGCCGGCGATTGCCAGAGCATACGCCCCGGATCGGGTTGCCCGTCGGCAAGCGGACCGGCCGAGGTTACCCAGACAGCGAAGGGGTTACCGCCCTGAATATTGTCCAGTTCGCCATGCTGCTGACCCGGCACCCGGATAAACGCCACCTGCCGCCCGTCGGGCGACCAGACCGGAAACTGGTCCCAATCAACACCGGGGGCCAGCCAACGTACCTGGTTCAGACCCAGTTCGTAGAGGCCAATCAGATTATGATAACCCCGGTAGCTCGTGAAGACAATCCGCTTGCCATCGGGCGAAAAACTGTAGTCGGCCTGTTTACCGCGTGCCGTGAACAACAGAGCGGGTTCTTTTCGGATACGTTGGTTGGTCAGATCAGCCAGCCGGGCCAGGTACAGTTGCCCATCCCGGCCAAACAGCAACCGGTGCGACTGCTCGCCTGCCGGCTGGGGTGCCCAAACGGGCTTATGACCAACGCCAACCCGTACCGGCATGGCCGGCGCACCGGTTGGTAAAACATAAATGACCTGTTCGGTCTGCGCAATCACGCTACCGGGGTTCGGCGTAACGCCTTTACCGTTTTTCTCCCCTCCACGCACAAAGGCAACCCACCGGCCATCGGGCGACAGGACGATGTCTCCCAGCTCCTGCCCATCATCTGCGGTATAGTTGGTCAGCTTACGGGGCACCGGGTTTGGGAAAGCTGCCGTGTACAGGTTACGCATTCCCCGGTCGTTGACCACCCAGACCACTCTGTTGCCCACTCCTACCAGCTGCTGGCAGTAAGGCGCCGATAACACCTCGTCGATCGAGAACGATTGGCGCTCACCAGACTGGGCCACAAGCTGCGTGATGGAAACAAAGAAGAGCAATAGCGTGTAGCAAACGTTCATCGTGGTTGTGTTTTGCTACAAATAAAGGCATAAGGGGATACAAAGGCTCAAAACGCAACGCACCAGCCTGGTCACAAGCTGGTGCGTTGCTGTGCAAATAGGGCCAATCCGTTAATCCTGACGGCGGCTACGGTCGTTCTTCTTTTCCTGTTTAGCCGCTTTTTTCTCCTTCGGCGATTTAGCCGGTTCCTTCTTTTTCTCGGTCCGGGCGTCCTGTGCTTTAGCCATTGTTTCGCAGTGTTTAGGTTGTCAAGGTACAAAACGATTGTCAGTCGCAGTATGTTGCGCCCAAAACGGTTACCGCTCGATCAGTTCGGCCCGAAATTTGAGTGAGGTTCGTCAACCCATAGCACACGAATCATGCCTCGCTTCATGTACCTCCTCCTGCTCCTGCCAGCTCTGGCCATGGGGCAAGGGCCCATTGTTCTGTCGAATAAACCCACCAACACTGTTTTCTCGCTAGCGGCAGTTGATGGGAAAACGGGGGCACGGTTGCCCGCTCAGTTTAAAGTACACGCCTACATCGCCAAAAAAGATTACGCTGGCCCGGCCACCCCCACTCGTGACTTTGAATTTATAATGACCCGCGCCGATTCGCTCCAGGTCATTGCCTCGGCCCCTGGCTACGAAGAGGGTGAATTTGTGATGATAGCCCCCTGCGACACTTGCGCTACCTATGGATACTCGGTGCCGCTAGACAAGGCAGACACCGTCTTCAGGCAACTGACCAAGGGCAAAGCCATTCAGCTCGACAAGGTCTATTTTGATCAGAGCAGCTACAAGATGCGTCCCGAATCGTTCGATCAGTTGGATAAGCTCGTCCGTACCTTGCAGGGCGATCCCTCGCTAAAGATCGAAATTGCGGGCCATACCGATAACGTCGGCGATCGGCGGCTCAATCAATACCTGTCTGAGAACAGAGCAAAAGTTATCACGAACTACCTGATTGCCAAGGGCGTAAGAGAAGACCGCTTACGCCACGCCGGTTATGGCGACACCCGGCCAGCGGCCCCGAATGACGTGGAAGAGAACAAACGGCGCAACCGTCGCGTTGAGTTTGTTGTGCTTTAAATTAGTTAGTTATTCGCCGTCGGCATCATTCGGTAGTCAATGGGCTACGCCGTCATTGCCTGTCATTCGTGGTTATCCCTCTGTAGCGTCGTTCATTTCTTGTCGGTCATTGCCATACCGACAAATGCCTGATAATGACCGATACACCTGGGGCGGCCGCCGACTACGGGCAATCAATGGCTACTTAATGGCAATGAGTGACGTCAACGGCTGATGACACAACGTCATAAGACCTTTCTATCGCCGTGGCTTTTGTTCAGGAACCTTCCATTGTTCGTCGTATCTGGGGTGATGCCGACGTCATATTACTGGTTTTCGCCGGGTCGGCCGCTGAGTTCGCTCTCAATAAGGCCGTCGACTGGCTCTTTTTTACCGGCAAGCTTCCGGCCGACCCGATCGGTCGTCTTTTTTCAACGGTACAGTATGCCCAGCAGATCGTTTTTGCCGATGAGCAGAAGGCACGGCAGGCCGTTGGCCGAATGGCTTCCATCCATACCGGCGTTGAGCATAAACGCGGTTACGCCATTCCAGACTGGGCCTACCGCGATGTACTCTACATGCTCATCGACTATTCGGAACGGGCCTATGCCTTGCTTCACCGACCATTGACAGCCGACGAACAGGCTGAACTTTTCGACGTGTTCAAGCGGGTGGGCGACGGCATGAACGTACCTGATCTACCCCAAACGTATACCGACTGGCAAATTGATCGGCAGCAGCACCTCGCCAGCGACCTCGAACACAGCCAGTACACCGACACGCTTTTCAGGCGGTATCGGGAAGAGATCGGCGACTGGCGGTATAAATTATTACTTCAGGCGCAGCGTTTGCTTGTTCCAGACCGCGTAGCCCAACTGCTGGGCCTGCCCGAAAATCCGTGGTTGAGCCGGTTACTCTGGATTTACCCTACCGCCCGCACGCTGGGTTTACGTTCGCTGGTGCAGCGCATGCTGCTACCCACCACGTATCTGGCCCGGATTCAGGGATTGGAAAGGAAGCCGTAGCTGTCTGGTCGGTGCTGGAACTCAGTAGCTGGTTCGTGTGGTTTGTGAAATACGTTTTACTGAACAGGCGTAACGTACCTGGCTACAAATCGATGAGCAAGCCCAATCAGCCACTCCCCTTTACTGACCTTATCAAAAGCGGTGAACCCGTGCTGGTCGAATTTTTTGCTACCTGGTGTGCTCCCTGTAAAGCGCTGGCTCCCACGCTGAAACATCTGGCCGACCGCAGCGGGGATAAATTAAAGATCGTAAAAGTCGACATAGACCGCAGCCGTGCTGCTGCAACCAAATTCCAGATCCAAAGCGTACCCACCATGATCCTGTTCAAAGAGGGCAAGGTGGTATGGCGCATCACGGGCGTGCAGTCAATTGGCAAACTGGAAGCTTCCGTAAAACCATATTTATAAGTCAGTGGTCACAAGCGAAGGCCCACGCTGGCTACGCACCAATTATGATGTGTAGCCAGCGTGGGCCTTCGCTTGTGACCACTACAGAATAAACGGCTTGGGGCTAAAGCAAAGCAGGAATATCAACAAGGCTAGCCAGCCGATCAGCTTTCGCCCGGTGCTTAACGGCTCATTATGCGCTGTTTCGGGATGATAAACGCCCAGAAAACGGCCCAGCACCACCGCAAATACCATGAACCCGATATAGCCTTCGGCGTCTGGGAAAACAAAAGACACCGCAAACTGAGCCACGACAACCAACAGACCAATAAGCAGGGCGGTGATCGGTCGATCGTTGATTCGGGAGAAAGCCAGAAAAAGGGCAGCAATGTATAGGGCCAGATCGAATAGCTTATCACGAAAGGCGGCATCATCGCCAATGGCAAAGTCGGAAACCCGGAAGTAGCCAAGCCCGGCGTAGAAAATGAAGCCCACAAACAACACGGGGGCCAGGGCATTGAAACGACGGCGGCCAATCAACGCATAAAGTACATGCCCGCCATCAAGCTGCCCAATTGGAATCAGATTCAACGACGTGAAAAACAGCGATAGGTACCCCGCCAGCAGATAGGGGTAATGGACCATTTCGTAGGGATGCGGCAGCAGTGACTGATCGGCCACATAGGTTTTGAAGAACCAGAACAGCAAATTATCGCCAAGCGCTACGGCCATCAGGTTACTCCCCTTCGCTTTGGCCTCCGCTATATTTTTAGTAACAAACTCACCGTAATGAACCCCGTACTTTTTGTACTCGGGGTGAATCGTGAAGATGTAGTCGATCGGGGGTAAGTGCGTGAAACCGTACCAGAGCAGCAACAGCGCAACGGCAAAGCCAGCCAACGGACCGGCCACGCCAATATCAAAGTATTTTCGGCGGCTGCTGATGTAATCCTGTATACGAATAAACGCCCCCATTGTACCGATGCTCTGCCCCAGCCCAGTCCAGAAAGGAATATAGTAGGGCAGCGTGACACGTACCTTGTTGGCCCGAGCTACGAAGTAATGCCCAAACTCATGCACAGTGAGCACCAGCAGAAACGGAAGCGAAAAATTCAGCCCTGTCCAGAATTCGGCCCACCCCAATGATTTTGGGTGGTATTGCTGAATGGTTTTGGCATCGTACTGCCACTCCGGCGGAATAAAGTCAAGGCCATAAATCCACTCAGCGCCGGCGGCAGTGGTGGTGATAAGCGTAACGACAAAGAGAACGATATGGATAATGTACCTGCGTGTTTGCATAAAAAGGGATTTTCGAGTGTCGGCCCACCACTTAGACAGGTACCTGGCCACTGAAAACATAGTTACTCCTCAAGGTCATCGAGGTAATCCAAAATAGTTTTAGGTGGAACCACCTGCACAGCCCGAATACCTAACGCCGCCGCAGCCTGTATGTTCAACGGATTGTCGTCCAGGAAAAGCGTTTCCGAAGGGTCCAGGCCGGCCCGCTCCAGCACATAGCCGTAAATGTCGGGATTCGGTTTCAGCATCCTGACAATATGCGAATAAAAGACCTGATCGAATAATGACTCGAGCGCAGGTTGCCCCAGTTCGGCCAGCCGATTATCGACTTCACGAATATGAATTGGGTTGGTGTTGCTAAGCAGGAATAGCCGGTATTTTCCGTTCAAGGACTTAATACGTTCGATCCGTTCAACCGGCAGATCGAGCAGAACGCTGTTCCAGGCGGTGTCGATGACGTCGTCGGCCCAACGGTCGGGCTCGTCAGATTCTGTGCGCAGCAGTGAGCGAACAGCAGCCCGGAACGCCTCGTCGTCGACAAGCCCCGTTTCATAGTGCTTCCAGATCCCGTGTTGTTTCCAAAGGACCTCCATCTCCTCTTCCGACCGGTTGGCCAGTTGAGCGAAGTTCCGCAGGGGGGCGCGTAGATCAATCGGAATGATGACGTCGCCCAGATCAAAAATGATGTTTTTCATACGTTCTTCAAATCGCCGCTTACAATATACCTTCATCGGCAAAGCTCAGGTACGTTCGATCAGTGACAATGAGGTGATCAAGAACGGGAATATCCAGGAAACGCCCGGCTTCTTTGAGTTTACGGGTCAGCTCCCTGTCGGCCTGCGAGGGAGTCAGGTTACCTGATGGGTGATTATGCGCCAGAATGACTCCACTGGCCAGATACTCCAGTCCCACTTTAAAGATCAGCCGGGGATCAGCCACCGTGCCCGACACACCACCTGCACTGATCTGCACCGGCCGTAGCACTTCGTTAGCCCGATTCAGGAGCAACACCCAGAACTCTTCGTGCGGCTTATCCATCAGGTACGGTCTGATCTCCAGATAGGCATCCCGCGAACAGGTAATGCGGTTGCGTTCAAGGGGAGCCTGTTCCCGCCGGCGACGGCCCAGTTCCAGCGCGGCTACGATGCTGATGGCTCGCGCTTCGCCAATGCCCCGAAACTTCGACAGCTCTTTGACGCTCCGTTTCGCCAGTTCGTGCAGGTTGTTACCAACACCCTCGAGCACCTTCCGGGCCACATCGACCGCCGATAGTTCGGCTGTGCCTGAATTAATCAGGATAGCCACCAGTTCGGCATCAGACAAGGCGGCAGTGCCCTTCAACATCAGTTTCTCGCGCGGACGGTCTTCTTCAGCCCAGCTTTTTATGCTGCGAAGCGGTTGGTATGGATTCATCTGGTTACGGCTTTTGCTGGCTAAAAGTAACGTACCTACCAACAAAAAACCTTATCCGCTCAGGCAGATAAGGCTTAGGGAACACCATATTCCGGAAGAACGTGAACCGGTACAGCGTTATTTATGCCGCTGTAGCAGGAGCCATTTTGTTAACAAAACGAGTCAGTTTCGATTTGTTATTGGCTGCTTTGTTCTTGTGAATGATGTTTTTCTTGGCCAACCGGTCAAGCTTCGAGATCACTTTCTTCAACAGATCGCTGGCAACAGCGTGGTCTGTCGTTGCACGAAGTTTCTTGACAAGGTTACGGCTAGTGACAGCCTGGTACCGATTCAACAGACGCTTTTTGGCGTTGGTACGGATTGCTTTCTTGGTATTCTTATGATTTGCCATTGACAGGACTTGGTTCGGTTTCCGAAATGAGTCCGCAAAGGTAAGCGTTTGAGCGCATTATCACAAATAGAACCCAGATTGTTTGCGGGGTAAACCAGTCAATAGCACTGAATTCAGCCGACACATTACTTCTCTTTGGCAATGTCGGCCCTTATCAAAATTAAATTAGGCTATCGACTAAACCGACTATTGGTATATTCTGTCAAATGAATAGATTTGCTATTGTAACAATTGCCTAACATGAGAACCGTAACGTTTGAATCGCTTCAGGCCGATCAGGCCTGGATGGTCGTGTCTGATCAATTGAATCAGCGCAATACTTTGCTCTCGCGGAGCATCTCCAAACTAGAACAGCAGCAGCAAACGCTGCCAGTTGCCAGCCGATTAATGACGCTGCGCTACCACCTGCGGCAGAGCCTGCGCCGACTGACGGCCGAGAGCCGTCGCCTGCCAGCTAGTACGGATCAGGCCGGGGCGTTGAACCGCCAGTGGTGCCACGTTCATGAGCTGTACTTCCTGCTTCGTCAGGTTGATGCCGAATTGATCAACGCCCGTGACGAAAGCGAACCACTCGACCAATGGCTGAACAGCCTGGAGTCGCGCGTGTATAAATCAGCGCTGGTTCACCTCAACTAACCGGGCCACTTCCTATCCTATACCCTCGTACTGCCAGGCTAGTGGGCAGTACGAGGGTCCATTAATTACCCAGCGTTATTCACTTACGATAAGCAAGTACAACTATTCCGCATAATGTGTGTTCGGTTCATTAAACGACACGTTATGAAAAAGGGATGGTTGATTACGCTGGCTGTAGTGTTATTGCTGGGCATTGGTGGGTATGTCTACTACAGTACCCTCAAACACAAGGCGCAATCAGAACGTGGTGCGTATGATGGTACCCTCAGCCCCCGTCTCGAGCTAAGTCGCTTTGACCTGACCAATGTTACCGACGAGGCTATTCAGCTGACTATGCACCTGCTCATTGATAACCCTCTACCCGTTGGTTTCAGCGCCCGCAAGGTGGACTACACGCTGTACATCGACAATGTAGAAGTAGCGAAAGATGCGTATGACAAGGCTATCACCGTCAAGTCGGAAGACAGTACCCTAGTTGCGCTACCCGTTACGCTGTACAACAAAAAGCTGGTGGCCGTGCTGAAGCGTCTCGAAGCCGCCGGTGAAGACAGCACAGATTACCGCGTTCTTACCACCTTCGATTTAGACGTACCTATAGCGGGCGAACGGACTTTCACGGTTACTAAATCGAAGCGAGCCCCTGTATTTTACATTCCCGAATTTAAAGTAGTGGATATTGACCTGGGTACGTTCGGTCTGAATCGTACCGATGTTGCAGCGAAACTTAGCTGTACCAACAAGAACAAGTTTCCGTTCACTATCACTGATACCCATTACAGCGTCACGATTGATGGTAAACAGATTGCTGACGGCGACCAGCCTGAGCCAATTTCGATCAAGGCCCAACAGACTACTTCGTTTGTCGTTCCTGTTACGGTGAAGCCTGGCCAGTCGCTGGGTCTGTTGCCTAAAATGCTGTTCGACAAAAAAGACACGCCTGTTGAGATTGCGTTCCGGTGCAAGATCCTTGACAAAAGTGATAACCCAATGTTCAACGAGAGCAAGGTCGTGACAACTATCAAAGGGACCCTTGCGGAGTTCATGAAGATGAAAAAGCAGTGATTAGTCGGCTACAGTTACCTGCTCGCAGACCGCATCCCAGAGACCGATGCGGGCTTCCATGCTACGAATAGCCCAGTCGGTAGCTTCCTGCCAGCGGGCAGTTTCATCTCCGCAAAGTTCGGTCACCATTTGCATGGCCAGGTGGCTGTGATGGTCGCCATCCACGTCAATGTGCCGTTCCAGGTAGTATCGGAAGGTACGTAGCTGCGCGGGCGCTTCTGCATCAAGGGCACGCACCAGATTCAGAAACATATCGGGAATCAGGTCTTCGCGGCCGAATGTAAAAACGGCTGCCATGATGTGCGGTTTTTCCGTGGCGATGACGTCAAATGTATACTGGACAAACTGCCGAACGCCTTCAGGTACGTTTGCCTCTGCCAACGCCAGTTCCACTGGTCTGCCAGCTAAGAGTGCAGTTGTGAACTGATCGATGGGCGAGGTGTTGGCTCCCAGTTGCTGCATGGCCATTCGGTACAGTTCATAATGACTGATATGGGAATGGGCGATGCCCAGCCAGGCGGGCGCTTCATCGCTTTCTTCGCCGGTCACTATTTCATTGATCAGATAGCGCGTACTGCCTGTACCAACGGGCATCCAGGGCACCGACACGCAGGTCAACGAGCGCTGTAACGCCTTTAGGAGCGACATGAAATCCCAAACAGCGAAGGCATGGTACGTGGTCAGGTCACGCAGGCCGTCGAGGTCATGGACGGTGGCGTAAACGGAATGGTTGAGCAGACGCTGACGCGTAGGCTCAATAGCGGCAGTTAACTGGGCAAGCATTGGCTCCATGATAAAGTCATAGGTTGTGTGTATGGAATAGCTACGTGTTATTGAGCCAAAAGGTTTTCGACCGGACCGGCTCAACCAGCAGATATCCCTCCTTCCCCCATCTGATCCCGATCATTACTGACCTAGATCCTGTCGGTCGGTCTACGCCCAGCCATACTGGAATTTCAGCCTGGAAGTTGCGATCGATAAACGAACGGAGGGCTATCAGGCGAAGGTATTTTCGCAATCGTCAGCTCGTCAGCCAACTTAACCTAAGCAAGCAGCCCGCCGATGTGTATGTGTTTCAGGGCCGTAGCAGAACACATCTGGCTACGCGACGGCCTATGAAACGCGGATCTATTAGTCCCTGAAAGCCAGATCGTTCTGAGCCAGGGCACCTTTTTTGGGACCGGCATTTGACTTTTCAGAGATTATACGTCTCAATATAGACGAAGCAGGTATCACTCATCCTGTTACCCTGTATCTCAAGCTTACTTCGTGCCCAATCCACCGTTGCTGTATGACGATACTTTTACGCTTATTATTCCTGCTACCGGGTCTTCTTTATCTTCATCTATCCGTATCTGCCCAAACTGTTATTACCACACAGGCGCTCAATCAAACGTCGGTTTGCCCCAACACGGTTGTCGATATACCGTTTACCCTATCGGGGCCCGTGGGCACCGGCAACAAATATTCCGTTCAGTTCAGTAAGGGCTCCGAAACAATCACGCTGCCTGCCAATGCCGTGATTGGCAATCCGGTAACAGGGCAATACACGGCGTCTATTACGCTGATCGATCTGTTGGCCACCGGTACCTATAAACTTAGGATCATCATCAGCAACCCGGCCACAATCGGGTCTGAATGCCCTACTGCCCTATTCATTAAAACGCAACCTGCTTCGGCCCCTGTTCTGCTGGCACAGCCGAGTGGTGCTTACACCAGTCAGTACACGTTTTGCCAGAACGACTCGCCCCTGTCGTTATCCATGCTGCTGGGACCGGTTCCCAACAACTACCGGGTTCTGTACGATATAGGCACTGCGCTGGCCAGTACAGGTCAGCGCACCTTTACGGCGCCAGTAATTAACCCAACTGCCGTTGGTAAAACCACCTATAACTTCAGGTACGTTGCCATTGACGAAACAAAGGGGTGTAATCTGGTTGAACAGCCCGGATCGGTATCGTATTTAACCACAGAAGTTAAGCTACGCCCTGCGGCGCCGTCTGTCTCGGTTTCGTCGCTCACCTACTGCCAGTCGCAAACGGCAGCCCCCCTGTCGGCCACTAGCACCTATGCCGGGGCGGAACTTGCCTGGTATAATGCTTCGGGAACGGCCCTGACCGGATCAACGGCTATTCCGGCCACAGCAGTGCCGGGTACGTCTGTCTACCGGGTAACCCAGTCGCTCGATCGTTGCGAAAGCGCTCCCGCCTCGGTAAACGTCATTGTTCAGACGGCTTCAGCAGCCCCAACTGCCCCTAAAACGTTCATCGAACTATGCCGGGGAGCGGCAGCAGAACCCTTGGTAGCTACCGGAACGAACCTGATCTGGACAGACCCTACGGGCGCTACCTCAACGGCGGCCCCCAGCCCGTCGACACTTAATGCCAGCAAGACACCCAACGGCGATATATACTACGTCGCCCAGTCGACTACAAGTGGTTGTCCCAGCGCTCAGCTAGCCATTCGCGTGGTGGTTCAGGCAGCGCCTACCCTCTCTATTTCGGGTGGGAAAAATATTATTATTGGCACTGACCTACCCCTTCAGCTCAGCTTTACCGGCACCGGCCCCTATCGGTATCAGATTACATCGACACCCGCTACCACTATGCTGACGGGCACGGCCACGAAAGATACGACGCTTGTACTGACGCCGCTACGATCCGCCGTGTATCAGGTTTCCGAAGTCAGTAACGGCTGTGGTACCGGACTGCCCGGCAGCCCGGCAACAGCCACCGTATCCGTGTTGGTGCCTACTATCCGTACGTTAACACTCCAATCGGCTACGGCTTGTTCAGGCAGCACGGTCACGGCTACTTTTCAGGTAGCGGGTACATTCAACCCTGGCAATATTTTTCGGCTCCAGATTGCCCGCACCAATCCCGACACCTCTAAGATCAGCTATTCAGATCTGGTTATTGTGCAACAGGTGGGCGTATCCCAGTTAACCGGCACACTGCCGCTTTCCGCCACATCAGGTACGTATCTGGTCCGGGTAATTGCCACAAACCCAAAGTATCCGATCATCGGCACCCCCAGTGCCACAACGCTTACGGTGGCTGGCCAGACCTCAGCTACCTTATCGACTACAACGCCCAATATCAGTGACGGCGGCGTGGCTAAACTGCTTGTCAACTTCACCGGCGATGGCCCCTGGACCTTTTCCTATCAGGATAGTACCAACGTATTAGGAGACCTCCAGTTTGTAACGACCAGTTCGAACCCCTACACCCTGTCGGTAAAGCCGACCCGCACAACCTCCTATCAACTAATCAGCGTGGGCAACGGGTGCAGCCTCAGTACCAATATTTCGGGCCGGGTAGTAATAACAGTCTCCCCATTGCTTGCCATTGAACCTTTCGCATCGCTCGTGAAAGTATTCCCGGTGCCGGCAACCAGCCAGCTCACCGTTCAGCTAGACCCTTCGCTCCTGACCCAGGCGGCTACCATCCTGCTAGTCGATGCAAACGGCCATGCCGTGATCAGGCAGCAAACGCAGGCACAGTCGACTCAACTATCGCTGGCAGACCAACCGGCCGGTCTGTATATTTTGCAGGTGATGGCCGACGGAAAGCAGGTTAGCCGACGAATCGTTAAGCAATAAACCGGCATATTCCCTGTTGCCATCTTTGGTCCACGGTCGAGGCCCGAGTGTCACCGTGAGCAAGTCACCGCGCAACCGAACAACCTTGCGAACGTACCCGGCTACGCCTGTTGACTGGCTACGTACGCGCTCTGGACCAGCAACCGTTCAGAAAGTTGCGCAGAACGTGCTTGTGGTAGTTGGCCGCGCCGGTTTATTGTTGAACTTTGCTTCCGGCCATACACTCCTCCTAGCAGCAATAGGGTTAGTGCCTCACCGTTTCGTTGATTGATTTCCACAAAATAGCGACCCACTGCCAGACAGCGCTCATTGATGAGTGTCTCCCTTTCTGGCTCAAATATGCCTGTGATGGCCTGGGCGGCGGCTATTTCGACTACCTTACTACAGACGGTCACACCGTAGACGCTCACAAAACAGTGGCCCGTCAGGCAGAACAGGTTTGGGCTTTTGCCTACCTATATACGAACATAGACGCCCAGCCCGACTGGCTCGATCACGCCCTGCATGGTGCCGACTTTCTGGCCGAACACGCGCATACACCGCAGATGGGTTGTCATACGTACCTGGATCGTATAGGCAACCCAACATGCATGGCTACTTCTACCTTCCTGCCCGTTCATGATCCGTTGACTGGGGCGCGGGTAGCGGCAGCGTATGCACAGATTCATCAGGCAACCGGCGACGACCAGTGGGCTATGCTGGCTAAACAGACGTTTCAGGGCATTCTCAGGGCTTATCAGGCCCATCGGGAAGCCCGGCTGTCAACCAGTAACGAGCCTCAGCCGCTCAGCCATCTCAGTCAGCCACTTTCGCTGCTTCGGGCGCTCGTTGACGCCCGTTCACTATTTGCCGTTACCGATTGGAAGGAAGCGACAGAACCGTTGCTGGACGAGTTGCTGAACGAGTTTCTCGATAAGCGACACGACGTGCTGCGCGAATATGTTGGACCGGGGGGCGCGTTTAGCAATACCCCGGAAGGCCGACGTATCGCTACGGGCCTGACCATGGAAGCCGCCTGCCTGCTGATTGATGTGGGTACGTTGCTGGGCAACCGGAAACTGACGCTACAGGCCACTAACTGGTGCCTGCGCACCTGCGAATGGGCCTGGCCTGTTCAGCCCGGAGGCCGGAAAGACGACCGGCCAGGCCTCGACCGATGGCTCGACTGGAAAGAGCAGCCCCTTCCATTTATCGGCAGCGATTACCGAACCGCAACAGATCATTTGTCAGCGCTGGCGGCGCTGACAAATGGCTACTGGCACACCCGTCATCCCGAAGCCCCCCGCTGGATCAAACGGATATACGATTACACCTTCCAGCATTTTCCTGATGAAAAGCCAGCCACCAGCTGGCATTTGTTGCTAGACACCCACCTCCAGCCTGTAAACTTGTTTAAGGCGACGGCTGAAACGGGTTGTTACGCGCTGATTCGCGGACTCGCCACCACCTGGCAGCACCTGGATCAATGTGCCCTGTTGCAGCCCGTTGGCATACGCGGCGCAGGTATACAATCTACGGTTATATAATCCGTGATTTTGGTATCTTGCAACTCCTCCTAAACCACTTGTATTGTGTTATATGTTGTTCATGCCTATGACGGCACTGATGCTGATGCGCTTGATCGCCGCATGGCCGCCCGGCCTGCTCACTTCGAGGGCGCCCGCCGCCTGAAGGCTGAAGGCCACTTTATCCTGGGGGGAGCCCTGCTCGATCCTGACGGGCGCATGATTGGCTCAATGATGCTGCTGGATTTTGCCGACGAGTCTCAGCTTCAGGACTGGTTATCCTGGGAGCCATACGTACAGAACAAGGTATGGGACCGAATCGACATTAAGCCATTTCGACAGGCCGTTGTATGAAACACCACTATGTATGCATTCTTCTGCTGGTTGTCGTTTCCGCCTGCCAACACAGGCAGGACCACACCGCTCAGTCGTTACCTGATTCGTCAATCAGCCAGGCCTCGGTTATACAGTCTACTTCAGAATCGCCCGGTCCGTCGCCTAACAATTTTCTGATTATACCCGGCATTCAGGTAGGCGCTGTTACAGCCAATGCCACCGAAGCCAGTTTAATTCGTTTATTAGGCGTTGAACATGTGAGTAGGGACACAATCTACGTGGCGGAAGGAAATTTCGAAATTGGCACAACGCTGTTTAAAAACACGGCCAATCAGGCGCAGATTTTGTGGGCCGACAACCGTCATTTTGCGCGCCCCGAAACAGTATTGCTCAGACCAGCCAGAGATGCAGAAAACCGCTTGATAGCCGGGTCAAACCCGCAGTGGATCACGGATAAAGGACTGGTGCTTGGTATGACACTCCGCCAGGTTGAGAAAATCAATGGCCGCCCGTTCGCGCTTTACGGCTTCGGCTGGGACTACGGTGGCCTTTCGTCGGGATGGAAAGGTGGGGCGCTTGACCAGAAAGACGGAAAAACGTATATCGGGTTGGGCTTCGGTGTACCAGAGTCCCAAGCTGCCTCCCAGGAAAAGCTGTACGAATCGCTGATGGGCGACCAGGAGTTCCCCTCGAACAACCCGGCCATGCAAAAATTAAATCCTATTGTCGAAAACCTGACTATCTCCTTTAAATGACCTCCTCCCCTTCCTTTCGCATTTACCAGCTCGACGCTTTCACTGATCAATTGTTTACCGGCAATCCGGCGGCCGTTGTTCCGTTAACTGACCAGAACGAATGGTTGCCCGACGAGCGTATGCAGGCCATTGCGGCCGAAAATAATCTGGCCGAAACTGCCTTCTACATCCGTACCGAATCAGGTTTTCATATTCGCTGGTTCACGCCCACGGTTGAGGTGGATCTATGTGGCCATGCTACACTGGCAGCTGGGTACGTTGTTTTTTTCCTGGAAGAAAAACCCGAAGCCACTCAGATCACATTTGATTCGCGCAGTGGCCAGCTGACCGTTTGCCGGGAAGATGATAACTGGCTGGTACTCGATTTTCCCGCCGATGTGCTTCATAAAGCTGCTGTGCAGCCACCAGCCTTACTGGCCGGTTTGAAAGGACCAAAGCCACTGGAGATCCACAAGGGAAAAACAGACTTTATGGTCGTTTATGCTACCCAGGCCGACATTGAACTGCTGGCCCCCGATTTCCGCGAACTGACCTCCGTGCCAGCGCGGGGCATTATTGTGACAGCACCCGGCAATGAGGTTGATTTTGTGTCCCGTTTCTTCGCGCCGCAATCTGGGATTGATGAAGACCCCGTCACAGGTTCAGCCCATACGACACTCACCCCATACTGGGCCGAAAAACTGAGTAAAAATACGCTGACAGCGCAGCAGGTTTCCGCACGGGGTGGCTTTTTGCGCTGCAAACTCAAACACGAGTCCAATCGGGTAGATATCGCTGGTCAGGTACGGCTCTATCTTAAAGGCGAGCTGGCAGAGTAGCCCAGCCAGCCCATATACAGCCCCCAAAGGGCCGATAGCCATGCTGTCGGCCCTTTCTGTTTCCAATCTGAGAAGATTAAAAATCAACCTGTTTTTGATAAAAAATTGCATTATGAGCAAAAAGAGGTTTAAAATTTTGAAGAATTTTACTTAAAAAGAATAATATTCCGAAAAATAGGTTTGAAACATAAGTAATATCCTGCACATTTGATAAGTCATTAACACTAAGTATAATCACTAAACAGCCATTGATCATACCTTTTTTCCACCTTTAAACAAGTCAACTATTTCAATGAACAGTGTCTACAAAAACAAGTGGCGGCTTGTTTTTGCAGGACTCCTTCTTACTGGATCTGCAAAAGCACAGATGACGCTAGTGGGGCAGCTACGTACCCGAACGGAGATTCGGGACGGCCTCGGAACACTTAACCCGATTGGCGCACCAGCCGCCGCATTCACATCGCAGCGAACAGGACTTACGTTCGGCTACAAATGGGATCGCCTCACGTTTGGCGCTACCCTGCGCGATGTACGGGTTTGGGGGCAGGATGCCTCCAGTATTACGGCTACAGACGGCAACAAGTTATTTCTGCACGAGGCATGGGCTGAGGTGGTGCTGGCCAACAGCGCCGATACGACACTGAAGTTTAAGGCATTCGATAACCTGGCAATGAAAATCGGCCGTCAGGAGTTCGTCTACGATGATGTTCGCCTGCTCGGCAACCTCGACTGGCTACAACAGGGACGCCGGTTCGATGCCCTTCTGTTCAAGGGGATGAAACGCGGCTGGCAAATTGACCTGGGCCTTGCCTTCAACCAGAATACCGACGCTTTTGGTACTACAGGCACGTTCTACACGCCCGGTAACGCACCGACCTATGTAGCCAACTCGAAAGGAAATCTGGTGGCTGTTCCGAGCGGCTTTCTGCCCACCAATGGAAAAGGAGGCGCGCCTGTGCTGGCCAATACAGCCAGTACGAATGGGCAAACGCAGCAGTTCAAATCCATGCAGTTTTTGTACCTGAGCCGCAAGTTCGGGCAGACAAAACTATCGCTGCTGGGTCTGAAAGACGATTTCGCCAAATACCGCACCGATTCCCTGGGCGCTTCGGCAACGGGCGTTGTGTATGGTCGCCGTTATGACGTAGAAGGCACCAATAGCCGGTATACATACGGAGCCATGCTTACCGGCCTGGTCGGTAATGCTTCGTCCAGAATCGGGAAATTGGCCTGGCAGGCATTTGGCTATCAGCAAACCGGTACCGATCCAACGGGCGTTGATATTGATGCTTATTACTACGGCGGTAACCTGATGTTACAACGCGGCCGTTTATCGTTCGGGCCGGGCTACGAAGTGGTGTCGGGTAATAACACCGTGACGCCAAGCGGGAAGAACAACCGTTTTGATCCACTCTATGGCACACCACATAAGCATTGGGGCTACATGGACTACTTCTATGTGGGTACGGGCTCGCCAGTTGGTGGATTGGCAAACGGCTTTCTCAAGTTTAAGTATGTCGCAAACCCCAACCTGTTTGTCACGGCCGATCTGCACAACTTCGCGCTGGCGGCTCCCACCAAAAATGGCCTGGACGCCACCGGCGGCGTATTACCCAGCCAACTGGGGCAGGAGATTGATCTGATCGTGAACTATAACCTGAACAAGTTCACCAACCTGGAACTGGGCTACAGCCATCTGTCAGCTACGAATAGCCTCGAGTACGTGAAGCGAAGCACGATGGACAAAGCAAACCACGAGGCCAACTGGCTGTACCTGATGATCAACATCAGGCCCGATTTCCTCTACACCAAACCAGTGGCTATTAAGCAGTAAGTGACCCCAACAAAGCGTGGCCCGCTTGCCTGTATGGCAGGTACGTTCCTACGCCGCTATGCCTCCGGCGAGCGGGCCACGCTATTAACATCATCCTGATCTATCATGAAATCATTCGTTCGTAATCTGCTGTCGGCCGCTGTGCTGGGCGGCACGGTCTGGGCAGCGCTTGGCCTTCGTCCAGCTTCCGAAACCATTAAACTGGGATTCATTCCCCTTACCGACTGTGCTCCGCTGGTTGTAGCCAAAGAGCTTGGCCTATTTCAGAAATACGGGGTCAACGTAGAGTTGTCTAAAGAAGCGTCGTGGGCTAACATCCGTGACAAAGTACTGAACGGGGAGCTGGAAGGTGCCCATTGCCTCTTCAGTATGCCTTTTTCAGTCTACACGGGCGTGGGCGGTAAGGCTGGCTCAGAAATGAAGATCGCTATGGTGCTGAACAACAACGGCCAGGGCATCACCCTCTCAAAAGATTTTTGTGGCATGGTCGGCTTCAAAGACCTCAGTCATGTAGCCGGTGCGGTGAAGCAGGTACAGGCCCGAAAAGAAGTGACGTTTGCCATGACCTTCCCCGGTGGCACGCACGACATCTGGCTTCGCAACTGGCTGGCAGCGGCAGGCGTCAGTCAGAAGTCGGTGGGTATCATCACCATTCCACCGCCGCAGATGGTGGCCAATATGCGCGTCGATAACATGGAGGGGTTCTGTGTAGGCGAGCCATGGAATGGCGTAGCCGCTACGCAAAACGTCGGGTTCACTGAGATCGCCAGTCAGGATATCTGGAAACATCACCCTGAGAAAGCCCTGGTGGTCAATTCGGCGTTTGCCAACACCAGAAAAGAAGACCTGAAAAAAGTGATGAAGGCGGTGCTGGAGGCCTGCCAGTGGCTCGATAACATGGGTAATCGTAAAAAGGCCGCCCAATGGCTCACAAAGCCTTATTATGTCAACGCCCCGCTTCAGGTTATCGAAGCCCGGCTGCTGGGATCCAACGACCTGGGCTGCGAACTCGGTGTGCAGAAATACAAGGACGATTACATGACGTTTTTCAACAAAGGCTTCGTGAATACGCCCCGTAAGGTGCACGGCATGTGGTTCCTGGCGCAGTACATGCGGTTTGGCTATCTCAAATCGGCTCCGGATTACAAAGGCATCGCCGAGAAACTAATTCTCGACGACCTGTATGCAGAGGTAGCCAGGAGCATGAACGTACCTGTGGCAACCGATGATATGAAAACGTTTAAAACCACCTACGACGTGGCCTTCGACCCGACTAATATCACCGCCTACCTCGCCAGCACGAAAAAATAAATCTACTGTCTTCTGGTGGCTGCTCACCGCAGCCACCAGAAGACAGTAAACAGAAAACTGGATTTATGAACAACCTACTTCAACGAATCGCCCCCATCCTCTACTTCCTGGGAAGCATGGGCATACTGTTGGGAATCTGGTCGGCCGTATCGATGCTGACCACTAACGAGATACCAACGCCGGGCATGACCTGGGCCGTATTTAGCGAGATGCTCGCCGATCCATTCTATGACTACGGACCCAATGACAAAGGGATTGGTGTGCAGCTCTGGAGTTCCATTAAACGCGTGTTGACCGGTTTTGCACTTGGCAGTCTGATCGCTGTTCCCCTTGGCCTGCTGATGGGCAGCAGCCGCGTTGGCATGAATCTGCTGAATCCATTGGTGCAGGTGCTCCGTCCTGTTTCGCCGCTGGCCTGGTTTCCCCTCGGGCTGCTCGCCTTTAAAGCGTCTGACGGAGCCACGGTGTTCATCATCGCCATTACCAGCCTCTGGCCCACGTTGATCAATACGGCCTTCGGCGTGTCGACGATACCCACTGATCACCGGAATGTGGCTAAAGTGTTTGGTTTCACCACCTGGAAATACGTCTCGAAAGTGGTACTGCCTTATGCCCTGCCACACATCATTACGGGCTTGCGCCTGAGCATCGGCGTTGCCTGGATGGTCATTGTCGCGGGCGAAATGTTATCGGGGGGTATGGGTATTGGCTTTTTCGTATGGGACAGCTGGAATGCCCTGAGCCTGGAAAAAATCCTGTCGGCCATCCTCATTATTGGCGCCGTAGGTCTACTGTTCGACAAATTTTTCAACCTACTCCAAAAGCGTTTTACCTACGCTTAATGTACCGGCTTTTTATGGAAACGCTTCCCCTTATCGACTCAGCTAGTGAGTACCACAAGCTCATTCAGCCAACCAGTATCGAAATCAACAACCTGACGATCTCATTTCCAGACAAAAAAGGCACCTATACCGCTGTTCAGGACATAAACCTGACCGTTCGGAAAGGCGAGATTGTCTGTATCATCGGTCACTCAGGCTGTGGTAAGTCTACGATCCTGAATGCCATTGCGGGCATGGTAAAGCCCAGTCAGGGCGAGGTTCAGGCCAATGGAAAACGCGTAACCGGCCCTGGCCCAGATCGCGGCGTTGTCTTCCAGAACTACTCGCTCCTACCCTGGCTGACGGTGTGGCGTAATGTGTACGAAGCCGTTGACTCGTGCCGCCCGGACCTATCGAAAGCAGAAAAAGAAGCCCTTGTTACCGAGAACCTGAAGGCGGTGAACCTCTTCACGCACAAAGACAAACTACCGGGGCATTTATCGGGCGGGATGAAGCAGCGAACAGCCATTGCCCGCGCCTTTGCCATCAACCCCAGCATTTTGTTACTGGATGAACCATTCGGTGCGCTGGATGCCCTGACAAAGGGGACCATGCACATTGAACTCCTGAAGCTCTGGAACCTCGATAACCGCGACAAAACCATCGTTATGGTGACGCACGATATCGAAGAAGCCATCTTTTTGGCCGACCGCGTGGTGGTCATGAACGATGGCCCTGCCGCTACGATCCGGGAAATTGTTGACGTACAGCTACCCCGGCCACGGCATAAGAAAGCCATTGTTCATTTACCTGAATACATGGAAGCACACGACCGTTTACTAAGTCTGCTGGTGAAGGAGTTTTCTATCGAAGACGTTTAGCCCCTGTTACACGCTTTAGTATCGATCTTCTACGACTGTCTGGTGATAGTCGTAGAAGATCTTTTAGTTATAGGCATCTACAACGAAGCTATTAACAGAATTTTTTCTATACATTGTAGTAGATAACCAACTAATCAGTATGCGCAAGCTAACTCTCCCAATATTTTGTATAGCCCTAATCGGAGCAGTTTCTTCCTGTTTCGAGCCAACCGTCGATCAATCCGCCGGCTCAGCCACTGCAAACCAAAACGCCCGGCAAGGGGATTCGCCCCGATCCTGCGCTACGATGGATGTGCTCGCTGAAAATATCAAGGAAAATCCCAGCATTGCCAACAAGCTGGAAGAGATCGATAAGCACGCAGAGAAGTTTGCCCAGCGCAACGGTAGAGTGGCTGCAGTATCAGTACCTTATACGGGTGTTATCACTATCCCGGTCCGGGTGCACGTCATTTACAGTTCGACCCAGCAGAATATCAGCAATGAACAGATTCAGTCGCAGATTACGGTGCTGAATCGGGATTTTAGCAAAACAAACAGCGACGTAAGCAACTTGCCAGGTGCTTTTTCAGGGCTGGCTTCCAATATGCAGATCCAGTTTACGCTGGCTGGTATTGACCGCAAGCAGTCGAGTAAAACGTCGTGGGGTACGCGGGATGCTATGAAGAGCAGTAAGAAAGGCGGCGTTGATCCAATCGATCCGGCGCATAACCTCAATATCTGGATTTGTAATATTGGTGGCGGGATTCTTGGTTACGCTCAGTTCCCTGGTGGGTCAAGTGCTACCGACGGTGTTGTCATTGGCCCTGAGTATTTCGGTAGTAGTAGTATCGTTACCTCAGGTGGCTATTTTGCGGCTCCCTACGACAAAGGCCGCACGGCAACGCACGAAATTGGGCACTGGCTGAATCTACGCCATATCTGGGGCGACGCCAATTGCGGAAACGACCTGGTTACCGACACCCCTACCCAGCAAACAGCTAACTATGGTTGTCCATCATTCCCACACGTTACCTGTGGGAATGGAGCCAACGGCGATCTGTTCATGAACTACATGGATTACACGAATGATCTATGCATGTACATGTTCACCAACGGTCAGACAACCCGTAGTCGGGCGTTGTTTGCCTCAGATGGCGTTCGGAACGCCTTTGTTCAATAGCCTTTCAAATGACTTACTAAAAAGGGCTACAGGTACGTACCTGTAGCCCTTTTTGTGAAGGAGAGTATCAGTACTTCTTCATTATTTTGAATAAACCCCGCGTAATCAGCGCGTAACCTTTATCTGATGGGTGCAGCCCATCGTACGTTTTATCAACAGCCTCTAGCGGGTATGGGTATTCGTCGGCTTCGGGATTGAACGGCACATCAATAAAGGCGGGGTATTTATAGTTGGTGTACACACCTGTTTGAGGATTTTTTAGTCGCTTGTATTTTACCAGCTGCTTCACGTCCAGGCTTTTGAGGTGATATAAGTCGAGCACAGGAACCTGTTCAAAACGGCCAATTGAATCAACGGCGTTGGCAAACGACTCCAACTGCTGCCCGTTTTTGGGCTTATAAGAGCCAAAAGCATTATTTTTAAAATTAGTCAGGTAAACAAAATCAGCCCGTTGCATGGGCGTGATCAGCACGATATGCGCCTGCGGGTTCAGGCTTCGCAGTTTATCGATGATGATTCGGAATGCCCCGTATACAGTGGCGGTTCCCGTATTGGTCTGGTAGTCAGCAAAACGGCCCAGCGGCTTACCCGCCCACCAGTCGTTGGTTCCCAGAAAAACGGAGTAAATGTCGGCTTTACCCAAACCCAGCGTTTCGATCGACTGCGCCATACGAATCGCCGTCCAGCCATTGTGGCCCTGGTTGGTGTAGTGGATGTAGGGCAGTTTATCAGTAATCCGGGTCAGATACCCTTTCGTGATCCGGTCACCAGTCTCGTTCGTGTGGTCGTTCAGGTACGTTATCGAATCGCCAATGGCTGTCCAGGTCAGTTCTTTTCGGTCAAATGAGCTCAGCAGGCCGCCCAGTGCAAGAAAGATCAGCAGTTTTTTCATGGTATGCGAGTAAGGATACCAGCACACTAATTTACCTACAGGCCCAGCCCTAAATCATGCCCCTTGCCTTCAGTTCCAGGTACTTGTTAACCGTATTGGCGGTCAGATCGCGGGGAGCCGTGAGAATACTCTGAATCCCATATTGGCCTAATTCTTTAACGATCAGTTGTTTTTCGTACGAAAACTTCTCGGCGATCGTCTTCAGATAAATCTGCTCGGTATCGTAGGCGGGTGTATCAAGTAGGGTACGTAACTCCGTATTGTCGAAAAAGACGACCAGTAACAAGTGTTCCTTGGCTAACCGGCGCAGGTAAGGCAGTTGTCGATGCATGCCGCTGAGGGTTTCAAAATTGGTAAACAGCAACAGCAGCCCGCGCTGACGTACCTGCGACCGAACAGTAGCGTATAAGCCTTCAAAATCAGTCTCGAGGTAACGCGTTTTCTGTCGGTATAATACGTCCAGGATTTTAAGCATATGCCCTGGCCGTCGTTCGGCGGCTACGATCTGCCCAATTCGATCAGAAAACGTAATGATTCCTGCCCGGTCCTGTTTTAACAGGGCAATGTTACTGAGCACCAACGACGCATTGATCGCGTAATCGAGCAGGGTCAACCCATCAAAGGGTGATCGCATCACCCGGCCTTTGTCGATCAGGCAATAAACAGCCTGTGATCGCTCATCCTGAAAGGCATTCACCACCAGATTCGATTGGGTTGGGTCAGACCGCCGGGCTGTTGCTTTCCAGTTAATGGTGCGCAGGTCATCGCCCTGCGTATAGGGACGTACCTGTTCAAATTCCATGCTGTGCCCAATTCGCCGGAGGCGTTTGATGCCCACTTCAGTCAGCCGGTTACTGGCCGCCAGCAGTTCATATTGACGCATTTGCAGATACGACGGATAGACGGGCACCAACCGCCCTTTTTCAAATTGAAATCGCCGTTTCAGTAATTTCATCGGGGTCATCACAAAAACGTTGATCGCCCCGAAGCTGTATTCGCCCCGGCGCGTCGGACGTAGTTCATAGCGAATCACCTTGGTTTCGTTGGGCTTGAGGGTAGCCGTAAACAACACATCACGCCGCTGAAACTGAAACGGAATCTCATCCACAATGTCTACTGGTGTCTCAAACGCGTAGCGACTTTCTAGGTAGAGTGTAATGGGGTTCTCGTCACCATTAGACAGGCGGTCGGGCATTTCGCGGCGCGCAAAAAAGATAGCCTGCCCACCAGCGGCGCCGGCCCGGAACAGCAGTACTACTTCAATCAGTAGCAGCAACACGAAAACGGCGAAGGCGATTTGCACTACCGGAAAGAGTATCGGTAACGCATAGGCCAGTACAAAGCTCACTGCAAAGCCCGCCAGGATAAACCAGACACGTAGGGAAACAAATAAGGCACGAAGTAGGGTCATAGTCGCAGTTTATCAGCTGGCACAGGCCTGATCGATGGTACGCACCGGGTCTGGTTAGCGCGGCACGTCTACTTTTTGAATCAGTTGGGTGATGACGTCATCGGCCGTGGCACCTTCCATTTCGCGTTCCGGCGTGAGCAGAATACGGTGACGAAGTACCGGGATTGCCAGTTCCTGTACATCTTCGGGCGTAATGAAATCGCGCCCACGCAGCGTAGCCAGCGCTTTGGCACTGTTCAGCAAGGCCACAGCAGCTCGTGGCGACGCGCCCAGATAGAGTGATTTATTGGCCCGCGTACTTCTGATAATCTGGGCGATGTAGTCGAAGAGGTTTTCCTCGACATGCACCTGGCTGACCTTATTCCGTATCTCCTGCAATTGCTCGGCGCTGAGCACGGCCTGAATGGCTTCCAGAGCGTCGGTCAGGTTCCGGCGCTGGTGATGACCGCGCAGAATATCGACTTCTTCGGCCTGCTCGGGATAACCCACCACGATTTTGAACAGAAAACGGTCGAGCTGAGCTTCGGGCAGGCGGTACGTACCTTCCTGCTCAATCGGGTTTTGTGTTGCCAGCACCATAAACGGTGGCGGCAGCAGGTACGTGGTACCGTCGTTGGTAACCTGGCGCTCTTCCATGGCCTCGAACAAAGCGGCCTGCGTTTTAGCCGGTGCCCGGTTGATCTCATCGATCAGCACGATGTTGGCAAATATCGGCCCGTGCTTAAACGAGAATTCGGCTGTTTTGGGGCTAAACACCGACGTACCCAATACATCCGATGGCATCAGATCGGGCGTAAACTGGATGCGGCTGAACTGAACCGAAACTGTTTTGGCCAGCAACCTTGCCGTTAGGGTCTTGGCCACGCCGGGCACCCCTTCGATGAGCACGTGCCCATCGGCCAGAAGCGCAGTCAGCAGCAGATCGATGGGTTGGTGTTGCCCAACAATTACTTTTCCAATTTCGGTGCGAATAGCGTCGATGGCCGTACGAAGGCCCTGAAGATCAACGCGTGTATCAAAAGGTTGTTCCATGCAGGAAATATCAGTTTATCAGTAGTCGACCTGTTCATCGACCCATTTTGGTTTTAGATCTTACTGGCAGTAGCCGCGTTGAAGTTCTCAATGGTGGCGTTGATGGTCAGTAAATCAAATTCGGATAATGAAATAGCCCGCTGTGCCTGACCTAAGATACGAACCAGTTGCTGCGTCTCGTCGAGCGGGACGCCGCTTTTACGGGCCAGTGTTTCGGTAAATTCCGCGTCGAGCTGCTGGGTGTTCAGAAAATACCGTTCGCGGAGGCTGGCCAGAAAGTACCGGATTTTCTTTCGGGCCACATTGTCGTGGTCATTCTGCTGGAAATACATTCGCCCCACTGTTTTCACAAAAGCCAGCGAGGTGTTTTGTGGCAGTTGCACCACCGGAATAATACGCTGGGTACGTTTACCCGCAAACAACGCGTAAAGGATCAGCCCAAACAGAGCAATGTAGTACGCCCAGTTCAACGCGGGTTGTTTGTGAATGTACCGTAACAACGACTGCTCATCTTCATTGAAACGACCCTGCTTCTGAAACTCATCCCAATAGGTGGGCTGCGTGGGCAGGTACGAAAACGCTTTCGTCATGTAATCGGCCGAGGCAGGTTCCAGCAGGTAGTAATTAGTAAACGCCAGGGGCAGGTTGTGGATATAAAAAACGCCTTGCCCATGCGGGATACGCAGAAAGATAGCCTCATTCCGGGTATTCCGGGCCAGCACAGTGATACCCGTTCGGGGCTTCTTCACCACCAGAAAGTTTCGGCCATCGTCGTGCCGAAAGTTGTAGCCGTTTTTCGTTGCCAGCCCCGGTCCCACAAAATTGGAGCGAAGGGTTGAATCGGCCTTGAGTGGATCTTTTATCTCGGCCTTAAAACCCAGTGCGCGGCTTAACGTATCCGAGAAACTATAGGCCGACAAAAAGGCTGAATTCCCCCGGGCAACGTACCTGAGCAACTCGCGGGTGTCGTAGGCCCCCGCCGCGAACGTTTCACAAACAGCCAGATAATTGCTCCTGGCGGGCATCCGGGTTTCGGTGAGCAGGTTATAAACGGGCAACCGCACGCTCTCAATTGTTCGCTGGTGCATCAGGCTGGGCAGCAACTCAAAAACGGCCTGTGTCCCAAACGGAATTTTGTCGTTGTTCTGGTACGTTGGTCGCCAGTCAATGGGCTTGGGTTTGTAATACTCGAACGCGACAAACGCAATCAGTGTAGCCAGCAGAAAGAGTATGTATTTGTTTGGGCGCATGCATTACGTGGTGCATTATGCGGGCATTTGCGGTGAATCACTATCGAATGACAGTGTAGCAGATGACCGCGTAATGGCATAAATAACTACTCATTGAACGCTTGAAACTGTTGGCGAACCAGTTGAAATCGAGTTTCGTCGATCGGAAAATCACCGTACCAGACGTAATCGAACTGACTGGTCAACTGCTCGAACCCCAATCGGTTGGGGTTACCCGTTAATTCCTGCGCATACTGACGGTTGGTTTTGTTGGGTTGCCAGCGAATTAGTCCCCGGTCTGTCAGGTTCTTCAGCGTTTGCAGATATAGTAGTCGTACCGCCATCCGGTAGTTGCGGGATGCGATGGCTTCATCGATACGGTCGCTGAAATTGATCTGATGAATATTCTCATCCAGCGTTTCGTAGCCTAAGCCTGTTTGTTTGGCTCGGTTCGGAAAGATGTTTGCCAGTACTTCGGCCTTATAAAGCAACCAGATCACCAGTCCGGCAATGGCCAGCAACAACACATATTGCCCGATATTCCGATACGCCTTTGTCCGTAACAACTCACCTACTTTATACCAAAACCAGTTCCAGAACTGATCCCAAAGGCTGGCGGTAGGCGGCGCATCATTCCCATAACGGTAGGCCCGGTTGCCCTGAATGGCACGTAACTTCCCCCGATCAACCGACCGTACGGTAAGTGGCAACCGGTCATCGGCAACGGCATAGGTCGTGGTATCCCGAATGGCGGCTACCGAATCTGTCTTCGCCTCCATATCCTTATCTTCCGGGCTTATCACTACCTCGTTCTCACTGCCCGGCGCTACGTTGGTTGAATCCTGCGCACTGGCCCAATCGACCCAAAAAAAGGTTAGCAGCCCAACCAAAAACAGTTTTTTTACCAGCATACGTACCTGATCAAATCCCTTTTAGCCGTCGGCCCCACCGATAACCTGATGATTGACAAACGAATTAATACTCGCCTTCCTCTTCCCGATTTAGTGAAGTCATTCCCGGCCGTTGGGTGGTCCCTCCAATTGACTCAATCTGATGTAAGAGCCCAGTCCCTTCCTTCTCTTCGATCAGCGAAAAATACTGAAAAGCCGTCGCCGTGGCCGATAGCCCCTGCAATACAGCGCCGCCTACTGAGGCCAGGGCGGTAAAAACAGTAGATAGTATCGTTACGTCTTTCAGGAGACCAGCGCCGAATAACCCACCTACGATACCAGCCGGTAACGTAAATACCATACCCAAAATACTGACGACGATGCCAACGACGAAGAGTAGCCCACATACGGACCACCAGTTCCCGCTGACCAGTTTAAAACTTCGACTTATGGCCTGCCCAACCTCCTGCCGTTCAAAGACAAGGGCGGCGGGAGCCAGTGTTAAGGCAACAATCATGTAGATACCCGGAAGTACCAGCAGGGCAAAACCGAACCCGACCATCAACGCACTGGCAATAGACAGCAGCACCCCTGTACCAATGTACTGTTGTACCTCTGCCCAGACAGCGCTCACCTCGATCGGCTGCTCATTGAGTTGCTGTCGATACAGCCGTATATAGGAAAAGGTGACTAAGCTGGTCAGCACGTAGGCCAGTAGCTGAAACACCATCCCGATCAGTCGACTCCCCGAAAAGATACTGGCGTATAAAGACAGCAGTTTGTCGGGTGTAGTGGCCGATGTGGCGGTTCCCAGCAATTCGCTTTGGCCATAACCGGAAATGATACCGCCAATCAGCGCAACGGGACCAACGATGTACAGGAGCGCCAAGGCCAGACCGCGAATTTGCTCGGTAGCAAACGCAAACGTTGCATTGATTTTCTCGCCGAAGTCGCGGCGCTGTTCAAATTGAATCATAAAGAGAAGAAGTTAAGCAGGGTGTTGCGAGCGGTATAAGCGAATAGGATACAGAACAAAATACCAGATAATGAACGCGGCCGAACTACCGATGATTAGCAGACTTACCACCGGTGGAAGGCTCATACGTGTAACAAAGCTTTCCAGAAATCCCGCTACAATGAAGATCGGCACCAGCCCAACGGCAATTTTCAAGCCTTGCTTAGCGCCTCGTTTAAAGGATTCCAGCCGTGGCAACGTACCCGGAAAGAGTAGGCTATTCCCCATTGTCAGACCAGCGGCGCCGGCAATAACAATGGCCGATATTTCGAGCGTACCGTGAATCCAGATTTTCAGAAACGACTGACCAAGCAACCCCCTTTCGTAGAAGAACGCCTGAAACGCCCCCAGCATCACACCATTATAGAACAGCATCACCAACGTGCCCACCGAGGCAATGACACCGGCAACGAACGCCCGCAATGACACACCAATGTTGTTGATGGTGATCTGGAAAAACATCGAGGCCTGATCGCTCCCGCCGTACACCCCCAGCGGATTACCTTTCCTGATGTTTTCGAGCGTCATATTCACGTACTCGTCACCCAGAATCAGCCGGACAAAGGTTGGGTCATTGATCGCTGAAAGCCAGCCTATGCCGCAGGCTACCAGGAAGAAAACGGCCGAAACGGCCAGCATGCGATGCGACTGATAGAATAAAGTGGGCAGTTCATGGGTCCAGAATGAAACAAACCGGCCCCGTTCTTCCCGTTTATTTTGCATCAGCCCCCGGTGCATCTGTGCAGCCAGCCCATTCAGATACCTCGTCACATTCGATTCTGGGTAGAAGGTGCGGGCATAGGATAAATCGTCTGTCAATTCAACATAGCGTGCTGTGAGTTCGTCGGGATCACGGGTTGGATTTCGCTCAATATCGGCCCACTTGGCTGTGTTCCGTTTCACAAAAGCAGCTTCACGCATGGTCAATGAAGGCGAGTCAATAGGCCGACCTGGGGTAATCGACATGGGAAAGTTACTCAACTCCCGGCAAAGTTTATGGCGTATGTCGACGATTAATCATAAAAAATGACGAGTCATAAACGAGATCAACCGGGTATCTTTGAACCGGACAACAATTCGTGTCCATTCGGATAGGTTTACCATTTATCGTTTATCAATGGCTGTCTCGATCCAGACCACCCAGAACGTCCTGCTTGAGTACGAACCTGCCAGTATTGGCGACCGTATCTTTGCGACCCTCCTCGATTACGTCGTGTTTGCCGCCTGGATAGTCCTTACGATTGCCTTACCCGCCAGTGCCGGCTGGATGAGTGGCGACAAGTCCGTCGTTTATGTGATGGTGGTCGCTATCCTCCCGATTTTCCTCTACGATTTCTTCTGCGAGTGGTTACTGAATGGGCAGAGCATTGGCAAAATAGCCCTGAAAATCAAAGTGGTCATGCTGGATGGTTCGCAACCCGGCATTGGTGCTTACCTGCTCCGCTGGCTATTGCGACTCATCGACACCCGGATCTTCAGCGGTATCGTGGCCATTGTCTGCGTGGCGGCTTCAGGAAAAGGGCAGCGGCTGGGCGACCTGGCGGCTGGCACCACCGTGATCCGATTACAGCCTAAAGTACAACTCAATGAGGTTATTTATAACTCCTTGCCAGCGACCTACCAGGTACAGTTCGAGGGTGTCCGGCAATTAGCTGACCGCGATATTCAGGTGGTTCGGGAGGTGCTCCGTCGGGGTACGTCTGATGCCGCTGAGCTTACCGCCAATAGACTTAAGGAGGTGCTGAATATACCGGCAACCAACCTGGGTACGTATGAATTTTTAACGGCAATCATTAACGATTATCAATTCCTGTCGATGCAGGAATAAACGAAGCCGCGGCTACCCTCATGGCGACTACCAGTTTCAGGGTAGCGTCAGCGGAAAATAGCCATGTCCAACTTTGTCTTTACAGCTATGCTCCTTTCATCCATAAAAATGCTCGCTGAGCGCTTCGCTCAGGATACCGTTCAGGTACGTCGCCACCTGCACGCCCACCCTGAACTTTCTTTTCATGAACAGCAAACAGCCCGCTTTGTGGCGAGTGAACTGACTGCGCTTGGGCTACAACCGCAGGAAGGCATTGCCGGAACAGGCGTAGTAGCCTTGATAGCCGGAACAAAGCCCGGCGATTCCAGCCGTGTTGTTGGGCTTCGGGCCGATATGGACGCGTTGCCTATCCACGAGGCAAATGACGTTCCTTATAAGTCGACGGTCGAGGGCGTGATGCATGCCTGCGGACATGATGTGCATACAGCCAGCTTGTTAAGCACCGCCCGTATTCTAACCGAGGTACGGGATCAGTTTTCAGGTACTGTAAAACTGGTCTTTCAGCCCGCTGAAGAAAAAGCGCCTGGTGGCGCTTCGCTCATGATTCGGGAAGGGGTACTGGATAATCCCCGTCCCAACGGCATGATTGGCCAGCACGTGGCCCCCAACGTACCTGTAGGAAAAATTGGTTTTCGGGAAGGTATGTACATGGCCAGCACTGATGAGATCTACATGACCGTTCGGGGTAAAGGTGGCCATGCAGCAATGCCAGACAACCTGATCGACCCCGTCCTGATTGCTTCGCACCTTATTGTGGCTCTGCAGCAGATCATTAGCCGTAACCGTCCGCCCGCCAGTCCGTCTGTGCTTTCTTTCGGTCGTTTTATTGCCGATGGCGTTACCAACGTTATTCCTAATTATGTGGAGATCGAAGGCACATTCAGGTGTATGAATGAAGAATGGCGCGAGAAAGGTATAGCTCAGATGCAGAAAATGGCCGAAACAATGGCCGACGCCATGGGGGGTACCTGTGAATTCACCCGCGTAAAAGGCTATCCTTTTCTTCAAAACCAGCCAGAGCTTACCCGTCGGCTACGTACCCAGACAGAAGCCTACATGGGCCGTGAAAACGTGATAGACCTTGATCTATGGATGGCCGGTGAGGACTTTGCTTTTTACTCGCAGGTGGTTGATTCGTGCTTTTACCGCCTCGGCACGCGAAATGAAGCCCGCGGCATCACTAGTGGCGTACACACCCCTACATTTGACATCGATGAAACGGCCCTGGCAATCGGCCCCGGACTAATGGCCTGGCTGGCGGTACAGGAGTTAGCAGGCAATTAGGCCGATGATCAAAGGCATTTGCCGCCCCCAATGCCATAAAAAGCTAACCCTGAATTACCCGGTTACTGCTCACTACCTATTTAAGCGTGACATCCAGCACTTCTGCAATCATTGTGCTGAGCGAGGTCAGGGAGGTAGGCTTGGTTAAAAAACGGTCGGCCCCGTGAGCCAGACAGAAATCGTTGTCTTCCTGGGCCGACGATGTAGACAGGATCACAACCGGAATATCTTGACCAACAGGCGATTGCTTTACCTGCGTGAGTACGTCGCGTCCAGGCAACTTGGGTAAATTCAAGTCCAGTACCATCAAATCAGGATGTTCGCTTGTACCGGTGAGGTACGGCATCACCTGATCACCGTCCGTCAAGGTGATAAGTTGAGTGGCAATTGACTGTTTTTTCAGCGCCAGTTCGAAAAACGTGATATCATCTTCGTCATCTTCAACAAGCAGAATCCGGACCGGTTGAGGCATAATAATGTTCTAGCAAATGGGTAACAAACTTACGAAACAACTCGCATACGTGCTGCCTGTCTAATGGAACTGGGTCTGAATCGCTCCTTTTTTATTTCTTTATCACTGGCAGCTGGCTTTTTTACGGGTAGCAGGTAGGAGCAGGAAAGCGGTAGAAACCATATTGGCTAGCTTTGGTATAAAAAGTAGATAAAATGGCTGTATTCTGGGGTGTTGTCTTGCATGCACTCGGCGGGTTCGCGTCGGGGAGTTTTTATTTACCGTATAGAAAAGTGAAAGGCTGGGCCTGGGAAAGCTACTGGCTCGTTGGAGGCTTGTTCTCCTGGTTAGTTGCTCCATTTGTCATGGGCTCCCTAACAGTCCCTGATTTGTTGGCGGTATTGAAAGAGTCGCCTACCGACACCTTACTCTGGACTTACGGTTGGGGCGTACTGTGGGGCTTTGGCGGGCTGACGTTCGGATTGGCCATGCGTTATCTGGGCCTCTCTTTGGGCATGGCTGTCACGCTTGGGCTATGTGCTGTATTTGGTACGCTGGTCCCCCCTATCTACCTGGGTACAATCAGTGAATTACTTCGGACTACTTCAGGACAATTTGTCCTGCTGGGCGTTGGGGTCTGCGTGCTGGGCATCGGCATCTGTGGCCTGGCTGGTATGATGAAAGAACGTCATTTAACCGATGAGGAAAAGAAAGCCGTTATTACCGAGTTCGACATCCGTAAAGGGCTGGCCGTTGCCATATTCTCAGGTATCCTGAGCGCCTGCTTCTCGTTCGGGCTCACAGCCGGCCAGCCAATCTCCGAGCTGGCTGTCAAACATGGAGCCGATAGCCTGTATATGAACAACGCTACGCTGGTTATTATTCTGCTTGGCGGCCTCACCACAAATGCTATCTGGACTATCTACCTCAATATCCGTAACCGCACCTACACCGACTATAGCAATCAAGCTACGCCCATCTGGACCAACGTGTTATTCTGTGCACTGGCCGGATTTACGTGGTACTTTCAGTTCTTTTTCTACGGAATGGGCGACAGTAAAATGGGCGCTTACCGGTTCTCAGGCTGGACGCTTCATATGGCGTTTATCATCGCTTTTAGTAGTTTCTGGGGGTTATACCTGCATGAGTGGAAGGGAGCGAACCGGCCCACCCTGCGCACAATTTCCCTGGGTATTGCTACGGTTGTTCTATCTACCGTTATCGTCGGTATTGGCAACTATCTCGCAGAATAAACGGCCAGGGTTACCATTATACAACAGAAAGCCCGACCTCTTTTGAGGTCGGGCTTTCTGTTGTATAATGGTAACGAAATGACCAGAGCTGACTAGGCCAGTGTGCGTTTTACTTCTTTCATCTCGAAGCCTTCAATAACATCGCCTACTTCGATATCATTGAACCCTTTGATACTCAAGCCGCATTCATAGCCGGTCCGTACCTCATTGACGTCGTCTTTGAAACGCTTCAACGCGCTAATCTCACCGGTATGAATAACGATGAAGTCGCGGATCACCCGAATCTTATGATTCCGTTTCACAGCGCCATCGGTCACGTAGCAACCTGCCACCGTACCGATCTTGCTGATCTTGAACACTTCACGCACTTCGATATTACCCGTGATAACCTCTTCCTGCGTTGGAGCCAGCAGGCCCTCCATGGCATCTTTGATCTCATTGATGGCATCATAGATGATCGAATACATCCGAATTTCGATCTGCTCCTGCTCGGCCAGCTTACGGGCATTCGACGAGGGACGTACCTGGAAACCAACGATGATAGCATCGGCCGTTGACGCCAGCAGCACGTCTGACTCCGAAATCTGACCCACCGCCTTGTGAATGATATTCACTTGCACTTCGCCCGTTGACAATTGCAGGAGCGAATCAGAAAGTGCTTCCACCGAACCATCTACGTCGCCTTTAACAATCACGTTCAGTTCTTTAAAAGAACCGATTGCTTTCCGGCGGCCAATTTCTTCGAGCGTAATGTGCTTACGGGTACGTAAGGTCTGCTCACGCAGTAACTGCTCACGCTTGTTGGCAATTTCGCGGGCCTCGCGGTCCGTTTCCATTACGTTGAATTTATCACCAGCCTGTGGGGCTCCGGGTAGACCCAGGATCTGCACGGGTTGTGAAGGCCCCGCTTCCTTGATGCGTTCGCCCCGGTCATTGGTCATAGCCCGGATGCGACCGTAGTGCGCTCCTACCAGCATGATGTCACCCTGGCGAAGCGTACCATTTTGTACAAGTACGGTGGTAACGTACCCACGTCCCTTATCGAGAGTGGCTTCTACAACCGTACCAGTGGCGCGGCGATCGGGATTCGCTTTCAGTTCAAGTACTTCAGCTTCGAGCAATACTTTCTCCAGCAGTTCATCGATACCAAGACCTGATTTCGATGAAATCTCCTGCGACTGGTATTTACCGCCCCAATCTTCGACTAACAGGTTCATTTGCGCCAGTTCGTTCCGGATTTTCTCAGCGTCGGCACCCGGCTTATCTACTTTCGAGAAAGCAAAGACAATTGGTACACCAGCTACCTGCGCATGATTGATCGCTTCCCGCGTTTGTGGCATGATACTATCATCAGCGGCAATCACGATAATAACAACGTCAGTCACCTTAGCACCCCGGGCACGCATGGCCGTAAAGGCTTCGTGACCAGGCGTATCCAGAAAGGTCACCATACGGCCATCTTCCGTTTTTACGCTATACGCACCAATGTGCTGGGTAATACCCCCTGCCTCGCCAGCTGCCACTTTAGCACGGCGAATGTAATCAAGCAGCGATGTTTTACCATGGTCAACGTGACCCATGATGGTCACAATTGGCGCCCGAAGGTGTAAGTCTTCTTCAGCATCAGGCGTTTCATCCAGGCCAGCTTCCGTTTCCTCTTCGGCTGAAACAAACTGAATGTCGAAACCAAATTCATCGGCAATGAACGTGATCGCTTCGGCATCGAGGCGCTGGTTGATCGAGACGAACATACCTGCGCTGAGGCAAACTGAAATAACTTCGTTAATCGACACGTCCATCAGTGACGATAGATCGTTGGCCGACACAAACTCCGTTACTTTCAGGGTTTTTGCTTCCAGTTCTTCCTGTTCTGTCAAGAGGCGACGATCCTCTTCACGTTGGTTACGACGGTCACGGCGACGATCGGCTCCGCGGTTGGTGCGGGTATTGCCACCAGTCATTCGAGCGTTGGTAGCCCGAATGTTGGCCGACACTTCCTGTTTAGAGGGCGCATCGCGGCGGTCGCCTCCACGCTTTTTATCGTTTCCGCTCCCAGGACGTGGCCCATTGCTATTCCGGCCCTGACCCTGGTTGGTAGTACCACCGCCCTGTCCGGTAGAGGGGCGGTTCTGATTCTGGTTATTGCCAGCTGGCGCATTCGTATTCGGGCGGTTGCCACTGGTATTTCCAGCTCCCTGCCCTTGGCCTTGCGCAGGCCGGTTCTGATTGTTCCGGTCACCCTGGGCCTGGTTACGATCACCACCCTGGTAGCCCTGGCGGTCGCCCCGAGGCTGTCCCTCACGAGGAGCAGTACCCTGTGCTTGTCCACCAGCCTGTGGTTGTGCGCCACCTTGATTAGGCTGGCCTGGCCGACGATCATTGGCATTAGGAATCCGTTTCCGTTTACCCTTCTTGTCGCGGCTGGCTGCGCCACCTCCCTGAGGGCGATTGAACTGAGTCAGATCAATCGTTCCTTTCACGGTCAAGCCTTTCAATTGTACGCTACCTTCTGCCCGTATTGTTTCTACTGGCTGGTCAGGTTGGTCTGTTGGCTCATCTGTTTTAGCCACTTCAGGAGCCTTAGGCGCTACCGGTGCAGCCGCCACAGGGGCTGGCGTTGGCGCGGGACGAGGCGTTTCAACCGCTTTTGGTGGTTCTGGCGATGGCTTAGGCGCCTCAGGCTGGCGAGTCTCCACGGGTTTAGGCGTCGAAACAGCTGCAGGCGCTGCCGGTACAACCGGCTTCGCTTCAATGACGGGAGCCGGAACAGGCACCTCAACGGGTTTAGGCGCTGGGGCCACCGCTTGTGGTGTAACCACCGGAGCGGGTTGAGGCGCAGGCGTACTGGCAGGCGCTTTCGCTTCTGGCACGGGCGCCACGGCAGGCTTCGGCGCCTCGGGTGCTTTTGCCGGTACAGCAGGCACCGGGGCGGGTGTGCGTTCTGCCTGAACAGGTGGCGCGGGCCGCGGTGCATTCAGATCTATTTTCCCGACCACTGTCAGACCTGGCAGGCCCGACACCGGGGCAGCCTCACGCTGTGCCGGTTGTGAAACAGGTTTAACAGGTTCTCCAGTAGAACCCGTCTTACCGCCCTCTGATGCGCTTGGGCGTGTCTGCTCATCACGCGAATAGCGAGGCAGGTAGTCATCATCTCGACGGGCCGGTGCCTCACGGTGCGCCTCTGCTGGTGCAGGTGCATCAGCCGACTTGCGGGTCCCGTTCAAGAGATCGTTTGCTTTAAATTCCTTCGCTAATACCTCTAGCTGTTCAGTGCTGATTTTGGTATTAGGGTTTATTTCTACCTTGAACCCTTTGGCAGATAGCGTACTCGCAACAGAGGACAATCCTTTGTTGAGAATTTTTGCCACTTGGCTCAGGCGCATTGATTTATCTTCTGCCATACGTTCGGTTTAGACCCGACAAAATTAATGGTTGTTTATACAGTTATAACAACGGTTAATGGATTATAAATCCCAGTGGGCAGTTGAACAGTTCTCTGTATTCCGTCTGCTGTTGCTTCGTTAAGGCAAGTAGTATGATTTAGCGAAGCAACAGCAGACGGAAGGCAGAAGACTATTTAACTACCTTTACTCAAATTCCTGCCGCAGGATATTCAGGATTTCCTCAACGGTATCTTCTTCCAGATCAGTGCGACGAACTAGTTCTTCCCGACTTAGGGCTAGTACGCTCTTGGCGGTGTCGAGTCCCACACGGCGGAACTCCTCAACGATCCACTCGTCGATTTCGTCTTTGAATTCCATCAGGTCAACGTCTTCGTCGTCTTCCTGTCCGTCGGTTTCACGGTACACGTCCAGTTCCAGATTGACTAACCGGCCTGCCAGCTTAATGTTCTGACCGCCTTTACCAATGGCCAGCGACACCTGATCGGGCTTTAGGTATACAGCCACCCGGCCAGCATCTTTGTCGATGTTCATCGAGCTGACTTTGGCGGGACTGAGGGCGCGGCTGATGAACAGTTCGAGATTCTCCGTGTAATTGATCACGTCGATATTCTCGTTGCCCAGTTCGCGCACAATACTGTGAATTCGCACCCCTTTCATGCCCACACAGGCCCCCACCGGGTCGATACGGTCGTCATAGGACTCAACGGCTACTTTAGCCCGTTCGCCTGGTTCGCGTACAATCCGGCGGATTGAAATAACACCATCGTAAATCTCCGGGATTTCTGTTTCGAATAAACGCTCCAGGAAAACTGGAGACGTACGCGACAGAATGATCTTGGGCGTACCATTGTTCATGTCGACCCGGTGAATGACGGCTTTTACGGCATCGCCTTTGCGGTAGCGATCTCTTGGAATCTGCTCACTTCGGGGCAGACTCAACTCGTTGTTTTCTCCATCTACCAGAATAATTTCGCCTTTCAGAAGTTGGTACACTTCAGCCGAAATCAGGTCGCCAACCTGGTCTTTGTATTTCTGGTACAGCAGTTCTTTTTCTAAATCTTTTACACGCTGAATGAGCGTCTGCCGGGCTGTCTGCACGACCCGACGCCCAAAATCTTCTAACTTGACCTCTTCGGCCACTTGTTCGCCCACTTCAAAGTCGTCCTGAATGCGACGGGCTTCAGCAAGGGGGATTTTATCGTAATCCCAGATATCCTCTGAGTTATCATCAACAATTTCGCGGGTCCGCCACATCTCCAGATCACCGCTTTCGGCGTTAATAATTACGTCGAAGTTGGCATCGGTTTCATACTTTTTACGAATCATTGTCCGGAAGACCTCTTCCAGAATGGCGATCATGGTGGGGCGGTCGATATTTTTCGACCGGGCAAATTCAGCAAAGGATTCGATTAACTGTCCGCTATTCATTTGGCGTATCGGGTTGGCTGAGTGGTGAGTCTGCGCGGCAAAATTCGCCACTCATGTAGTTGGTCATTTCTTAAAATTGAATCTCAACAGTTGCTTTCTGAATAGATTCATAAGGTATTGTCTGTATTCCTTCCGGGGGTAATTCAGTCAATGTTTTGCGTTTCGTTTTGCTAATTTTCGCCGGTGGCACGTCCAGCACAATACCCTGCGCATCAACGGCTTCCAGTTTCCCAATTAGTCCGGGTCCACCAGCCAGTTGTACTTTCAACAACCGCCCCACATTTTTAGCAAACTGCCGCTGTTGCGTAAGCGGGAAATCGACGCCCGGCGATGAGACTTCCAGATTGAACGGTGCATCACCAAAGAAGTCCATTTCATCCATCTGGTTACCAAGCGCCCTACTGATTCTGGCGCAGGCATCAATGGTCATTCCTTCATCGGAATCAATCAGAACGGTTACTTTCAATGTGCCCCCTCCTTTTCCCGCTACCTGAATATCAACGACATAATATTCGCCATCATTCAGATGTGGTTGTAAAAGAGCCTCTATACGTGTGGTGTCATTCACGGCGTTACCCAAAGAAAAAAGGGAGCCGAACTCCCTTTGCTGATCCTGTCTGATGTCGCTAAGTGGCGCAAATATAAGGCTTTATTCAGCGAAAAGCAACCAGGAACAACTGGACCGGCATGGTGCGTGTTGTACTTTTACGGCGTCATCAAGTATCACTACATGTCATTAGGAACACGTATCGGTCAATTTTTAGCGTTCATTGGCCGGTCACTGATTTGGTCGCTGCATATCGGTGTGTTTTTTTACACCCTGCTGATCTATTACCTGGTAGGCTGGCTCCCAGTGGAACATTGGCTGGCCAGTATGCTGATGATCACCTTACCGATTGCCTGGTTACTGTTGCTGCTGCTGGGTACGTTCTGGCTTTTCACCAGGCCCTGGCGAAGTACCTTATCCGTATTGGGGCTGCTGCTTGGCTACTGGCTCTACCCACGCACTTTTTCTGTTCATTCAGCGGAGACTCTTCCTGCAGGGCGACCTGCTTTTTCCTTGTTGAGCTTCAACGTCTCACTATTTGGCCTTGATAAGTACTTTGACGATTCGCTTCATCGGGAACCGCGCAGCACCCGATTAATGACGGCCTGGATTCTGCAGCACCCGGCTCCCATTAAATGCCTGCAGGAGTTTTACGAAGGCGACCAGATACCCGCTTTCCAGATGGTGGAACGCCTGGAAAAGGCTGGCTATCGCTACCATACCTTGCTCAACCCGAAAGACAAGCGTTACATCGGCGTGGCTACTTTCTCGCGCTACCCGATCATCGACCACGGCGAACAGGTATTCAGTTCCTTCAATGGCATGGTCTGGACCGACATCAAGATGGGTAATGACACCATCCGTATCATCAACGTCCACTTGCAGTCGATGGGCATCCGGGTACGCAAAGTTTTTCAGGAAGATGAGCTGTCGGGCGTTAAAGCCGAGACAAGAACCGTGTTAGAAGCCCTTAAATTTGGCTTTAAATCGCGTCAAGGTGAGGTGCGCTCTGTAGAAGCGTGCATCAAACAAAGCGCTTATCCGGTGATTGTGACGGGTGATTTTAATGATACCCCCTACAGTGTTGTTTACGAACGGCTCCGCCGTGTGCTGCCCAACGCGTTTGAAGATGCCGGGCATGGCTTTGGTTTCACACTGAACCGTGCGCCCAAGACGATTCGGATCGATAATCAATTTTATGACCCTCGCTTCCGGGTTCTCGATTTTGTCACCTACCGAGACCAGCCGCATTCAGACCATTTTCCGATCGAAGGCCGGTACGTGCTGAACTAAGTTTTCTGTTTACTGTCTTCTGTTGCTTCGCTTACATACAGATTGATAGCTATGCGGAGCAACAGAAGACAGTAAACAGAAAACTTAGTTATGGCGTGGCGTTCACCCACACTTCGCCATCCGAAAACAGTTCTTTCTTCCAGATAGGCACGGTCTGCTTGATGGTATCGATGATGTAGCGCGTGGCCTCAAAAGCAGCATCGCGGTGGGGTGTTGCTACGCCGATCAATACGGCCATTTCGCCAATACGGAGAACCCCGGTCCGGTGAATAACCACGTACTTCAGTACGGGCCAGCGTTCACAGGCCTGATCAGCAATTTTTTGCATTTCGCGGATCGCCATAGGCCCGTATGCTTCGTAATCGAGCTGATTGACTGACCGTTGCTGGGTATTGTTACGCACAACACCGAAAAAAAAGTCAATGGCGCCGGCTTCGTCGGTTTGCAGATAGTGATATGCTGAACTAAAATCGATTGGATCTGCAGTAAGGGCAATCATGACAACAAGCTGTTTTTACAAGTAACAAGAGGGTATAGTTTAGCCGCTTCGTATAACAGCCCCGCCTGGGTAAAGCAGGCAGCAGGCGGCTCGTGCATCTGCGCATCTACCCGCCACTGACAGGCGGAATCAGTGCAATCTCGTCGGAAGGATTCAGCACAGTATCCGGGTCAGCATACTCACTGTTAACAGCAACCAGTATTGATTTAACCCCCGTGAGAGCGGGATAATCGGCGTTGAGCAACGCCAGTAAGTCGGCTACCCGGCTGCCTTTGGCCAGTGGCACCGACAAGCGGTTCTGGCCAACTAAGTCGCGAGTGATACCAAAGAGCAAGACGGTGAGGGGTTGAGTCATGAGAACAAAGAAAAGTGAGGATTCTTTGTTTATCAACAGTAAACGCTTCCTGTTGAGTGCCAATAGGCTGGCCAACTAACAAAAAAAGGTCATTACCCGGCAGGCAACGACCTTTTTTGACTGAGATTATAAGCTTACCGGTTGTTGTCTAACTTCCGTTCGGCTTTTTTCAGGCTCTTATCGGTCTTATCCAGCGCCTTGTTGGTAGCCCGCTTCGTTTTAACCTTCGCGTCCTGAGCATCCGCTTTTATATCCTGCTTGGCCTGGCTGGCTTCGCGATCTATTTTGTCACCTGCGGCATTCATGGTCCGCTTGGCCTGACGGCCCGTAGCTTTTGCGTTTTCTTTAACATCCTGCGCCTGCGCGAAGGGCAGCGTGGTGGCTAGCAGGGCAGCCAGTATGAGGGTCTTTTTCATATACGTTGTGTGGTTGGTGAATGTGTGTAACCAACTCGTCAAAAAACGACCTACTGCGCCTATGGTTTCTAGCTAGTAGTTAGAATGCCGTTAAAATTCGTCTTCGGGCAATCTTACAACCGCTCGTCAAACAGTTTCAGAATGCGTTTGTACTCATCCATCCAACTGGTTGGCTCCACAAAACCGTGATCTTCCACAGGGTAAGGTGCCAGTTCCCAATTCTCTTTCTTTAGCTCGATCAGCCGCTGGGTCAGGCGCACGGCATCCTGAAAATGCACGTTTACATCGACCATGCCGTGACAAATGAGCAAATGGCCTTTCAAGCCTGCGGCGTGGTAAATTGGTGATGACCGCCGATAGGCCAGCGTATCGGAATAAGGCTCATTCAGGATGTTGCTGGTATAACCATGGTTGTAGGCTGCCCAGTCGGTTACGGGACGCAGCGCCGCCCCCGCTTTGAATACGTCGGGCGTGGTGAACATGGCCATCAACGTAATGAAGCCGCCATACGACCCGCCATACACCCCGATCCGCCTGGCATCGACGCCGTGATTTTTTACCAGCCAGTCGGCAGCGTCTACGTGGTCGGTGAGGTCTTTTCCGCCCATGAAGCGATAGATACCCGTCCGCCAGTCGCGGCCGTAGCCTGCCGAGCCCCGGTAATCAATGTCCAGCACCGTATACCCTTTATCGACCAGCAGGTTATGGAACATGTATTCGCGAAAATACTGGCTCCACCATTTGTGGGCATTCTGCAAATAGCCCGCGCCATGCACAAACACAACGGCTTTGCCAGTAGCCGGGGTAGGTGCATTGGCGGCCGGCTTGTAAATACGCGCGTAGATTGGTTGCCCATCACGAGCCGGAATCGTCACCACCTCGCCAGTACGCCAGGGATACGCCCGAAACCCATCGGTGGTGCTGGTAGTAAGTTGAACCGGCGTGCCAGGTACGTTGCCTGGCTGTGTTTTTTTGGCCGCTTTCACCTTTCCTATGCTACCAGCTATCGTAGGGTTCGGCATCAAAAACAGCTCCCAGGGTTTGTTGCTGGCTGAATAGCGTACCACGATCTGCGATTCATCGGGCGAGATTGTTGCGTCATTGGCGCCAGTCATGCTGGTAAGCTGGGTACGTTGCCCCCCCGTAACAGCCATCCGGTATAGCTGCTGTTCACCGGGATGTGGTTCGTTGGTGGTTAGGTAAAACGTTTTTTTATCGGCCGACAACACAACCTGCTGTACTTCAAAACGCCCTTTCGTCAGCTGGGTACGTTGTCCGGTCACTACGTTCATGGTATACAGATGCGAGTAGCCGTCAGCTTCTGATTGATAGTAGATCGTCTGGTCGTCGAGCCAGCCCAACGTACCTGCCGAGAAACCACCGCCGATACCCGGTCCACCCACCCAGGCCTCGTCGCGCTGCCGGTCCAGGAGTTTCAGAGCCGTGGGCTTTTCGGTGTCAAGCAGCAGTAGCCAGCGATCTTTGTTATCAACGGCCCGGACGGCTACCACCGCATACCGGGCACCAGGCCCTTCAGCCCAGACAGGCGCGCTTACGTAAACTGGCCGATTGGCTGCTTTTTTCAGGTCGGCAGCTAGTTTTCGCGTGGTATCGGGTGCCGTTTTCTCCGCATTGGTCACCGTTGTTCGTCCCGCCACCGTGGCCGAACCGCTCGTCACGGCGGTGGGCATCAGGTAATCCGGCTTGTCTGTGATACCGGGCAGTGTAGCCAGACTAACCGCCAGGGCGGTATCGCGAGCCACGTCATAGACCATGAACTCAACAGCCGACAGCGGCGCACCCACTTTCGTTCGGGCTGGTAGATCTTCGGTAAAACCAGACTCGGTGACGAAGCTGGGAACGATCGTTGACTTGGCTCCGGTGGCCGCCTTCATCAGGGTGAAAGTAACCACCCGCCCATCAGGACTCAGGCTGGCATTCATCACCGTTTTTCCGTCGGTGTAGATCGTTTTGGGTCGGCGGGGTTGCTCGGCTTTGGTGTCGCGTTCAGCCTCGTCGCGTTTGGCTTTTCGGTCACGAAGTACCTCAAAAAGAGACAATTGATCGCGTTTCAACCACGACTCCTGGCTGTTGCTGCTGGGTGTTGGGCGTTTGGCGCCAGGATCAAAATTAGTCAGCTGTTCAGTTAGGCCACTGGCCAGATCGAGCCGATAGAGGTTGCTGGCGCGCGTGAAAAGCACGGCTTTTTCGTCGCCCGAAAAAACAGGATTACTTTCCCGATCGACGGTATTGGTCAGGGTACGTACCCGGCCGGTCTGGCGATCGAACAAATAAAGGTCGCCATATTTAGCGTAGAGACGCAGTGTACGGGCCCGGTTGAACTCCGCATCGGCGGGGGGAAGCATCCGCCGCTCGCCAACTGATACTTTGACCGGCTTCGTCGATGGAACGTACCTGCCATCGGCTGATAAAGTGATTTTATACAGCGAATCACCCAATGCTTTATCTGGCCGATTCGGGTCATTCCAATTAAAATAGACCGTCCGGGAATCATCACTCCAGAACACACCCGATGGCGATGTGCCGACCCATTGCCGGGGTTCCTGCATGATGGTCTCGATGGTAAGGGCTGATTTGGCAGGCACAGATTGGGCCAATGCCGCTAAGGCACCACCCAGAAGAAGCAAGCTGACGAAGATGTGTTTCATGCTGCAAAATAAGCTTTTTGGCAGCGGTCCGATACGGCGGTCGGTTGTCAAAAAGCTTATTTTTCGCTCATCTAAGCCCCCAAAAGCTATTTCCGCGTAGCTAGCTGCTGAGTTTGGCGGCGCTGAAAGTCAATGAAATCACCCACCTGTTCGGCAGGTAATGCGCGGGCCAGAATGTTTTTGTTTTTGTCGAGCACATATATCGTCGGCGTTTTCAGCACGTCGTATTGCTTACGGTAGTCGGTTCGGAACGTGAAATCGTAGCCGTTCACCCAACCCTGCATAGCAAATTCACGAATAAATTTCTGCCAGGCATCGGGGCTGTTATCCACGGCGATAGCGAAGAACTGTACCCCTCTGCTCTTTACGCTGTCTGTGGCAAATGCTTTCAGAGCTGGCATCGACTCCCGGCAGTGCGCGCAGGTAGGGTCATAGAAAAACAGGACGGTATAGTCTCCATGCCCTGTTTTCAGATCAATCGGTTGGCGCAACGTGTCGCTGACGGTCATTGCCGGAAAGGGTTTACCCACCAGCAATGGCTTTAGAATATCAACGCGTTTACGGATATTATCGACCGTTGCGGGATCAGCTGCCGGCATAGCCCCGGAGAGATAATAGGTCTCGGCCATGTGTACAAACAGCCCATCGGTACCCATCACGCGGGGGCGCTCATATTGGCTGGTGATGTACCAGATGGCATACGACAGCATTTCTTTACTGGCTCTCGCCTTCGCTACTATCAGGTCAGCGCTTTTAATGAGCGAATCGACCACTGGGGCAGTCATTTCCTGCATATAACGGTCAATTTTTCGCTGAAAAATGGGCGTGCGTACCAGTCGGTCATCGGCGAAATCGAACGAATCCCAGTAGTGATTTTTGTAGTACCGGTATTGAAAAGTAGAGTCTATTTTACCATTCCTTAGCCGGGGAGCGGCAGGGATATCAGGATCTTTCGAGGCGCGTAACAGCTTGGTGACCAGCAACGTATCGCCCGTGGTGGTGAACTGTTTCTGCACCTGCCGGTACTGGCTCTGTAGCTCGGTCAGCTGGCGGCGCAGGTTTAATTGTGATACCTGATCCGTCCGAAACTGCGCCTGAATCTCGATGGCTTTATTTTCATCGGCCAGTTTCTGGGTCTGCTTCTGGTAGGCATAGAACGCTTCGTTATCCGGCGAATCTTTTATGCGCATGTTAGCCGTAGCGTTGACCGTATCTGTCTCAAAGGAGAAGTGAGGCGACGTACCCAGCACCAGTTCGATATAGCGCTGCTTCTTCAGGGGTGGAATCACGATGTACAGGCCACCGGGAAGGTCTTTGGCGCCTTCGAAGACGAACCGGCCACTGCTATCGATGCGGGCGGTGTCTTTCGTGATATACTGGTTGTAACCGAAATAGTGGGCCAGCGTGATGGTTGTATCGCGAAGGCCGCGTATCTGCCCGGCAATATGGTAACCACCTTTGGGCTGCGCGTAGGTAACAGAACGGCAAATGAACGCCAACAGGGCGAACAGTAAAAAACGATTCATGGCTGTATGGGTGTTGGTTTCAGGTACGTTGCCTTAACAACGTACCTGAAACCAACACCGACAAAAAACGGGCCAGTCTCGCGCTTACCGGCTGGTAGTCTTCGCTTTTGGGGCAGCCGCTTTAACAGCGCCCGGTTTTGGTACCGTCGTTTTGGCGGGAGTAGCCTGGGCAGCCTGCTTGCGGGTGAAGTTCAAGAAATCCTCGACCTGTTCGGCAGGAAGGCCACGGGCAATAATCTTCTTGTTCCGATCCAGCACGTAAAGGGTGGGCGTGGTGGCCACGTCGTATTGCCGCCGGAAATCGATCTGCTGTTTCAGGTCGTAGCCGTGCGCCCAGTCATTGAGCTTAAACTCGCGGATGAATTTCTTCCAGTCTTCGGCTGAGTCTTCAATGGCAATTGCGACCACTTTTATGCCTTTTCCGGCAGGCGAATCGGTGAATTTTTTCACTTTAGGCGCCGCTTCCCGGCAGTGGCCGCAATGCGGAGCATAGAAGAACATGATGGTGTAGTCGGCCGCGTTCAGGCTGTTGAAACTCAACGGCCGAGACAGGGTATCGCTCACGGCTGGCAACACAAACGTTTTGCCGACCTGCAACGGTTTCAGCACCGCTACCCGTTCCGACACCGTTTTCAGCGTAGCCGAATCGATATTGGGCATCTGTCGGGTGAGCCAGTACTTTTCTACCATGTGAATGAACAGGCCATCGGTACCCAGCACTTTGGGGCGTTCATACTGGCTGGTGATGTACCAGATCATATAAGCCTTCATGTCTTTGTTGGGGCTGGCTTTCTCCACCAGGTAATCGGCCTCTTTAGTCAGCGAATCCACCTGCTGAACGGTCAGTTCTTTAATATACCGGTCAATTTTGGGTTGGAGCAGTGGTGTCCGTAGCATCCGTTCATCGCTCAGATCGAAGTTATCCCAGAAGTGATTTTTATAATAGTTGAACTGCCAGAGCGAATCAGGACGACCGTTGGCGGCTTTGGGTGGCGCCGGTACGTCGGGTTCCGACGAAGCAAGCAGAATTTTGGTAGTCAGTAACGATTTGTTCTGCGCCAGAAAATCGGCCCGGTAGGTACGTGCCTGTGCCTGCAATTCTTTCAGGCGTTGCGCCGACGCTTCGGTTTTAGGCTGTTTGTCTACTTGCCGCATCTCCTCGAATGCGCCTTTCAGCTTTTGCTGGTAGCCATAAAAAGCCGCGTTCTCGACCGAACCAGTAATTTTCATGCTGCCAATAAAATCAGCCGTATCCGTCTCAAAACCAAACTGCTGTTCGGCCAGAATCATATCAAAATAGCGGCCCTTAGGCAATACGACCAGATACAACCCTTCGGGTAGCGCCTTTTTACCCTGGAAGACAAAATTCCCGCTAGCATCGACGCGGGCTGTATCTTTCGGCACGTAATGCGTGGGGTCGTACTGATAATGCGCCAGTACGACGGTGGTGTCTTTTATACCCCGAATGCGTCCCGCAATACGGTGCCCCTCCGGCTTGGTTTGGGCCATTGTCAGCAAGGGCAACAGACCCAGCATCAACACAAAGAAGTTACGACGTTTCATAGCACAAAAATAAGCGTTCACCGGCCATTGAAATAAGGGAGAACGCTCTATTAACGAATCATTAACGAAACTATGTTCTACTTTCTGTCCAAAACAGCTGGTTATTTCCTCACCCCGGCTGGCTGGCTACTGGCTTCCCTCACCGGAGCGCTGCTTTTCCCTCGCTACCGGAAGCGGCTAGTGGTGGTGTCGCTGGGTCTTTTCTGGCTATTAGGCAACAGTTTCCTGGTGAACGAACTGGCTGGTCAGTGGGAAATAAGCCCGCCTTCTGCTCCTTTATCGCATGCGTTTTCTGATACTACCCAGACAGTCGCCGTGGTCTTGACGGGCGGCTTAACCAATTCGCAGCTACGCGTTACCCCCGCCCGCCCCATACTCTCGCTTCAGGCCGATCGGCTCGCACAGGCGCTCTTTCTGTACAAGACGGGACGAGTACAAAAAATCCTGATCAGCGGGGGCAGCGCCGATCTGTTTTTCATGCATAGCGAGACGCTGCATGAAGGGCTGGAAGGGATGCGCTTTCTGCATCTGGCGGGTGTGCCAGCCCGCGATCTGCTCTGGGAGACCCGTTCGCGCAATACCCACGAAAACGCGGTTTGTTCGGCGCGGGTGCTTCGCCATACGTTTCATACCAACCGGTGTGTGCTGGTCACATCGGCCTTTCATCTGCGCCGGGCCGTGAAGTGCTTTACCAAAGCGGGCATTGAGGCCACCCCTTTCCCGGCAGCCTACATTCAGGAACCACGTAGTTTTGTGCTGTCTACTCTTATTGTTCCACATGAACAGGCTTTTACCGATGCCATGCACCTGCTAAAAGAAATGGCTGGGTACGTTAGCTACCGGGTAGCCGGGTATATCTAGCTGAGGGCCGTTACGAACCACTCAGTACATATCAGTCCGAAAAGTAGCCCGCCTCATGCGAGAACGGTATTTTCGGACGTTTTTTTAGCAGAACAATCACTTATACAATCTACCACGATGACACGTACCTCCCGCTTCACAACCGCAGCAACGCTGCTACTGGCTGTTCTGATCATGACCTTCGGGTGTAAAAGCAGTAATTCAGACCCTACTCCCACTAACCTAACCTCGTTTCAAGGTAGCTGGAAAATTACGGGGCTTACTGTCAATCCTGGCTACATGGGTGTAACAGACCTGGCTACCGGCCTTCAACTCCTTGGTGAAACATGCCTGAAAGATGCGGTAATCACGTTTAATTCGAACGGCACCATCTCCAATAACTTGGCCACTCAGGCTAGCTGCACCAATGCCACTAACACGCAAAAAGTTATCGCTGCGTTTTTTGGCCCTACAACGACCTACACCGAGTCCGGCGCTCAGGCAACGTTGGTAACGAACGGCCAAACAGTTCAGGCTACGCGGGTCTTCACCACAACCTCATCTACCGTCACGGCACAGTTGCCGTACGATCTGGGTGGTAACGCTGTGGCAACGACCTATACCGTTGTGTTGACCAAGCAATAAGCAACGGCCAACAGTCAGTTCACGCTTTTACGCTAAGCCGGGGTCGAATGGCTCCGGCTTAGTCTGTTACAGGGAAATAGACGCTAAAGGTCGAGCCTTCATGCGGGTACCCTTTAGCCATAATAGCGCCCCCGTGATTGGCAGCTACTTTCTCGCAGATAGCCAGGCCGATGCCTGTACCCGCGAATTCATTTTTGCTATGCAGTCGCTGGAAGACCTGAAAAATACGTTCGGCATACTTTTCCTCGAACCCGATGCCATTATCTGTCACATCGATCCGATCGTAAGCGGCCGCTTCCCGGGTGGGTTTCAGGGCGGAAGGCAGGTCGGCCGCAGCAACCCGCTGAGTCGTGATTTGCACCACTGGTGCTATGGGCCGACCCGCCTGATCGACCCGCCGGAATTTCAAGGCGTTACTCAGCAGATTCTGAAACAGTTGACTTAACTGCATCTCGTCGCCCAGGATGGTTGGTAACGGATCAACGGTGACGGTTGCCCCGGTCTCCTCGATGACTAGCTCCAGGTCAGTTAAAGCGTGCGCTACAATGCGGTTGAGCGGCACAGAGGCGGTTGCATCCTGCTGCGTTGAGATGCGTGAATAGGTGAGCAGGTCTTTAATGAGTGCCGACATTCGATTCGCTGCCGACTGCATCCGGGCCAGATAATCAGTGCCAGCTCCCAGTTGAACGGCATAGTCATTACTGAGCAATGTGCTGAACGCCTGAATTTTCCGCAGCGGCTCCTGCAAATCATGGCTGGCGATATAAGCGAACTGCCGCAGGTTGTCGTTGGAGCGTTTCAGATCCTGCACAGAGGCATGAAGCTGCTGGGTACGTGCCGCCACCTGTCGCTCCAACTCTGCTTCCTGTTGTTTCTGTTCATGAATATCAGTAGCCGTACCTACCCAGTTGCTGATCTGGCCCGTCTCATCGTAGAGCGGCAACGCCCGGTTAAGGTGCCATCGGTAGGCGCCATCGGCCCGCCGGTATCTGTTTTCAATCACATAATCTTGCCCGGTGGCCAGCGCCTGCTGGTAAAGGGCCAGCGAATGAACAAGATCGTCGGGGTGGATGATGGCCTGCCAGCCCACATTATGCACCCGTTCGATGCTTAATCCTGAGTAGTCGTAGAGGCGCTGGTTGTAGAAAGTAACCTCTCCGGCTGGCGAGTTGGTCCAGGCAATGGCCGGGATGGCTTCCAGGAGCAGCCTGAATTGTGCTTCACTTTCCTCAATTTTTTGCCGGGCTATTACCTGTTCAGTCACCTCGGTAGCCGTCACCAGCACCCCGTATCGTTCGCCGGTAATATGCGTCAGGGGTTTATAGATGTAGTTGTAATAGCCAGTATGCAGGCTTCCGAATCGATAGACGTCGAGCCGTTCTTCCGACTGATAATAGATTTCGCCCGTTCTCAATACATCTTGAAGGCGTTCCATCAAGGGCGTTTGCAGCCGTTCGGGCATGACATCCATAAACGGCTGCCCAATGATGTCGGCCGTACGCCCTATCATATCGAGCATGCGTTCATTCACCGTTTTGATGACCATGTATTCACCCACAAAAACAGCTTTGGCAACGGGCGAGTGCTCAATGATACTCCGGGCAAACAGTTCGCTCTCTTCCAGTCGTTTCTGCGCTCTTATCTGCTGGGTCACGTCAATGGCAATATCAAGAATAGCATACACATCACCATGGGCATCCAGCAACGGGGAATAAGTGATGTTATAAAAATTATGCGTCATGACGCCCCGCTGCAAGATATCGACCTGCGTACCGAACGACTGATACATCTTGCCAGACGTATAAACATCATCGAGAATTTGTAAGAACACCTGGCTTTCCAGCTCCGGCATCACCTCCCGAAGGGGTTTACCAACTATGTCTGGCCCTTTTCCTACGATATCGATAAAGACCTGATTCGGCATATCAACGATCAGGTCCCGGCCCACAAACAACCCAATGCCCGCCGGCGCATTGGCTATCAACGACCGTATTTTTTCTTCGCTGGCTTCCAGCGCCTGCGCCACTTGTCTGCTTTCGCTAATATCAGGGCTAACCGTACCAACAGCGATCAACTCGCCAGCCGTAGTTTTAATGGACACGCCATTCCACTGCAGCCAAAACGGGTCGCCGGTGCGCTCGTTGACAAAGCGAATTTCCTGCGAAATCCGGCCGTTCTCCAGCACGTCGCGCCAGAGCTGGCCGGCCAGCTCCCGGTCGGGGGGATACACACAATCAATGATCGTTTTCTGCTCAATGGCCGGCCAGCCTACTAATTCCAGGGTGGCCGGATTCAGGTATTGAATCGTAGTATCGGGCGCAATCAGACCGATAAATTCCCGACTGGCTTCGATGAGCGTGATCAGTTTCCGTTGTTCTTCTTCAGCTAATTTTTGTTCGTGTACATCCACTACGGTGCCAATCATGCCTTCGTAGTTTCCATTCGTATCGAACCGGGGTCGGGCCAAATCAACGACCCACCGGTAGGCACCATCTTTTCTGCGCAACCGGTAAAAGGCATTAAACGGCTTATGAGCATCGTTGGCTTCCTGAAATAACTGGTTCGCCATGGCTTCATCATCGGGGTGAGTTCCCTCGAGCCAGCCATAACCTTCAGCAGCATCCCGATCCTGGCCCGTAAAATCGTACCATTGCTTGTTCAGGTAATCGCAGTACCCGTCGGCCCGGGTCGTCCAGATCATAGCGGGTACGTTGTCAGAAAGCTGCCGGAAATAGGTTTCGCTTTCCTGGAGTTTATTTCTGGCGAGCACCTGTTCCGTCACGTCGACGGCCATACTTATGATGGCGTAGACCTCACCCGTTTCAGACCGGATTGGCTTGTAGGTAAAATTGAAGTAATAGGTAGCCAGTAGGCCATCTACTTCCAGATCACAGGGAGCGGCCGTGGCCTGATAGGCAACTCCTGTCGTGAAAATATCATCCAGTATATCCAGATAAGGCTGGTTCATTAGTTCGGGCACTGCCTCGGCCAGGGGTTTGCCCAGGGCATTGTCACCTTTGCCCCAGAAAGCAAGCATGGGTTTGTTGGCCAGTTCCACGATGAACTCACGACCAACAAACAGACAGGTAGCAATCGGGGCTTCCTCGATCAGTACACGAAATCGGGCTTCACTTACCTGTGCTTTTTGCCGGGCAGTTACCTGATCTGTCACATCAAAACAGGTGGTGGTAATCCCCGAAATTGTTCCGTCCGCGTCCCGCACAGCTTCGTATACCAGATCGAAGTAGGTACGTTCGGGGTGCCCGTTGCGCGTTGTCGGCACAGCTACTTCGTTCGCAACAAATCGTCCGCCAGTAGAGAGGAGCCGGGTCAAGCGTTCATGAAAAGGTGGCCCGCCTGCATCGGGCAGCACGTCGAAAAGCGGTTTATCGATCACCTGCTCCCGTTTATACCCCCAATAGGCAAGCATTCGTTCATTAACCAGTGTGACCATGAACTGTGGGCCACTCAACAACGCTATGGCTACGGGGGCCTGCTCAACCATCATCCGAAGCTGTTCGTCGCCGACAGCCTGTTTCGTCGTTTCAGCTGGGCTTGCTATCGCCTGTGCGATGCCCGTCAGGTGAGCGGTCATTCCCGGTTCATGCCTGTACGCCTGCCCTACTAACTGAATCCAGCGGGTCTCGGAATCGATGCCGCCAACGCGAAAAGAGCAATTGAAATCGGTACCTGCCTGTTGACTGGCCGCCTGGCTAATGGCCGCTTCGACCACTGGCACATCAGCAGGATAAATAGAACGAAGAACTAGTTCATAGGGTAACGAAGTACCCGTAGTTAACCCAAATAATGATTGGCACTGTTCGTCCAGGCGCATCTCGCTGGCACCCAGATTCAACTCCCAGACGCCCACCCGAGCGGCGCTTAGGGCGAGCTGAATGTCAATTTGGCCACCAGGTACTTTACTGTCAGGTATTTGTTTGTTTTGATCCGGCATTCGTTACCTGGCTTAAGTCTGCATTACCAGGTAAATTTATCGTGTTTTATTAATAAAGTCACAGCCAGCTTCTGCCAGCGGACATCCCCGCCCCGATGGCATACGGAGATTACTACGGGGACGGCTACCCGGCGACATGAACGTCTAAGTTAGTATAGGGATCAGTCCGAGCGGTCGATGAGTCGAACAATGAACTCCAACGCATTCAGGCTGCTGGTTTCCTGCGGATACTGATCAAAGTAGAATGCATTGGTTAATGGGGAATGCCAGCCAGCGACCTTCTTATACTGCCACCGATCGGGTCTGAACCGGTCTTCTTCAAATCCATAGGCCAACAGAACGGTACGAGTGATTTCGCCACGAGCGCTCACCCCATCCGTGTCACTATAGGGTGGCTGGTTATTGGGGTAATTGGCAAACTGATCGGGAATTGGTCTGATCGTGGGTTTCCTGCCAAACAAGGCTTTGTAGAGTCGTGTCAGATCGGTTGTGTACGGCTTTCTGAGTATCAGGTAGACTTCCAGTGTCTGACCGTCGTCGCTGAGAAAAATCCGGTAACGGGTAGCCACATAGTTGATGGAATTATAAAATTCGTCAGGCTGCTTGTCAGGATCCGCAGGGTGCATCAGAATTACCCTGTTCTTGTCGTTGATTTCCATTAGTCGGGGCACCACGCACAAGCGTGAATAAGCTTATTCGTTTTACAATCCCTTTTTCCTATAGGCTAAAAAGATTGTAAAAAGTACGACAAAAAGCATGGCGCGGAATTAATGCCCGGCGGGAATCAATTAAAAAGGGATTAATCTTACTATCTACGTCTATATCAGCACTATAGCATCTTATTTGTCTAATTTTTTATAAAAATAGGTCTATCACGAACAGAAATACACATAAGTACATATTACCATATTGTTGCCTAAATGGGGTCGTAGCTCTAGTTTATCAATAAGTACATATAGCCTACTACTCTAGGTTATTATTACTCGACAGGCTGTCGCGGCGCAGGGCCGTGCGCTGGCAGTACAACGCGCTCGATTTTTCCGACCACGAAAATATACGAGCAGGCGCCCAGCAGGCCGAGTGTTCCAATGAAGATCAGCGCTGGTTTGAAATCCCCGTCGCGGGCAAGAAATCCAATGACGATAGGCACAATGATAGACGCCAGATTTCCCATGAAATTGAACACTCCACCCGTTAGCCCAATCAGGTGTTTGGGCGACAGAATAGACACAAATACCCAGGAGATCAGGGCCATACCTGATCCAAAAAAGGCTAGTGCCATAAAGAAGATGATCAGGTACGTATCATTGGTGTAGTTGGCCCCAATGATGCTGACCGACAGCAGCAGGCCCATGATGATTGGTGTTTTGCGCGCCACACTCACCGATGTTCCGTTCTGAACCAGCCGGTCTGATACAAAGCCAGATAACAGCAGCCCTGCACAGGCGGCCAAAAACGGCACCGACGCCAGATAGCCCGACTTGATGAAGTCCATGCCGCGGTACTTGACCAGGTACGTTGGGAACCAGGTCAGAAAAAACCAGAGTGTGGCATTAACCGCAAACTGCCCGATATACACTCCCCAAAGCGTTTTGCTGGATAATACCTGCCCCAGATTAGCCCATCGCCAGACCGTAGCCGTGCCTGGCAGGCCGGCGCCTGGCTGATTTCGGTTCAGGATGCCGCCGCCCTTGTCAATATAGTCCAGTTCAGCCTGGTTCACCTGGGCATGATCGAGCGGGTCGCGGTAAAGCAGGTACCAGACAACGCCCCATACCAGCCCAACGATGCCGGTGATCATAAACAGGCCTTTCCAGCCAACATGCACCTGAAGTAGCACCAGCACCGGTGTCAGAAATGCCAGACCGATGAATTGCCCCGACACATACATAGCTATGGCCGATGCCCGTTCATGATCGGGGAACCAGCTGGTAACTACCCGGTTATTGATTGGGTATGAAGGGGCTTCGAAGGCCCCAGTTGCCAGACGCAATGAAAAAAGGGACGCAAAGCCACGGACAAACCCCTGAAACACGGTCGCCAGTGACCAGGTGATCAGGCAGAATGCGTACAGGACACGCGGGCCAAAGCGGTCGGCAATAAGCCCGCCGGGAATTTGCAGCGAGGCGTATGTCCAGCCAAAGGCAGAGAAGATGAGCCCCAGTTGAACCGGCGAAAGGGCTAAATCTTTACTCAGCGAGGAAGCCGCCACAGCCAGATTACTACGATCCAGGTAGTTAATGACCACATTGACGAATACGAGCGCCAGCATGCCATATCGCATTCCGGTTCGTTTGGTACTACCTACTGCCTGTTCCATACTACATACTGGTGGTGTTCAACTTGATTAGGACTACAGTAATTGGCTGGCTACCGGGCTGTCCAGCCACCGTCAACAGTAAGAATGGAGCCCACCATGTAGCTGGCCGCATCACTCGCCAGGAAGATGGCGGCGCCCTGAATTTCGGGCAACAACGCCCAGCGGCCCAATGCAGTAGCGCCGACCACAAACTTCTTAGCCTCTTCCGTGTCGGCAATCGACGCATTCATTTCGGTCAGGAAAGGGCCGGGGCAAATTGCGTTGACATTCACGTTGAACGGAGCCAGCTCCAGCGCCAGCGCCCGTGTCATCTGCACTACGGCCCCTTTGCTGGCGGTATAGGGGGTCCGATTGGCGAGCCCAACCAGACCAAGTGTGCTGGCCAGGTTAATGATTTTACCACTGCCCACCTGTTTCATAAAGGGCGTTACCGCCCGGCAGCACAACCACGTTCCATTGACGTTCACCTCCATCACTTTGTTGAATTCAGCGGGGGTAAGTTCATCGATAGCACCGCGAATGTTGATACCAGCGCTGTTGATCAGGATATCGATTTGCCCAAATGCATCAATGGCGGCCTGCGCCATGGCTTCTGTCTGCTGCTGGTTGGTGATGTCGGCCGGAAACGAGAGGATGGTTGTTCCGTATTGCTGACTCAGTTCATTAGCAGCCTGCGCCCCTTCGCCGGCGTTTCGATTCACCAGCATGACATTGGCTCCTGCCGAGGCCAGCCCGGCAGCCATGGCTAATCCGAGTCCTTTCGACCCGCCGGTAATGATTGCGGATTTGCCAGTTAAGTTGAATAGATTGATGCCCGGCAAGGGAGAATAGTGCATACTGATGAGGGTTAGCGGCAGAAATAGTGAATGAGTTGCCGTTACCGAATGGCTAACCGGCTCTTACTGTAGGCTAAGCACGCAACGATGTTCTTCTCCTCAAGAGCAAGGCGCTCTTCGTCGGTCAGTTTCGCCACCCTTGGCAGCGCCGAAGCCGGTTTGTGGTGCCTGACCATCGCCAGTGTACGGGCCAGTTCACTGCCCGACACATCGCCAAACGTTTGCCAGTAATCGGATTTCAGGCACGGAATCTCCAGCGGGTCGCGGGTGATCATTTCGAGGCTGAACGTGACGGCCGGGTTGTGCAGCTTGCAGAGCGAGATCATGGTCGGCAGATCGAGTATTCCCTGCCCAAGCGGCACTTCCGACAGTAGGAAACCGTCCGGGTATTCCTCAACGGCCATGTCTTTGATGTGGGTACTAACCGCGTAGGGGGCCAGGGTTTGTACCACGGTCATGGGGTCTTCGAGCAGGGCAATGCTATTGCCAAAGTCGACCGTCGCGCCGATCCATTCACTACTCGTTTGCTTAAGCATAGTGGCCAGTTCATAGGCACGCCAGTCTTTATGGTTTTCCACCCCCAGTTTCACCTTATGTTTCCGCAACACCGGCTCGGCCAGCTGGATCGACGTCATCGCCTGTTTCTTCAGCGCCTGAAAAGCATCGACCGAGTGGTAGGTTTCATACCGCCGACCAGCCGAACAAACCGTTCGCAGCACAGTGGCGCCGGCCTCTCTGGCGTTGGCTACCTCCTGGTCAAAGCGGGGTACGTCGTCGACCGTTTTTGGTACGCCAATTGACCCTTCCAGATACAGGCCCAGTTTTTCGCGCCGGTCACGGACCTTTTTAGCGAAGGCGCCCGTCCAGTTGCTCATGACTACCTGCACGCCGCCTGCACCAAGTTCCTGGCAGTGGTTGAGCAGATCGATGGCATCGCCAAAGCCAGGATAATTCTGGCTTCCTGCTTTCGAATTCCAGCGATAACCATACGAATGAACCACCACGCCCATCGGCACAGACTTGGCCAGATCGGGCAGTTTCGGCACTGATAGCACCAGGGCGCCCAGCGTGGCCCGATGGAGAAAATCACGTCGGTCAAGCGGCAGACTGGCGGGGTGTTGGCGGAGGTTCATTGGTTCAGGCAGAAAGGGGTTATTCATTTCTCACTGGTCGCGCTGGCGTTCGCTTGCAATACATAGTTGGTCAATTCGGCCGCTTTCCAGGGCATTACCCGCCCCTGCGACGTTACTCTGGTCATGCCAACGGTACGCCGACCAACCGGGCCAGCATCGTTCCCCCATTCGTTGCGGATATACGTCAGGATAGCCGTAATGGCGGCATCGTCCATGGTTGAATGAGCAGGCATAACGGGCAGAATAGCCGGGGCATCGTAGGTTTTTCCAGCAACGGTTATGGGGCCTTCAATGCCATGCAATACAATGAGCGCCAGCCGTTTTTCATCGCCCGTTACCCAGTCTGAACCAGCCAGCGGCGGCGCAAACCGATTCAGGCCAGCCCCGTCTGTCCCGTGGCAACCAGCGCAGGTAGTCAGGTAGTGTTGACGGCCACTGGCAAAGAGCTTCTGTTCGTCGCTATTCAATGGATTTTTCTTTTGTGCCAGGTTGATTTGTCCGGCATGACCGGGCCAGTCGAAGAGGGCACCAATGGCGGCTACCTCCGCAGCACTCAGGTATGACCGGGCCAATAGCGCTGGAGCAGCAGCTAGTCTGACGGACGTTGGGTTGCCCATTTTACCCTGGATAGACAGAGCCGTAAGCACCGCTTTGTGTTGCCAGCCAACGGCTTTCTGATCGACATTCAGCAGCGTCAGCAGGGCAGCCATTTCGGCCTGATCGTGCTTGTGGATGATCGCAGTAGTCAGCATCTCCATAAAGATTTGCTTCGGCGGATCGCCCGTTCGCCAGGTTGGCCATTGCCACAATCGCTGCAAAAAGGTAAACTCCTGATTTGCTACACTACTCAGAATGGCATCGCGCATGAGCGGCAAGTCGGCGTGCTTCGTCAGAATACCGGCCAATAACCGATGAGACGCTGGCTGATCCAGGGCCTGTGCTGATAAGGCCATTTGCAGCACCTGTTTGTCAGTCGCCGTTGCCCAGTTCGTTAGCAGTGTAGTAGCCATCGAGGAACGTACCTGGGCATCGTTGGCGGCAAATGGCTCAAGCAGACGAATGGCGGTACTGCTAACCAACGGGTTCTTATCCGACGCCAGGGCCAGTAATAGGGTGGGTTGCAGCGCTCCCAACCCCTCCAGCGTCCATAAAGCGTGGAACCGCCCCAGTTGATTAGTACCGGTCCGAATTACCTGTGTCAAGGCTGGAGCAATCCGGCTGTCGTTTCGCTCAACAAGCAATCGCTGGGCCATATCCCGATACCAGCCGTCTGCATGTGAGAGGTAACCGACTAGGTCGGCAGATGAAGCGTTGGCCAGTTTAGCCGGTTTCGTATATGTCCACTCTGCGGGTACAATACGCCAGATTCGACCCCGGTTGATGGGTACATCCAGTTGCCGGGCCAGTGTTTGCTCGCGCAGATAGGGCGTCATGTAGGCTTTATGCTGCATAATGCCCTTGTACATATCCGCCACGTACAGCGCCCCATCCGGCCCCGTAGTAAGGTGTACCGGGCGGAATCGCTCGTCGGTCGAGGCCAGAAACTCGGTGCCGGGGTGTGGGTCATGCGCTTGTAGCAATACGCCCTGCTCGTCAACGACGTTACGTTTGATCAGGTTACCCGAGGGTTCGCAGACAAAGACATTGCCCTGAAGGGCCGTTGGCAATGCTTTTCCCCGATACACCAGCGGTGAACAGGCCGCGGTGAATTCCAGCAATCGTTCTTCCTTATCCAACGTACCTGGAATATAGCCCCGATTCACAGCGGGCGTGGCCCGGATCGGGTACACGCGTCGGTCCACGGTAAGGCCATGATCGATACCCGTTGTGGGGGCATGGTTTTTATTGCGTGATAAGTAATTCGGCGGCACCAGGTCGGCGTGGAGTTGCGACCAGTTGTAGTTATAATAAAGTCGCCCCTGATCGTCATGACTGATGCCCCATTGCCCGCGGAACTCAGTAGAGTCGCGCTGCCAGTTGGCACCCACCCGCCGGTAGCGGAAGCGCGACTTGGCGTTGTAGTACCAGTTATCCATACTACGCCAGAGGCCATTACCCGAATGTTCGGGCAGCGCTCCTCCGGCATAGGCCGCATCAATCAGCGTTTTGGTATCCGCTTTCAAGTCGCCATCCAGGTCCTGCGTGAGCCACAGTTTTTCATTCTCGGCCACTAGCGCACCATCCGGTACCAACGCCAGCGCACGAGGCATCACCAGGCTATCGAGGTAGACAGTGCTGACATCCATGCGCCCGTCGTCGTTGGTGTCTTCGAGCACGGATACACGCCCGATCGGTTCTTTTTCGCCGTCGCCATCGATCGTACGCATATATCCCCGCATCTCCACCACCCACAGTCGCCCATCGGCGTCGAACGTCATCACGACCGGATCCTGCACCATTGGCTCAGCCGCCACCAGTTGAATTTGAAGTCCGGGTTCGAGCCGGAATGTACCCAGTTCCTCGGCGGGTGTATGTACGGGTGTTGGGCCAGTAGCTGATAAGCCGATCTGGTCTGTGAAGCCCACTATGCCCAGAAGGCAAGCGCTGAGAAAGCAGATGACATAAACGGGCTTGACCATGGCAGCGAACGGAATGATACCGGTGTCGGGCTTCTTATAGCCTGATTTTCCACACTCTATCAAGGAAAAGTAAAAACGGATCAGTAACTAATGCCATTCTCTCTATTATGTTTTCGTATCAACCCCATCCATAATTCCCTTGTATGTCAACTCGATTTACAAACCAGGTAGCCTTGATTACAGGTGGTGCCGACGGTATTGGCAAAGCGATTGCCAGCCGCCTGGCTACCGAAGGCGCTACGCTTGCGCTCTTCGATAGCAACGAAGCGCTGTTGCACCGTACCTGCGCTGAATTCAGTGAGCAGGGATTTACAGTGCGTGGGTACGTTGTCGACGTGTCGCAGGAGGCAGCCGTGGCCCAGGCCGTTCAGCATGTCGTCGATGAGTTGGGACGACTGGATATCATGATCAATTCTGCCGGTATTGTTGGGCCAACCAACACCCGCATCACCGACTATTCTGTTGACGAATATGATCGGATTTATTCGGTTAATTTACGCGGGGCCTTCCTGACGACGAAATGGGCCATCAAAATCATGGAACGGGCTAATTATGGCCGGATTCTCCATCTGGCGTCCATTGCCGGCAAGGAAGGCAACCCATATATGACGGGCTACTCCTCGACCAAAGCGGGCGTGATTGGCCTGGTAAAGGGGGTTGGGAAAGAGTACGCCGAAACAGGCATTACCGTCAATGGTATTGCCCCGGCGGTGATCAGAACGGCGATGAACGAAAACACCGCCCCCGAGCAACTAGCCTATATGACGGCTAAAATTCCCATGAAACGGTTGGGCACGGTCGACGAGGTAGCCGCACTGGCTGCCTGGATTGTGTCGAATGAAGCCAGCTTCACCACCGGTTTCATCTTTGATTTATCCGGCGGCCGGGCAACGTATTAGGTGTAGGTACGTTGTGTTGCTGCGTGTGGCAGGCAGCAACACAACGCGTCAGCCATGTGTCTTATTCAACGCCTTTTACCGCCATATCCAGCGTATACACTGATTCTGAGGCGGTGATGAACAGCTTGTTACGGTCTTTGCCGCCGAAGCAGACATTGCCCACCCACCGCGATGGAACCGGAATAGTGCCGAGCTTTTTCCCGGCAGACGTATACACGGTAACGCCTCTACCCGTCAGATACAGGTTTCCCTGTGTATCCAGCGTCATACCGTCGGAGCCCATCGGTATAAATAATTGGCGGTTGGTCAGGCTACCGTCTTTAGCGATCTCGTATTTATACGTTTTACTATCCCGGATATCGGCCACGTACAGGTACTTGCCGTCGGGCGTGCCAACGATGCCATTTGGCTGTTTCAGATCGCCATCAACCAAGATTGCCTCCGTTTTTCCTTTGGGCAGATAATACACGTTCTGCTTCGCCATATCCGGCTCTTTATGCTCCCAATAGGGGCGCTCGTAAAATGGGTCGGTGAAATAAATTCCTCCTTTCGGATCGAGCCATACATCGTTTGGCCCATTGAACCGGTGCCCCTGGTAATTCGCCAGCAACACTTTCACCTCTTTTTTGGGGCTGATAGACCATAGCTCGTTCTTTAGATCGGCGCAGGAAATCAGATTGCCCGATTTGTCGATGTAGAGCCCATTAGAGCGACCCGTCTTATCCATGAAAACAGCCAGCTTTCCGTCGGTATCGTACGTCCAGATTTTGTCGTTGGGCTGATCCGTGAAATAGATCGTCCCTTTTTTATCTACGGTTGGCCCTTCGGTAAACGTGAACTGAGACGATACCTGCTTAAGCGCTGCTCCCTGGGCAACAACCCGAATGGAGTCGAGGCCCGTTTGGCCCATCTGTTGCCCGAAAGCCGTTGTAATACTTGCCAGCAGCGCCACAACAAGGCCCTGCTTTTTATACCATGCAGTCATTAGCTATCTACGTTACACTCGCTTAGGATCAGGATGAATAAACGGCTGGCGATAGGAACGGGCCAGCAGGCCATTTGCCTCCCGGTCGCCGATAATTTTCCGCTTCTTGGGATCGTATACAATTGGACGGCCCGTTTTCATCGACATATTGGCCAGAATGCAGCTCGCCGTAGAAATATGCCCTTCCTCGATATCGGCAACGGGCTTGCCACCCGTCTCGATGGCATTCAGGAAATTAAGCATGTGCAGCCGCGTAGCTGGCGCGGCGTTGAGCTCAATCTTCGGGTTAGTCGGCTCGGTCAGGTCTTCGGGGTACTTCTCTTTTTCGTACACCACATCCAGATGGATCTTTTTCCCCTTTTCGTCTTTCGGAATAAAATCACACTGCATGGTGCTGCCCCAGAGTGTGCCTTTTTCGCCATACAGGGTGAACGACCACGGATACTCGGGATTGGCCGGTCCACCCCAGGTATGGTGCTGCCACACACAGTTCAGGTCGTCATACTCGAAAATGGCCGACTGGGTGTCTGCTATGTTCGACTTGCCTTCTTTCTGCACATAAATACCACCGGTTGAGCTGATGCGCTTGGGCCAGCCCAGGTTCAGCATCCAGCGAACCGTATCGAGCATGTGAACGCACATATCGCCCGTGATGCCATTGCCATATTCGGTAAACGTACGCCACCAGCGCACGTGCGGCAGCCCATCGTAGGGCCGCAGCGGGGCGGGACCGGTCCACATGTCATAGTCCAGAAAATCGGGGACGGCCTGCACTGGCGGATTACCGTTGGCCCGCATCGCGTAGTAGCAGCACATCTCTACGTGCGATACCTTTCCGAGCAGGCCGGCATCGACGATATTTTTCTTGGCGTCGATCAAATGGGGGGTGCTTTTACGCTGAGTACCTACCTGCACCACCTTGTTGTATTTCCGGGCCGCTGCCACCATAGCTTCGCCCTCCATGACATCGACACTGATCGGCTTCTGCACGTAGACGTGTGCACCCGCTTTTACCGAATCGATCATTTGAAGTGCGTGCCAGTGGTCGGGCGTACCGATCAGGATAATATCAAACTGGTTGTCGGCCAGCATGTTCCGGTAATCGCCATATAGCTTGGGCGTCTTGCCCGACTTCTGCCGCTGGCTAACCAGCTTGGCCGCATCGGCCAGCATATTCTTGTCCACATCGCAGAGGGCCACCACGTCTACGGGCGCCACCTGAATCAGGCGAAACAAATCGCTTTTTCCGTACCAGCCGGTCCCGATCAGCCCAACCCGGTATGGATTGGCTCGATGAATGATGTCCATGCCGTTGGCCCCCAAGGCTGCCAGCGCGAGTGATGCCGTGGTTCCCTGCAGGAAGTGGCGGCGGTTGATGTTGAACTGATGCATTGATGCGACAACGTTTCTGGCGGCCGACGCCGGATCCGGGTGAGGTTTGCTTCTGCTCAGAAAAGACGGCCCTGTTTTACACTTACCCTTGCATGGTTAATAAATGTTGTTCGATGCCTTTCACAACTGCGGGCCGGCAGTGCCTTATAAATTGCCCGCAGCTCTGTCTGTTTCTGCCCATGAAAAAACGTGTCTCCTTCCTCCTGCTCATCAGCGCTGTGCTGCTATACGCATTCGTTCATCAGAAAACGGGCATTGAACAGTCTGTCTTTGGCAAGATGCCAGATGGCCGCGAGGTTGGCCTTTTTACCCTTCAGAATGCCAACGGCATGGCCGTGAAGATCACGAACTACGGCGGCTACATTGTGTCGTGTACGGTGCCCGATAAAGCGGGCAAGCAGGAAAACGTGGTGCTGGGCCTGGGTACGTTGGCCGATTACCTGAGAGGTACGCCGAGCTTAGGCCCCATTATTGGCCGCTACGGCAACCGCATTGCCCATGGGAAATTCACGCTCGATGGTACCGACTATACCTTATTTACCAACCCAGCGGGGATTCATATCCACGGCGGGAAAGTTGGTTTCGACAAAAAACTGTGGGATGCCACCCCGGTTGATGGGGCTGAGCCAGCGCTTAAACTGCATTATACCTCACCCGATGGTGAAGAGAACTACCCCGGCACACTAAACGTCGACGTGACGTACACCTTGCAGAACGACAACGCTTTACGAATCGATTACAAGGCGACGACAGACAAGGCGACGGTGGTCAATCTGACAAACCACGCCTATTTCAACCTGAGCGGCATGAAAACCAACGTGATGAATAATGTGGTCATGATCAAAGCAAACAAGGTACTGGCCACGGATAAAACGCAGGTACCCACCGGCGAGATCAAGTCAGTGGCTGGTACCCCGTTCGATTTCACCAAACCAACGCCCATTGGTGCGCGTATCAACGACACGACCGATACCCAGATCCGCTACGGTAAAGGCTACGACCACTGCTGGGTGTTTACGGACCAGTCGGCAAAATTGAAACTGGGTGCTACCGTCTACGAACCAACCAGCGGCCGACTGATGGAGGTCTACACCACCGAACCGGGTGTGCAACTCTACACGGCCAACCACCTGAACGGCAGCGTCCGAAGCCCCGAAGGGGTAGCCTATACGCGCCGGTTTGCCCTGTGCCTCGAAACCCAGCATTTCCCTGACTCACCGAATCACCCCAATTTCCCAACCACTACCTTGCGGCCGGGAGCAACGTACCTGAGTACGACCGTCTATACCTTCAAGGTTCGCTAGTGATAACGGCCGATCAGCAACGTACCCAGTAGCTTCTGACCGAGCAGCTCCGTTGGCTAGAGCGTCAGGTATTGAGCCAGTCAAACCCTTGGTCGAGCCAAGCCCCGATCTTCGGCCGGGCGCGTATAGACCTGAAGCAGTTATTGGGTAGTAGAGTAACTGCATGAACCAATAACAGAAAACAAAAAAGCACTTAACATATCTGCTAAGTGCTTGATTTTCAGTGGTGGGAGTTGAGGGATTCGAACCCCCGACCCTCTGCTTGTAAGGCAGATGCTCTGAACCAACTGAGCTAAACTCCCTTTCTCCGCGGCGGTGTTTTCCGTTTTGGTGATGCAAAGGTAGGGGTCTAAATGGACTTTTTGCAAGCTCTGGGCCGAAAAAAAACCAACTTTTTTACAACGCACTGGCTTTCAGGTACGTTGCATCCCCCTTTACTTCGCTATTCGAAGTTCAGGTAAAGCGTAACCGTGTGCGTGGTCAGTCGCTGGATGCCCGCACTCGACGAGCCGGCAGTTCCTCCGCTAAAAGCGTTTGGAATGCCATGTGAAAAGCGCAACTCCGGGGCGAATTTGAAAAACTCGAAGAACTGCTCGAAGCCAACGCCATACTCCACGCTCAAGTCGGTGGTGCTGGTGTTGAGCCGCCCCTGGCTGAGCGCTTCCCGTCGCCGCACGTTTGTTTCAATGCCTACCGACGCTCCGGCAATCAAATACATCCTGGAGTTTACCCGCCGTGCCGACTTGTACTTGATCAGAAAGGGCAGCTCAACCCAGGTCGATTCCCGAATGTCGCTCTTTTCGTTGCCACTGGCCATAGCATAGTTTACCGACCGGGAATAAATAGAAACGCCAGGATTAGACCGAAAATCGAAATGATCGTTCAGAAAGGCGTTGAAGGTAAACCCGACCCGGAAACCCGCGTTGTTGGGCGAGGTGATCCGCAGGGTAGAGTCGGCTGGGTTCACAAAAGCCGGGCTGTACGTCACGTTATACCGGGTGAAAGGCAGGGCGTAATAAAACCCAAAGTGCACCAGCTTGTCGTCGTAATCTTCCTTATGCTTGCGGATATACTTATAGGTCGACTGGGCGGCGGCCCCCTGCGCCAGTAACAGGACCAGGCCAAGGATTACGGCCGAGCGGCTTGGGGACCTTTTTGACCGAGATAAATCGACGCGATGCCGAATGAGAGTGGAATCCATTTAGTGTTGCTAAAACCGGCTTCTTCAAAAACCCGGATAAAATCGGGGCCATCCGGAAAAGCCCGCATCGATTCGTTAAGGTATTCGTAGGCCGAGGTGTCTTTACTGACCAGTTTGCCAAAAAAAGGCACCACATGGGCTGTGTAGACATCGTAGAACTGCCGGAACGGGAACTGGCGGGGCTTCGAAAACTCAAGCACCATACACACGCCGCCCGGACGTACCACGCGCTGCATGTCGGTCAGCCCGGCCAGCAGATTCTCGAAGTTACGTACACCAAACGAAACGATGGCGGCATCGAATTCATTGTCTGCAAACGGCAAACCCTGCGAATCACCCGCCCGCATCTCAATCAGTTGATCAACGCCACGCTCCTTCATCTTTTGCCGCCCCACCGCCAGCATACCTTCTGAAATATCAACACCGATGATCTTATCCGGTTTCAGCGAAAGGGCTTCCAGCGCCAGATCACCAGTACCGGTGGCAATGTCGAGAATGTATTTAGGCGCGAAAGGCTTCAGGAGCCTGATCGCTTTCTTCCGCCACAGAATGTCGATGCCTGCACTCAGAAAGTGATTCAGGAAATCGTATTTGGGGGCAATCGTATCAAACATTTCCCCCACCTGCTCACGCTTGCTGGTGGATTTGTCTTTGTAGGGCAGAACGGCCATAGGTGCTTAAAGAGCAAAAGAGTGAAAGGGCGAAAGAGTGAAAGGGCTGCTATTTGTTCACTCACATGAAAAGTGACAGCGCTTTCCACTCTTTCGCTCTCTCACTCAAACCGGTGGTTCTGGTGGAAAGTTTCGGCAAGATGGGCCGACGTCCGCCACGCAATGGCTATACTTGTCTTTTCGTAAACGCTTCGTCTATGACTCGCTCACTTGTACTGCTTTCTGTTCTTGCGATTCCGTTCTGCTCAGCCCTGATACCAGAGCCTCCCACCAAAAAAATTGCCCGCCTGCATCAGCAAATCCTGACGCTCGATACGCACGCCGATGCGCCGATCATGATGCAAAAAGCAGGGTTTGATATTGGCGTAGCACACGACACCAAACGTGACAACTCACAGATCGACTTTCCCCGGATGAAGCAGGGCAATATGGATGCCATGTTCTTCGCCGTTTACCTGGCTCAGGGCCCACGCACACCGGCAGGGCACGCCGAGGCCAAGCAAAATGCGCTGAATCAGTTTAACCTCATCCACGAGGCGCTGAAAAAATACCCCGATCTGGCCGAGCTGGCTACCTCACCCGCCGATGCCTACCGAATTGAGAAAGCAGGGAAACGAGCTGTTTTTATCGGTATGGAAAACGGCTATCCTATTGGGGAGGACCTCTCGCTGGTGAAAACGTATTACGACCTTGGCTGTAGGTACGTTACCCTTTCTCACTTCGCCAACAATGCCATCTGCGACTCATCAACCGACCCCGATGGGCCGATCCACAACGGTCTCAGCGCTTTTGGCCGGCAGGTAGTTGCCGAGATGAATCGACTGGGTATCATGATCGATATCTCGCACACGTCGGATAAAACCTTCTACGATGTGCTGTCGCTGACTAAATATCCGGTCATTGCTTCTCATTCCAACTGCCGCGCGCTCTGCGATTTCCCACGGAATGTGACCGATGAGATGATTCGCGCCATTGCCAAAAATGGAGGCGTCATTCAGGTCAACTTTGTGAGTGACTACCTTCGCAAGCCGTCAGAGGCACATCGGCAGGCACTGACCAAGATCAGAATGTCGAGGGTTGGCCGGGTAGCTACGCCTGACCAGGAAGCCCGTCAGCAGGCCCGGACTGATTCGGTAAAGCAGGTGTACCAGAATGAACGCGCCAGCCTGTCTGATATCGTCAATCACATTGATCATATTGTGCAGATCGCTGGCATTGACCACGTTGGAATTGGCTCCGATTTCGACGGAGGCGGTGGCGTGAATGGGCTGGAGGACGTGAGTCAGATCGAGAATCTAACGGCTGAGCTTAGCAAACGCGGCTACTCGAAAAAAGACATCACCAAAATCTGGGGTGGAAACCTGTTACGCGTATTAGGAAAACAAGCGAGCCCCAAGCAGGTTAATTAGGTCAGCAGCCTCTACGCGTGCGAACTGAGCGAGCCAGACAATTTACCCTTTTACTTACCTGTAGTATAGTACGCACTGAATAAGACAACTTAGTTCTTACTGATCAATCTGCCATTCACCTGCAGCACTGTGAGCAGGATTTCTGGCTATTCCCCACAAAAAATGGCTTTCGGCTTGTGACATTGAAGCGGGCAGACGGTCTAGAGACATGGCCCCAACAGGCCTGGTTTCGCTAAAAAGGATTCCTTGTATTGCCAACGATGACAATACATAAGCTCGACCGAATAATTCAGCAGCCAATGCCCTGCCCAGTTGAGCTTAGTAAGGCGAGTGGCAATATCCGGGCTAGGTTCCGTACTTTTGTCCTCATTAACTTGATTTATCCCTTTATCGCTATAGTATGAATCCACGCCGTAACCTGACTGTATGGCTGACCGACCGGGTCACTTCCGTCCGAACGGCGCACCCCCGTAGTAGGCAGGCGTTCAAAAATTCAGTGGCAAGCGTCCTGGTGAAAGGTGGAAATATTGTTCTTTCATTCATTCTGGTTCGCATCACGCTTGGGCTACTGCATGAGGAGAAATACGGCATCTGGACGGCCATCAGTTCGTTGGTAACGTTCGCCTCGTTCTTCGACATCGGTCTGGGTAACGGCCTGCGCAATCGGTTGACCGAAGCTGTAGCGCAGGAAGATCATGAGACTGGCCGTACGTATATAAGCACCGCTTATGTGTTGTTCACCATAATTCAGCTGGCGCTCCTGCTTGTTGCCTGCATTGCCATCTATCTGGTCGACTGGAAATATGTGTTAAATGTTCGGCTAACGAATGCGTATGTAAGCCTGCTGGTACTGGTAACGTTGGCGGGTTTCTGCTCTAAAATTTTGCTTGATACCGTATCCTACGTATTGCTTGCTCTTCAGAAAACGGCCCTTTCCAATACAATCTACCTGGTGGTCAATATTGGTCTGGTAGCTGGCATATGGGGTTTAGGCATTGGCCATTACAACAATCTGTTATCTGTGTCTATCATGTCGGCCATTGTGCCCGTGATCGTCCTGATTGCTTTTAGCTTCTATTATTATCGGGGTCAGCTTCGTGACTATGCCCCATCACTGAAAGCGATTGATTTTAGTGTGCGCCCTAAGTTGATGAGTCTCGGCCTGAAGTTCTTTATTATTCAATTAGCGGGCGTCGTCATCTTTTACACCGACAACGTACTGATCTCCAAGCTTTTCGGCCCTAAATCAGTTACCGAATACAGCGTTGTTTTCAGGTATTATAACGCCATCAATTCGTTCTTCTTCGTTATTATTTCACCTTTCTGGTCGGCCTTTACCGAAGCCTACGCCAAGAATGAACTGGCCTGGGTCAAAACATCCTATTCACGCTTGAAGCGTAGTTGGCTGGTCATTCTGCTGGTCATTGGTGTTATGCTGCTGGTGTCGGCCAAGGTGTATCATATCTGGTTAGGCCCCGCTTTCAAGACATCCTGGTCGCTGAATATCCTGATGGCCATTTTTGTACTGGTTTCCTGCTGGAACAATATCACGGTTACCGTGATCAATGGCTTTGGGAAAGTGAAAATGCAATTGTTTACGGCGCTGGCTGGTGCTGTTATCAATATTCCGCTCTGCGTGTACCTTGGACGAACGCTTAGCTTTGGCAATAAAGGAATAATCATCGCGTCGATAATTTCGCTATTGCTCGGTACGGTATTCGGGACAATACAGGCCGATAAACTGGTTTCCCGAACTGCCCGAGGTATCTGGGCTGAGTAGACTTACCCGGCAGGCTACGGCCGGTCACTGCATAAAAGTAGGGGCTGCTAGCTATATCGAATCCAGATGAAGTATCTTTACCAGTATAGCGAACCAACATTCTAGAGTCTGATTTGCGTCAGGCAGCCATAGACAACCCATGAAATCCATTCTGGCCATCTTACTGGTTAACCTGATGCTTGGCAGTAATCTGCTGCCTGGCTTTGGTATCGACCAGTCGGCCAGGTGGGTCGAGTTAGCGAATCACTACCAGCAGCATCGACAGACGGATACTTCGCTGGGTTTTTTTTCGTTTTTGATGATGCATTACGATGCGAGTTCTGATCATCAGAAACATCCCGGCCACAACCATCATAACCTTCCGGTTGCGGGCCAATCGCTCTCGATTTCAACGCCTACCCCGCTTCGTCTCGATCTGTTTATCGAGTCGCTTTCGGTTGTTCATGTGGCAAAGGCTCTTTTTTTTCGTAAGGCAGACCTCTACGCCTTCACCGCGATTCGTTCGCTGATCAACCCGCCCCGACAGTAGAATTGCGTGCCAACCAGGGCGTAGTCTGTTCGTTTCGGGCTTCGTTGTCTACCACAACAGGTCTATTTATTCATGAGCGCGTTTTCAACGCCGCCTCAAGCTGGAGTCTAAGCATCCTCATCAATCGCTTGACGCTGCGCCATAAACGCAGGTTTACGTCTGTGCTCCGGCAGTCACCGTGGCACAGCCTTTCCCACTGCTATTCTATGCTGAATGCCATAATCAAATTCTCGATTGAGAATAAACTTGTCATTGGCCTGTTCACACTGGCCCTGGTGCTGTGGGGTGGCTGGTCGGCGACTCAATTGCCCATCGATGCCGTCCCCGACATTACCAACAACCAGGTACAGGTTATTACCAGCAGCCCTTCACTGGCGGCCGAGGATATCGAGCGGCTGGTCACCTTCCCTATCGAAGTCAGCCTGTCCAACATTCCCAATGTCACGGAGTTACGCTCGTTTTCGCGCTTTGGCCTCTCTATTGTCACCATCGTCTTTACCGACAACACGGATGTGTACTGGGCACGCCAGCAAATCGCCGAACGCCTCCAGCAGGTTGCCGGTGAAATTCCACCGGGTGTCGGAACACCCGTTATGGCACCGGTCACTACTGGTCTGGGCGAAATTTTTCAGTACACAGTTGTCGCTAAAAAGGGGTATGAAACCAAATATAGCCTCACCGACCTGCGCACCATTCAGGACTGGACAATCAGACGGGGCTTGCTGGGTACGCCCGGCGTTGCCGATGTAAGCGGTTTTGGCGGCCTGATGAAACAGTATGAAATAGCCATCGATCCCGACCGGCTCAACAGTGTGGGCATCACCCTTGCCGATCTGTTTCATGCACTCCAGCAAAACAACCAGAATACTGGCGGCGCTTATATAGACAAAAAGCCGAACGCCTATTTTATTCGGTCAGACGGGCTTATCAACACGCCCGACGACATTGCCAACATTGTGATCCGGCTTGGCACTGGTGCAGCCGGTATACCTATCCGGGTACGTGACATAGCCACGGTACGCATTGGCTCGGCGGTCCGGTATGGGGCTGTGACACGCAACGGCCAGGGCGAAACCGTTGGGGCCGTTGTGATGATGATCAAAGGCGAAAACTCATCGGCGGTCATCAAACGCGTGAAAGAGAAGATCGTCGAGATTCAGAAAACGTTGCCCGAAGGGGTAGCAATCAGCCCGTTTCTGGACCGGACCAAAATGGTAGACAGCGCGATTGGCACCGTTGAGCGTAACCTGATGGAGGGCGCACTCATCGTCATTTTCGTACTGGTCTTGCTACTGGGTAATTTCAGGGCGGGTTTTGTGGTGGCATCGGTGATTCCGCTCGCCCTGCTGTTCGCGATTTCGATGATGAACCTGTTTGGCGTGTCGGGAAATCTGATGAGTCTCGGCGCTATCGACTTCGGGCTTATTGTTGACGGGGCTGTCATTATCGTTGAAGCCACCTTGCATCACCTGCAATTGCGGAAAGGCGAACGGGTGAACGAACGCCACGAGTCCGACACCTCAGATACAGCGTTGCTGACCCAAGCGGAAATGGACGAAGAGGTATTCGGGGCAGCTAGCCGAATTCGCTCGTCGGCGGCTTTCGGCGAGATCATCATTCTAATCGTTTACCTGCCTATTCTGGCGCTGTCGGGTATTGAAGGAAAAATGTTCCGACCAATGGCGCTCACGGTCGCCTTCGCTATTCTGGGGGCGTTTATTCTGTCGCTGACCTACGTGCCTATGATTTCGGCGCTGTTTCTGAGCAAAAAAGTGGCGCATAAAGCGTCTTTCTCCGATAAGCTCATGCAGCGCATTTTTCGGGTATACGAACCGCTCTTACTCCGTTCACTCAGGCACCGCGCGCTGATTCTGACAGCCGCCATGGTGCTGCTCCTGGCGGCAATTTTCACGTTTTCCCGGATGGGCGGCGAATTCATTCCGCAACTGGATGAAGGTGACTTCGCGGTTGACACGCGCACGCTAACGGGTAGTTCGCTGAGCGAAACCGTCGACGCTACGCTCAAGGGTGAACGTATTCTGCTTCGGCAGTTTCCGGAAGTGGAGCAGGTCGTTGCCAAAATTGGCTCCGGCGAAATTCCAACGGACCCCATGCCCATTGAAGCGGCCGATATGATGGTCATTCTGAAACCGAAAGACCAGTGGACTTCAGCAACCACCCGTGATGAATTGGCCGAAAAAATGGCTGAGGCACTGTCTGTTGTGCCAGGAGTGACGTTCGGGTTTCAGCAACCTGTTCAGATGCGGTTCAATGAGTTGATGACGGGCGCCCGGCAAGACGTTGCGCTCAAAATATACGGTGAAGACCTGAACAAACTGGAGCGTCTTGCCAACCAGGTCGGCACACTTATTCGGAAGACCGACGGGGCAGCCGACCTTTATATTGAACAAGTAGCAGGCCTATCCCAGATCCTGATCAAGCTCGACCGCAATGCCATGGCTAAATACGGCCTCAACGTTGCCGATGTGAACCAGACCATCAACACAGCTTTCGCCGGTCAGTCGGCGGGGTTGGTATTCGAAGGCGAAAAACGGTTTGATCTGGTGTTACGCCTGGCCGAAGACAAGCGGCAAAGCGTTGACGATATCCGTAATCTGTTGGTCGCTATTCCGGCAGGTCCAGATGGTCAGGTCCAGCAAATTCCGTTGGGTCAGCTGGCGCAGGTACGTATCGGTCAGGCGCCCAACCAGATTCAGCGCGACCAGACGCATCGGCGTATCACGGTCGGTTTCAACGTACGGGGGCGCGACGTAGAGAGTATAGTGACTGAACTACAGCAGCAGGTAAGTCAGCAAATCAAGTTACCAGCGGGCTACTCCGTCACTTATGGCGGCGCTTTCCAGAATCTGGTCGATGCGAAGCGGCGACTCAGCGTTGCCGTTCCTATTGCCCTTGGTCTGATTTTCGCCCTGCTCTTTTTTACGTTTAATTCTGCTCGACAAAGTATTATGATTTTTATGGCCATTCCGTTGGCGGCTATTGGCGGGGTGTTCGCCTTGTTAGCACGCGGCATGCCATTTAGTATTTCGGCCGGGGTTGGTTTCATCGCGCTTTTTGGGGTGGCAGTGCTCAACGGTATCGTGCTCATTGCTGAATTCAACCGTCTACGATATGAAGAAGGGTTGACAGATATGACCGAAATCATTCGGCAAGGGGCCGAAATTCGTTTACGTCCTGTTGTTATGACGGCCCTGGTCGCTTCGTTTGGCTTCATACCGATGGCCTTATCCAATTCGGCCGGGGCTGAAGTGCAAAAACCGCTGGCCACGGTGGTCATCGGCGGGCTGCTGACAGCTACGCTGCTAACCCTGCTCATCCTGCCGATTCTATATTCGCTTTTCGAACGCCAATCACTGGATCGCGACGTACAGGAAGGCCCGCGAAAAACCTTGAAAAGCAACGTACCTGCTGCCACAATTGCGTTGCTTCTGCTGGGTACGTTGGTAAGCCGGGCGCAGGTGGCGCCCAGCCAAACGCTTACCCTCGATCAGGCCCTTCAACAGGCAACCACCCGAAACGGGCAACTCCAGATTGCTAATCTGGGCGTAACGCAGCAGCAGGCCCTGCGTCGAACGGCTTATGAAGCCGGCCGGCTATCGGTCACGGCTCTGCTTGGCCAGTACAACAGCCGTCGGTTCGACAACAACCTGACGGTAGCACACACCATTCCAAATCCCGTTCTGATGCGTCGTCTGGCCGACCTGAATGACCAGACCGTGGCGAGCAGGCAGGCAGCAGTAGCCGTTACCCAAAACGACATCCGGTACCAGGTCAAGGCGGCGTATTACGAACTAAATTACCTGCACCAACGTCGTCGGTTGTATTTGCAACAGGATACACTCCTTACTGAATTTGTGCAGGCAGCCACGCTACGGGTCAAAACTGGCGAGGCAGGTAGCCTTGAAAAAGCCACCGCCGAAAGCCAACTGGCCGATCAGCGTGTGCGGTTGGCCCAGCTCGACGCTGAGCTGATAGCCTCCCGAACGCGCCTTAAAACGCTGCTTTACAGCCCCGATGCCCTTGACGCTACGGAACAGGCACTTCCTAAACTAATGCTGCCATATGCCATCGATAGTCTGCAACGGCCTCAGTCTGGATTGCCCCGGTCGGTCGTGGCCCTGTCTGACCAGCACCCCCAAATTCGGCAGTTACAACAGCAGATCCTCGTTGCTGAACAGACTCGCCTGGTTGAACAGGCCCGTTTACGGCCCGACTTTCTGATTGGTCTATTTTCGCAAACATTGATCGGCAATCAGCTTATCGACGGGCAGGAGATCTATTTCGGGCCCGGTTACCGATTCACGGGCGGTCAGCTAGGCGTTACGTTTCCGCTGTTTGGCAAAGCTCAGAAAGCCCGCGTTGAGGCAGCTCGCATTGGGGAGCAGGTGGCTCAGGCCGAACTGCAAACGGGCCAGTTCGCTCTCCATCAACAAGTACAGCAGGCCGTCAATCAGTATGATCAATATCGCACTGCGCTGGCCTACTACGAACAGAACGGGCTGGCCCAGGCGCAGTTAATCCAAACCAACGCACGCCGGGCTTTCCGGGGCGGCGATATCGGGTACGTTGAATTTTCGCTAGCCATCCAGCAGGCGCTGACCATTCGTTCGTCGTATCTCGATCTGCTCAATCAGTACAATCAATCTGTCCTTTATATCACCTACCTACTCGGAAATCCTTAACAGCACCCATGCGATTCATACGAAAACAGGTTCAGCGTCTCTTGCTTACAGCCTCGACTTATTCGGTGCTTGTTCTTTTTGGTCTTGTGCCGGGGGCCTGCTCATCAGCGGCCGATAAAGCAGAAAAAACCGAACTGGCTTCAGCGGCCGACTCAACCGCCAACAGGTCTGAAAACGACTCAACAGACGGCGAGGTACGTGTGTCGCTTACACAGGCACAATATGCGGTGGCCGACATACAGCTGGGCCAGCCCGCCACCCGTACACTCAGTTCAGTGCTGAAGGCCAACGGTGCCATCGACGTACCCGCCTCTAATCTGGTGTCGGTATCCGTACCGTTTGGGGGGTATATCCGCCAAATCGACCTTGAGCCAGGCATGCAAGTCCGTAAAGGCCAAACGCTGGTGGTGCTCGAAAACCCCGATTACATTCAGCTTCAGCAGGATTATCTGGAAACCAAAGCTAAACTGGAGTACGCCGACCTGGACTACGCCCGGCAGGAAGAATTGAGCCGCGAGAACGTCAGTGCGCTTAAAACGTTTCAGCAAACACGCGCCAATCGTCAGAGTTTACAGGCCCAACTGGCAGCCGCCGCCCAACGGCTGGCTATTCTGCGCATCAACCCAGCAACCCTGAGCCCCGCCCGACTTACCCGCACGATTACCGTACCCGCACCCACCTCGGGTTACATTACCAACGTACCCGTCAACAAAGGTCGTTTTGTTAACCCGGCCGACGTCCTGGTCGAGATCACCAATGTTGAACACCTGCACGTGCGGCTGAATATTTTCGAAAAAGACATTAACCAGATTCGATTGGGGCAACCCGTTCGGTTTGGCATGGGTAGCGATGCGGCGCCTATTCACCGGGCAGCCATTTTCCTGATTGGCAAAGCCATTTCGGCAGACCGTACCATCGAAGTACTGGCTCACCCCAGCGAACGTAAACCCATTTTTATTCCCGGTGGGTACGTAGCTGCCCAGATTGATGTGAAGGCGCAGTCGCTGTCTACGCTGCCCGAAACAGCCATCATCGGTTTCGGGGGTAGATCATACGTATATGTGCTGGAGAAGAAAGCGGGGAATCCGGTTGTGTACCAGTTCAGGCAGGTAGAAGTGAGTACAGGTGTTCAGGAAAATGGGTACGTTGCCGTCAACCTGCCAGCCGGCATTAACTCAGCCCAAACACCAATTGTCCTTAACGGCGGGTACAGTTTACTCAGCAAACTAAACAACAGCGAAGAAGAGTGACCGATATCCTGGTCAGTACTGATTCGGAAACCGTAAGGCCCTAAACCAACAAACGCCACTCCTGATAGGGAATGGCGTTTGTTGGTTTAGGTACGTTCAGATTAGTGTTTGAATACTTTTACCTGATACACGTAGCTCTGCATCTGCTTGATCTGCTGTTTGCGAGACAAACGGACCATCCGGCTTTTCCGGTTTAAAGCCAGCACGTCGCCTTTCAGCGAGTCGGGCGAAATGGCATGGAGAGCGTCCAGCAATATACTCGTCTTTACGGCAAAGGTGGCGCCTTCCGACGTGATCTGTTTAGCCGTGATGATGCCAATCACATTCCCTTTCTCGTCGAGCAACGGACCGCCCGAGTTACCGGGATTCACGCTGATTGCCACCTGATAAGCCGCCGAATCGCCCCGGAAGCCAGTGCCTGAGCTCAGGTAGCCTTCGCCGTAAACAATTTCTTCACGTGGATAACCGAGTGTAAAAACGCGCTCGCCCAGATCAGACGGACGTGCCTCGAAGCTATACGGTACAGGGGGCAGCGCATGGAAGGCGGTATCCTGCCCGATGGCCAGAATAGCCAGATCGTGCTGTGGATCGGTATGAACCAGGCGCGCTTTATACACAACGCCCTGCTGACTCTGCACATAGACAGAGTCTGAACCCTGCACAATGTGGTTGTTCGTCACCAGAAAACCTGATGCCGTCAGTAAGAACCCGGAGCCAGCCACCTGACCGGGATTTTGCTGAAATACCCGGCCCCGGCCACTCAGGTTGTTCAACAGTTTATTCTGCGTTTGTTGAATAACGGCCAGATTCCGCATCATCATGCCATATTGCTGTTCCTGCTTATGGCTGTTCTGATACGAACGGTACATGATAATGGTAGCGAATGTGGTCAGGATGGCCACTGCCGCCGCAATGGCAAGCGTTGGTCGGTGTGTTCGCCACCAGGCACGCACCTGCGCCCGTGGATCAGCAACGGCGGGTTCCAGCAACGAATCGGCTTCCAGTTGTTGGTGCACCCGCTTTAATTTATCCTGAAACGCCAGCCGCCGGCCATAAGCCTGCAATATGGTCTCAATGGGTTCTTTTTCATTAGCGTCCATACTATTCGTTGTCTTTATAGGTGGCAAAGAATAACCGCTTTAACCGCGTCAGGCATTTATACTTCTGCGTTTTGGCGTTATCTGTATTCGTATATCCGAACTTCTCGGCAATGGCCTGCATCGAAAGGTGTCGGATGTAAAAATCTTCCAGCAATGTCCGGCAGGGCTCCCCCAGACGGGTCAATGAAGCCGCCATTTGCTCAAACTGCTGATCGCGCCGTTGATGGTCAGCCAGATCATCAGCTATTGACTCTGCCGGTTCCTCCTCAAACTGATCAGTTCGAATAAGCGGTGAGCGACCACGTTGTGCCAGTTGTTTTAACCACAAACGCCGGGCCACCGCGTAAATAAAAGTTTTCAGTTGGCAATTCAACTCAAAATCCCCCGCCGACACTTTCTCAAAAAGCACAATGAGTGTTTCCTGATAAATGTCCTGGGCATCATCCGTAGAGCCGCTGTTGTTAATCACCAACTGCGCCACCATCGGATAATGTTGCCGATACAGCTGACTTAACGCCCGGTCAGAGCCTTCCGCCAAGCCGATCAACAGGGCTTCGTCTGTCGACAGCAACCGTGTCGTTTCCCTCATACACTGCTTACTTGTTAATACCGAATGGGTTAGTTGGTAACCCAAAAAAAAGATAAAATTATTTTTAGAATCGTGGGTTACCTTCTCTAGTCTATCGTATTAAGGTATGGAAAGTTAACCAATAACATTTAAACACATAAGATCATGAAAGGCTTCGCAAAATCAGCTCTGTTCGTATTGTCAGTTGTTTCTCTGGCTACTGCCTGTGAATCAAAGAAAACTGAGTCTACGACTACTACTACCGACTCAACGATGACCATGTCTAGCGATAGCAGCAGCATGGCTACAGACACAACGATGATGGCTCCTGAGTCGTCAACGATGACGTCTACGACTATGGCATCTGACTCAGCGAAATAAGTTTCGCTAACCGCTTACAGAAAGCCCCTCGCAACCGAGGGGCTTTTTGCGTTTGTAGTGCCGAAGCTCCAGCTTCGGTAGTTGAACTAGCTGTCCCACCGAAGCTGGAGCTTCGGCACTACGGCCATCTTATCCGCTCATAAAAAAACCGAGGCGCTATCACCTCGGTTTTTTTATGAATAACGTACCTAAACTAGTTATTGCTCGTCAGTTTAGTCTTATTCTGACCACCCTGCGCAATCATATCAGCCAATACGCGGCCGGCTTCTGTCAGGTACGTGTCTTTCTTTTTCTTCGCTTTAGCCGCCGTATTTGCGGTGTCAGCCTCATCGACTGGAGCGGCTTTTTCCATACTGGCCGTCTTTTTCTCAGCGTCCTCTTTCTCCTTCTTACGCTTCGACTCCTGTAACGATACGATTGTGTTGCCTTTCGCCTTTTTGAATTCGCTTACAGCCTGTGCCTCGCGCTTCAAATCAACGTCCGTTTTTAGCCGCTGCTCGTATTTTGCACGAAGACTGGCGGTCAATTTATCAGTGATGAAGCTAGTAGCATCGAAACGCGCCGAAGCGATCTGATCCCAGGGGAGCGCACTTGGTTGTGAGCTTTCACCGAAATCTTCGGCCGAATAACGGGATGGGAACTCAATATCGGGCGTTACGCCTTTGTGCTGCGTGCTGCTGCCATTGATCCGGTAGAACTTCTGTGTGGTCATTTTCACCTGGCCAACCTTATCCTGTTCTTTAGGCAACATATTGTTCAGATCGATCAACTGCTGGACCGTCCCTTTCCCGAATGTCTGACCACCTACAATGATACCCCGGTGGTAATCCTGAATAGCCGCCGCAAAAATTTCGGACGCCGAAGCACTGAAACGGTCGACCAGCACGGCAAGCGGCCCATCATAAGTTACCGACGGATCGTTATCGGCCATCACTTCGGTTTCTCCACCCGAGTCACGTACCTGTACCACCGGTCCTTTCGGAATGAACAGCCCCGTCAGGTTTATGGCTTCAATTAGTGAACCACCGCCATTGCCACGCAGATCAATAACGATACCATCTACCTTCTGTTGCTTCAGCGAGTCGATCAGGTTTTTCACGTCGGTCGTTGTACTGGCCACATCAGATTCACGACGGCGGGCGCCTTCAAAATCACGGTAGAACACTGGCAATACAACCACACCAAATTTGTAGGTATGTCCCTCCTCCGTAACGTCAATTACTTCTTTATGGGCACGCGCTTCTGCAATCCTGATTTTCTCGCGAACGATCCGAATTTCTTTGGGTACATCGGTAGCCAGAGCCGACGGTGATTTTATCTGAAGCCGAACAACCGTCCCTTTGGGCCCTTTGATGAGCTTCACTGCCTCATCGACCTCCATACCAATGACACTTACAACCGGACCGGTGTCGCCCTGCGCTACGCCGATGATCTTATCACCGGCCGTAAACTGCTTGCTCCGCAATGCGGGACCGCCGGGTACCAGATCAGTGATTTTGATGTATTCACCATCTGCCTGCAAGCGGGCACCGATACCCTCCAGCGATGCGCTCATTTCCTCATTGAATATATCGGCCGTACGGGGGGCCAGGTAATTGGTGTGTGGATCCAGGGTTTCGCCAAAGGCGTTCATGTACCACTGGAACACGTCTTCGCTCTTGATTCGACCCAGATTTTTCGCCAGGTTTTTATAGCGGCTATTCATCAGACTGGCAACAGAGGTATCTGCTTTACCGGCCAGTTTCAGTTCCAATGCCTGATTTTTCAGCATTTTCCGCCAAATATCATTCTGCTCGTCGAGCGATTTTGGCCACTGGGCTTTTTCCCGATCAACATTATACGACTCATCAACAGAGAATGAAAACGGCTTGCTCAGCGTCTGCTTCACAAACTCGTTCCGCTCGTTGAAACGCTTCCGAAATACGTTGTACATATCGAAAGCGGCCGTCAGGTCACCATTGACTAGTGCATCATCGATCTGGTTTTTATACTTCTCAAAAGAAGCAACATCTGAGGAGAGAAAATAAACTTTACTGGGGTCCATCTCCTTCAAATAGTTGTTCCACACAACTGTCGACAACGAGTCGCTCAACCGCACTTTCCGGTAATGATAGCGTGTCAACAGCTGAGTGACAGCCTGTTCCACGCGCTCTTGTGTGACAGTTGGCTTTAAGTCATCGCCCGAAGGAGTCCAGACAGTCGATTGCTGACTGATTGAAGCCGAAGCCGTACGAGATTCTGGCTGAAGACTCATCATCAGCACAGGAACCAGTGTAATCAGGTATTTTCTCATCGTGACAAAGAGCGAAAGACTGAAAGAGCAAAAGAGCGAGGTACAACACTTGCGTATGCTTTATAACAGGAGCAGTGCGGTTCGCTCTTTCAGTCTTTCAGTCTTTCACTCATTAGTTTTTTACAATGTCTAACAACTCAATATCAAAAATAAGCGTTGAGCCAGGCCCGATATCACCTGTACCCCGGTCTCCGTAGGCAATGTCTGATGGAATAAACACTTTCCATTTCGACCCAATGGGCATTAATTGCAGTACTTCCGTCCAACCCTTTATCACCTCTGTCACACCGAATTCAGCTGGCTGACCGCGTTCTACAGAGCTATCAAATACCTTACCGTCAATCAGCTTACCGGTATAATGAACTTTAACCCGGTCAGTTGCCACAGGTTTAGCGCCTGTCCCCTCTTTCTCTACTATATACTGTAAACCACTTGCTGTGGTTTGAACGCCCGGCTTCGCTTTATTTTCTGCCAGGAAAGCTGCTCCTATCTTTTTGTTACCCTCAGCCGCTTTGCCCGCTTCTGCATTCCTGGCGGCATACTGCTTCTGCATGTAGTTCATCATGATCTGCTGCATCTGCGGCTCAGCAATCTGCAAAGGCTGGTTTTTGAGCGCATCCTCAATCCCTTTTGCCAGGATATTCGTGTTAACACTGGTTAACCCCTGCTGCTTCATGCTCTGGGCAATACTGTAGCCCACACTGTAACTCAATGAATCCTGGCTATTGGCTACTAACGATTTCCTGGCATTGGCGGGCTCTGCTTTCGCCTTAACCGATTTAACGGGCATGGCCGGATTTTTACTTTGAGCAATGGCGTGGTTTGCAATAAACAGAGTCGACAGTACGCCGACGGCAATAAAACGGGGAACAAACATGAGGGAGATAGTAAGTGATTAACGTACCAACGGTCTGGTACATAGAAAACGTGATTTTAGCCCTAAAAAGTTTTGCATTTCAGGTTATATCCTGCCTAAAATAACAACCAGACTGTTAATTGTCCAAACATCATGCGGCTGATTTACTGAATCTTAGCTGGCACTAAAAAAGCCCGCACTAAGTAGCACGGGCTTCGTTAATTTATCTTAAAAGAATCTATTTCACTTCTTCATAATCAACATACTCGCCCCCTCGCATAGGTGACTCACCCGTCCGGGTGCGCGCTGTCGATGATACCCGCGTTTCACCCTCCCGAACTGGCTGGGTACGTTCGGTAGCACGGCGCTGCTCTTTGACCAGTTGCCGACCAACCAGCAAATAGAAAACGAACCGACGTACCGGTGGCACAAACACAATAAGCAGGGTGAAAACGAGCAGGACTTTTAATAACATAACCAACGTTGGTTTTACTCCGTAGTATACCGGTTATAACGTCCCCCACCAGGGTTTAGTTTATTGACCGTATAAGGCTTTCCCAGCCGCTTCATACTTGTCGCCGGCTATCCAGACAGGGCGCGTTTTACGGTCGGCAATGAGCCGGGCAGCCCGGGCATAGGTCTGGCAGAACTTTAGCAAGTAATCGTAATCGATGGTATCTGGATTATCTGAAACCTGATGATAATTCTTCATCAGTTCTTCATCAAATGCTTTAAAGCCTTCCGACAACGTAGGCGCAGGTACGCCCTTGGCAGCAAAACTCACATTATCTGAACGGTCGAACAAACCCTGTTCAGGCGCTGGTTCGGCAAAAACACCCAGGCCAAACTGGGCTGCCGCCTGCTCTATTTCGGCTTTAGCGCCTGTCCGCTCCAGACCAATCACAGAAATAATGCTTGTGTCGTTGTAGCCGGCGCCGTCAATATTGAAGTTGAAGATAGTCTGTTTTAGGGGTACCAACGGATGTTCGGCGTAATAACGGCTTCCAAGTAAGCCAACTTCTTCACCAGTCAACGCCACAATAATGACTGACCGTTTCGGATGCTGCGCCATCAGGGTTTTCGCCGCCGCCAGCAACGCCACGGTTCCCATCCCATTATCACGGGCACCATTATAAATGGTGTCGGCAGCAGTAACAGAACCAGTACCCGCCTTAGCCGTGCCAATATGATCGTAATGAGCCGTTAACAGAATATATTCTGATTGTAAAGCAGGGTCTGTTCCTTCCACAATGCCAGCTACATTCACGGCATTTACGGGTTGAGCAGCCCGGCCTGACGTACGTACCGTTACCGCTTTATTGTCTTTCAGGCCAGCCAGTTGGCCTTTTCCATTGTCAGCCCAGATATGCAGTATCGGCGTTTGGCCGGGTGCTTCAGCTACGGGAATACTGAGCTGTTCACTGTTAAAGAAGCGGTTGGCAAATGTCCAGGGAGTGGCAGGAGACGCAAACAGCTCGATGATCCCCGACGCCCCCCGTTCTGACGCCAGTTTTCGCTTGGCTGTCATAGCGCTGATCAGATCGCGCGGTGATTTGGCTTCTGCCGATCCTACCTGCGTCACAACGAATTTGCCTTTTACGTCTTTACCTGCGTAGTCTTCGGCGGTTAGTCCATACCCGACATAGACACTCTCGGCGGTCTGGCTCATGGCTCCACCCGCCACCACAACAAACTGCTTGCCTACGGTCAACGAGTCGGCTCCGAACCGGATTGTTCCCGAAGCTGTCGGCTGGGTACGTTGCAGGGCAACAGGCTGGTAGTAGCTGTTATTATCCGACGCGGGTTTCAATCCCAATTGCCGGAACTGTTCGGCGAGATAGCGGGCCGCCGCCATATTTCCCGCCGATCCGGTTCGTCGCCCCTGCAATTCATCTGAGGCGATGAACCGCAGGTGACTTTCCAACTCAGCGCGCGATAACTGCGCTTCTGGCAAGGCCGCCGTGCTCGTTACGGTTGTATTGGTTCGTTTCCCAGCTTTCGAAAGCTGGGCAATACCGGGCGTAGCAACAGCTACAAACGCGAAAGCGGTGGCCCCAAGCAGGGACCACCGACCAATTGAATAAGTCATTGATGAGGAAACAAAAATTCCCATGTTATGCAACACCACTCGGGTTACCAACAGGGGAATTTGGGTGAAAGGAAGAATAAGATAAGATAGACTCGATCGTAGACGGACGTGGTGCCCGTTCTATTTTGTCCATCAAGGCACGAAGTTCAAGCGCATCGAGAAAGAACCCCATTAATTCAGGTTCGGCCATCAGGGCCTCTTCGATCAGAAGGTTTTCTTCCTCAGAAGTTTCTTCGTAGACGTATCGGATGACGTCATCTTGGGTAAATGTTTTTGTCATAGCTTACTGGACGTTTGCTTAACTGCTTGCGCAGGTTTATAAGTGCATAACGCATACGTCCCAAAGCGGTGTTAATGCTGACTCCGGTAGCATCGGCAATTTCCTGGAAACTCATCTCCTCGTAATGCCGCATGATCAACACCTGGCGTTGTTGCTCCGGCAATCGCTGAATCAGCTCACGCAGGTGCTCATGTGTCTCGCGCCGAATTTGCACCGCCTCCACTGAGTCCTCGGCAAATTCAAGTGTGTTAAACACATTGCTTCCGTCTTCAAACACTACATTGGGGTAGCGTTTATCTCGCCGGAAATAGTCGATGGCCAGATTGTGAGCAATACGGATAATCCAGGGAAGGAATTTACCTTCTTCGTTATAACGCCCCGATTTGATGGTGTCGACCGCCTTGATAAAGGTGTCTTGCATCAGATCTTCGGCTATATACTGATCTTTGACAATAAGATAGATGGTTGTATAAACCTTGTTCTTATGCCGCAAAACCAGCTTTTCGAAGGCTTTCTCACTACCACGGATGTACGACGAAATAAGCTCGCTGTCGTTAACCTGGGCTTTTTCCATTTCAGAAAGACAATTAGGTAACGTAGAGCTTTTAGTCGATAGTGTGTGTCCGTGTTAAGAATTGTGAGATGGAAGGAGATTTAATATCAAAATAACAAAATTTGTCGAAAACTTACAAGTGGTCTGTGTAACTTTTTGTGACAAAACCTGAATGCAGCATCAATTTAGTAAGTATCCTTCTGCTGTCCAACTAAAACTGTACCAAACTATACGTATTGATAAAGCAAAAGGATGCGTGGGTGGTCAATTTATTTGACAAAAAAACGTTACGACCGTTTAATTGGGGGGCGTAAACTACCTTAGCACCTCAAAAAACGACGATTAAGCCATCTTATCATGAAATTTGAGAAACACATCTTTGTCTGTACCAATCAGAAAGAATCCCCAAAAAAGTCATGTGGCGCCGAGCACGGAGCGGCCCTTCTTGAGGCTTTCAAACAGGAAATTACTCAACGTGGCCTACAGAAACAGGTACGTGCCCAGCGGGCAGGCTGCCTGGATGCCTGTGCCTTCGGGCCAGCTCTGGTCATTTATCCGGAAGGTACCTACTACGGCAATGTCCAGATTGAAGATATTCCTGAAATTGTAGAAAAACATGTTGTTAATAACGAAGTAGTCGAGCGGTTATCGCTTAATTTTTAAGCGCCTCAGCTGACCTTCACACTGCTCATTACCTAGCCTGACCGGCCAACCCGGTCAGTACCCAACAGCCCCTGACGGTAGGCGTTGCCCCTTTTTATGTACAGACACCTTTTTTTTGACCTTGACCATACGCTGTGGGATTTCGACCGTAACTCGGCAGAATGTATCGCGGAAATGTATGATACGCATAAACTCGCCGAAGTAGGACTATCTTCGGTCGAGGCCTTTGCAGAAACATTTATTACGGTCAACAGGCAGCTATGGCGCGACTACGATTTGGATTTAATTGATCATGAGTATATCCGGCAACATCGGTTTCCGATGGTATTCCGTGCATTGGGGGTTGCTGACACCACCCAATGCGCCAGCCTGAACACCGATTATTTGCGGCTGTTGCCGAAGAAAGCCCACCTGACCGAATCAGCGCTCGACATCCTGAATCATCTGCATGGGCGTTATCGGATGCACATTATCACCAATGGCTTTGCCGAAATCCAGGCGGTTAAAATGGCGGCCGCAGAGATTGCGCATTTTTTTGATGAAATCGTCACGACTCAGTCAGCAGATGCCAAGAAGCCCAATCCGCGTATTTTCGAGTTTGCGTTGCAGGCAACCGGCGCCAGCAAAACCGACAGCCTAATGGTAGGGGATAATTACGAGGCTGATATCCTGGGGGCGAAAGCCGTTGGACTGGATACTGTTTTTTATAATCCCAAAGGAGAAACGGTAGCTGACCCAGCCACCTACGACATTCGTCACTGGCACGAGCTGATGGCAATTTTATAGGAATCTGTTTACCATGAACCTTCAAGAAACAACCGCCTTAATTACAGGAGGGGCATCTGGCCTCGGGGAGGCTACCGTCCGGGCTTTCCATGCAGCCGGCGCCAACATTATCATCGCTGATCTGAACCAGGACCGGGGAAACATGCTGGTAGCGGAACTTGGTGGGCGTGTTCGCTTTGCTTTAACGAACGTGGCAAACGAATCGGATGTGCAACAAGCTATTGATCTGGCCATCGGCACGTTTGGTAGTTTACACATCACTGTCAACTGTGCGGGCATTGCCGAGGCGCGCAAAACCATTGGTAAAGTAAATGGGGAGTACGGACCGCATTCGCTCGATGCCTTCCGCAAAATCATTGACGTAAATCTGGTCGGTACGTTCAACGTGATCAGGCTGGCGGCTTTTGCCATGGAACGGAACGTACCCAACGCTGACGGTGAGCGTGGTGTACTTATTAATACGGCTTCTGTTGCCGCCTACGACGGACAGATTGGACAAGCCGCCTATTCTGCCTCAAAAGGAGGAATCGTGGGAATGACCTTACCCATTGCCCGCGACCTGGCCAAATCAGGCATTCGGGTAATGACGATCGCACCCGGCTTGTTTGAAACCCCATTGCTGGCCGGTTTACCCGAAGAGGCTCGCCTCTCGCTGGGACAGCAGGTACCGTTTCCGTCACGGCTTGGCCGACCTGCCGAGTACGGTATGCTGGCAAAAAGCATCGTTGAAAACCCTATGCTCAACGGCGAAGTAATCCGTCTCGATGGCGCCATCCGAATGGGACCGAAGTAAGGAGGAAAGGAGGAAAGGGAGGAAAGGAGGAAAGGAGGAAAGGGAGGAAAGGGGCTTACGCGTGAGAAATCCCTTTCCTCCCTTCCTCCCTTTCCTCCTTTCCTCCCCTTACACCCCTCCCATCGTTTTCACGTATTGCGAGGGTGTTTGGCCGGTTACGTCGCGAAATTGCCGGTTGAAGTTCGACATCGTACGAAAGCCGCTTTCGTAGCCAATTTGTGAAATAGACAAGTCGCTATTTATCAGTAATTTACAGGCATGACCAATCCGCACTTCCGTTACAAAATCGACAAACGTTTTGTTGGTACGTACCTTGAAATACCGACAGAACGCCGACGGAGTCAATCCGGCGATATCAGCTACTGTATCTAGTTTTATAGCTTCGTGGAAGTGTGTCAGCACGTAGGTATGGACAGCCTGCATACGACGGTAGGCCTGCGACGAGGCACTGCCCTCATCAGCGTCGGCAGGTTTCATTGGGTTGCTATAATTAGCACTGGTGATCAGCTGAGCATCGACCGAATGAGCCAGGTCATCGAGTAAGGCCAGGAAATCGAGCACCCGTCGGAATGTTGGCGCCTGAAGAACCAGTTTACGCAGCGCCGCCACGGTTTGCTCATGCGTTTCGCCTACCCACGTCACACCTTTTCTGGAGTTGTCGAGCAGTTGGCGGATACGATGCATTTCGGGCTTATTAAAGAAATCCGTACCCAGACAGTCGTCGGTAAAATAGACCACCAGCCCGTGCGTCTGCAGGCCAGATTCAGGCAAAAAATAAGGCTGATCGCTCCGCCAAAGGTGTGGCAGATCGGGGCCGATCATGACCAGATCGCCCGGAGCAAACGGGCGGATTGAATCACCAATAAAACGCGTGCCGGTTCCTTCTTCAACCAGAAATAACTGGTAGTGGGGATGAAAATGCCAGTTCGGATCAAAGTGCGGTTCGATCAGGTCTCTGACAACAAACGAACCAATACCCGACTCAATATCCTTGCGCAGGGCAGATTTCATAAAGAAAGCTTAATAGTATGCATGAATTGACACTAACCTTGGTGATACTTCGGCGTAGTTGCAAAAATAAAGTCAATATTAGACAAAAGTAGGCCAACAATATAAATTGAACAAAGATAGCTTTGTAGAAATATTTCCTGAATCAGTAGTACGAACCTTATAACTACCTGCGCATGAACCGGCTTGGCATGAACCTGTTTACCTGGACGATGACCATGGATGAGGACCTCTCAGACACGCTAACGTACCTGAAGCGAACGGGTTTTGATTTTGTAGAAATGCCGGTTGGCGCCACGCCCGGTGCACCCACCAATCTGGCGAAATGGCAACGCCTCGGCCAACAGGCAGCAGACCTGGGCCTGGCTGTTCAGACCTGCTCGCTGTTGCCACCCGAACTGACACTGCTTAGCCCTGATGCGGCCGTCCGGAAAGCTGGCGTAGCGTACCTGAAACAAATCGTTGATTGTTCGGCGGCGGTGGGATCGCCCATCCTGATGGGGCCCTTTTTCGCTGGTTTCAAGCTGTTCACGGGTAAACCCGCTACGGCTGATGAATGGGCCTGGTCGGTCGACAGCATGAACGAAATAGCCGAGCACGCGCAACAGCAAAACGTCATGCTGGCCATCGAGTCGCTGAATCGGTTCGAGACGTACCTGCTCACCTGCGCGGCCGATACCAGGCGATACATCGAGGCGGTTGATCATCCTTATTGCCGGGCTGCCTTCGACACGTTCCACGCCAATATCGAGGAGAAGAACGTGACCGATGCCATTCGCACACTTGCCCCGTATCTGGTGCATGTGCAGCTCTCCGAGAATGACCGGTCAACGCCCGGCAAAGGGCAGGTCGATTTCGATAAGGTATTACAGGCCCTGGGCGATATTGACTACACAGGCCCTATCGCCATCGAAGCTTTTGGTGTAAACCCACCCGAGCTGGCCGCTGCCACTCATATTTTCCGGCCTATGTTCAACTCGCCAGAGCAATTAGCGCGTGAAGGACTGAGCCATATTAAGCTGTTAATGACCCAATTAGTGAACGACTAACTCCTTACAATGATTAACATCGCCATCGTTGGCCTCGGGTTTGGGGCTGAATTTATTCCAATTTACCAGCGCCATCCGCTGGCTAACATGTACGCTATCTGCCAGCGCAATGTCGAAAACCTCAATAAAATAGGTGATGATTACGGCATCCAGGTACGTTATAGCAATTACGATGAACTCCTGGCCGACCCCAACGTTGATGCCGTTCACATTAACTCACCCATTCCGAACCATGCCGAACAAAGCCTGAAAGCCCTTCGTGCCGGCAAGCATGTGGCCTGCACGGTGCCGATGGCGACCACCGTTGAGGAGTGTGAAGAGATCGTTCGTGTGACCCGTGAAACCGGTAAGAAATACATGATGATGGAGACCGTAGTATATGCCCGCGAGTTTCTGTTCGTGAAAGAGATGTACGAAAAAGGCGAACTGGGCAAGGTGCAATTCCTGAAAGCCAGCCATCAGCAGGATATGGATGGCTGGCCTGACTACTGGCCCGGTCTGCCACCCATGCACTACGCCACCCACTGCGTTGGTCCAGTGGCTGGTCTGCTCCGCCTGGAAGCCGATTATGTGTCGTGCTTCGGTTCAGGCACCATTCGCCCTGAACTGGCGGCCATTCATAACTCGCCTTTTGCCGTTGAATCGGCGCACATCAAGTTCAAAAACAGCGATTTATCAGCCTATGTGTATCGGTCACTGTTCGATGTAGCCCGGCAGTATCGGGAGAGCTTTGAAGTATATGGTGACAAGAAATCATTCGAGTGGCAACTGATCGAAGACGAACAACCGGTGATTCACACGGCGAAAAAACCCGAGCCCGAGATTCCCGAGAAAGTGACGGTACCCGATTACGCACACCTGTTGCCTGCCGAAATTCAGCGGTTTACGACAAAAGGCGTGTATGATGCCGATGAAACGCAGCACCTGTCGTTCACACAGGGCGGTGGCCACGGTGGTTCGCACCCACACATGGTCAACGAATTTCTGACGGCCCTCAGCGAAGACCGCGACCCCTTCCCCAATGCAGCCCAATCGGCCAACTGGACAAGTGTTGGTATTCTGGCGCATGAGTCGGCGATGAAGGGTGGAGAGATTATGAAACTGCCCGACTTTAACCAGTAACATTTAGCCGTTATACGCTGGACATCAGGCTTTTGGAAACACGTGTCGATCTTAGTAGCAAGCCATCAGTTAGCGTCTGACAACCCCCTGATTCATTCAACTCGAAAAACGATGTATAACCCATGACTTTCTCATTAAACAGATCGTTGCTGGTAACCGCTCTCACGACGCTGGTCCTCGCGAATTGCACCCGTACGCCTACGAAGGTCATCAAGGAGATGGACGGTACCACGACGAAAACTTCGTCGGCCCGGAAAAGCGGTCCTCGTCGTACAGAAATTCTTTTTCTGGGCGACAATGGGCACCATAAACCCATTGACCGGGTGCCACAGTTGATGGCCGCTCTGGGAAGCCGGGGTATCAACATTACGTATACCGATAAGCTGGAAGACCTCACGGCCGATAACCTGTCGAAATACGATGGCCTTCTGATCTACGCCAACTGGGACAGCATCCCGAAACCGCAGGAACGCGCCCTACTCGACTACGTAGCCGCCGGCCACGGTGTCATTCCGGTGCACTGCGCATCGTATTGCTTCCGCAACTCACCCGAGTACGTTGATAAAGTGGTGGGTGGTCAATTTTGGCGGCACCGAATGGACACGATACAGACTCGGTTTACGCAGCCCGACAATGCGATCACGGCAGGGTTACCGTCGTTTAAAGCCTACGACGAAACGTACCTGCACACGCATTTGCAGGCCGACAACAATGTATTGGCTGTACGTCCGATTAAAGCCGATCAGGCGAAAGACATGGCAGCGGCCAACCGACCTGGCGCTGCCGAAGAGCCATACACCTGGACACGTACCTACGGAAAAGGCCGCGTCTTTTACACGGCCTATGGCCACGACGAACGTACCTGGGGCCAGCCTGCTTTTCAGCAATTGCTGGAACGAGGCATTCTATGGGCCGTTGGTGATGGGGTTAAAAAACAGCACGACGACCTGAACCCGCAGGCGTTTGCCTACAAATCGGCCAACCTGCCAAACTACGAAAAACGGCCTGGCGAGCAAATGGAGCAGTTGCCGCTCTCGCCCGAAGAGTCGATGAAGCACATTCAGGTGCCAGTTGATTTCACGATGAACCTCTTTGCCCACGAACCCAACGTGATGCACCCCATTGCTATGACCTGGGATGATCGCGGCCGGTTATACGTGCTGATCACGAAGGATTACCCGAACGAACGAAAACCTGAAGGCGGTTCCGATTCTATTGTGATCTGCGAAGACACAGACGGAGATGGCAAAGCCGACAAGTTTACCAACTTTGCTGAAGGCTTGAGCATCCCGACCGGTATGGCGTTTGCCAATGGCGGGCTGGTTGTGTCGCAGGCACCGCATATGCTGTATCTGCGCGATACCAACGGCGATGATAAAGCCGACGAGAAAAAGATCCTGTTTACTGGTTTCGGCACGTTTGATACCCATGCTGGTCCAAGCAATCTGCACTACGGATTCGACAACTGGGTGTGGGGCAGCGTGGGTTACTCCGGTTTCAAAGGCGTGGTGGGCAATAACCCCGATACACTCCGATTCAGTCAGGGTTTCTTCCGGTTCAAACCCGATGGCTCGCAGCTGGAATACATGACCAATACCTCGAACAACACCTGGGGATTGGGTTTCGACGAAACCGGAAACGTATTTGGGTCGACTGCCAATAACAGCCACGGCTGGTACATGGCTATCCCCAACAAAGCCTTCAACGCCCGTCCGGGTACCATGATTGGCGGACGCAGCACTGATACCCATAAAGACATGAAGCCCATTACCGAACGGGTACGTCAGGTCGATGTATTCGGCGGTTTCACGGCGGCGGCGGGTCATAACCTGTACACAGCCCGGGCTTTCCCGAAAGCGTACTGGAACCAGGTAGCGTTTGTCAGCGAGCCAACCGGGCACATTGTTCACCAGAACCGGATGGTAAAACAGGGGTCTGACTTCTCGGATGCCGAAACCGGTGCGGGCAGCTTCAACCTGATGGCTGGCGCCGACGAATGGTTTGCTCCTGTATTTGCCGAAGTTGGCCCCGACGGAGCCGTATGGGTAGCCGACTGGTATAGCTATATCATTCAGCATAATCCTGTGCCGCAGGGCTTCAAAAATGGTTCTGGTAACGCCTATGAAACCAACCTCCGCGACTTTACGCACGGCCGCATTTACCGCGTTGGTTATAGTAAAGCGCCAGCCTATACAGCCCCAAAACTGAACCGGAATGAGGCGGCCAGCCTGATAGCGGCCCTGAAAAACGACAACCTGTTCTGGCGTATGCATGCCCAGCGTTTGCTGGTTGAGCGGGGTAACAAAGACGTAGTTCCACAACTGTGGGCCATCGCCAACGATCCGAAAGTTGATGAGATTGGCATTAATGCACCGGCTGTACATGCGTTATGGACGCTCCATGGTTTGGGCGCCATTACGCCCAGCGAGTTGGAGAAAGCGATGAAGCATCCCTGCGCTGGTGTGCGTAAAACGGCCGTGCAGGTGATGCCCCGTACCGAGGCAGGCGTCAGCATGCTGCTGGCTCAGCGTGCTTTGTATGATGCCGAACCGCTTGTTGTACTGAACAGCTTGCTGGCCCTGAGCGAAGCCCCAGCCAGCCCGGCAACAGACGATGCAGTGCTGGCTCGCCTACGCCAGACATCAGGTAATGATGATCGCTGGTTGCCCGATGCGTTCGCCTGTGCTTTCAACAGCAACAACGCCCGTTTGCTGCATCAGTGGTTAGGCTCGATCAGTAAATCTGGTACAACAGGCAATACAGCCAGTGCACACGCGACGATGGATCACAGCCAGCACGGCCCAATGGCCAGCATGGCGCCAGAGCAACCCGCTGGTCAGGCAGCACCGGCGGCACCCCAACGGGCTGTGAATGGTGTTGATCTGATGGTCAGCAAAGTAGTGACCGAACCGCTCCGACCTGTTGTTCGGGAGGCTGCCCGCACGACTATTTACATCACCAATCAGGGAACCGAAGCGCTTCCGAAAGGCGTAGTGGTACCGCTGAACATTCGTTTTGAAGGCAGCACCGCCGCCACGGCCGGCCCTAAAATCGATTTCATCAGCCGGACGTTCGATGGTGGCATTGCGCCTGGTGAAACTGTAGCGATTACCCGCACAAACAATGGCCCCTGGGTTGGCGATCTGGCCCTGGCAGGTGAAAAAGCAGGTGATTACACGCTCTCGATCAGCATTGACAAGGATGCTACCTTCGCGGATGCTGACCGTAGGAACAACAACCACACGGCTAAAATCAGCTTTCGGGCACCAGCTCAACTACGTACTGTAGCGCTGGAACGGGCTGCCCGAGCCTATGCATCAACGGCCACGCCCGATCTGATAGTGGCCATGCTGGAGAAAGCGACTAAACTCGACAGTGATGAAGCCCTTGCATTGGTAAAAGGCCTTTCAGATGGCTACCCATATGTGCGCAGACAGCGCCCTGCCGATGGTCAGCCACCAAAACCGCTGGTAGGTAGTAGCCAGCAGAGTTTGCTGGCCAGTATCGGCACAAGTCTGCCCGAAGATGCCCGTCCTCGCCTGAATCGGCTGCTCGAAGCCTGGGGTTTGCGCGATGCTAACGCGGATATCGACCCTAACGCGATCGTGATTCAGATGAAAACGGTACGTGAAGAAATGCGTTTCGATAAAAAAGCATTTAGCGTTCCGGCGGGTAAAACGGTGATTATTGTGCTCGAAAACCCAGACGCTATGCAACATAACCTGGTTGTCGGCAAGCCTAAATCGACGGATCGGATTGGAAAACTGGCCGACGCTATGATTACCGCCAAGGATGGTGCTGAAAAAAACTACGTACCTGAGTCATCGGATATTCTGGCGGCGACTGCGCTGGTGAATCCGAACCAGACGGTGCGGCTGCGTTTCAAAGCGCCCGACCAGCCCGGCGAATACCCTTACCTCTGCACGTTCCCCGGCCACTGGCGTATCATGAATGGCGTAATGACCGTAACGGCAGCTGCTGTTTCAAGCACAGCGAAGTGAGAAACTGATCGAGTAGACAGAAACAGGTGTTGCTGAGCGGTCTCTGGACCAATCAGCAGCGCCTGTTTCTATTACTACTCACTCCTATTGGTTGGCCATTCACTCAAATAACCCAACTGTGTGTAGGTACACTTGTTCTATAGGCGAGTAGCAAACCCCTACTCATTAACGTCATGCCTTACATACAAACAAAGGATTCTCGTTTCGGCGAGCCCGTTAACCTCTTCGTTCAAGATGTAACGGGTTCATCATATAACAGCTCATCAACACCCGGTCTGTCATCATCAACTGATGCAACGCAGCCGACTATTGTCTTCATTCACGGCTGGCCGCTGAGCCACGAGATGTGGGAAAACCAGATCGCCTACTTCGCCGATCGTGGCTACCGTTGCGTAGCGTATGATCGCCGTGGCTTTGGTAAATCATCAAAACCCTGGGGTGGTTACGATTATGACACCTTCGCTGACGACCTGAAAGACGTTATCGATGAGTTGAATCTGAACAATGTCGTACTGGTCGGTTTCTCAATGGGCGGTGGCGAGGTGGCCCGTTATTTCAGCCGTCATGGCGGTGCCAAGGTGAGCAAAGCTGTGCTCGTGAGTGCCGTAACACCATATATGCTTCAGACCGACGATAACCCCGACGGTGTACCACAGGATACCTTCGATTCGATGGCTGAAGACATGCAAAAAGACCGGTACGCATTTCTGGAAACGTTCGCCAAACAGTTCTACGGCGTCAATCTGGTGAGCCATCCGGTCAGTCAGGCGCACCTGAACCACGACTTTATGCTGGCCTCCTTAGCGTCGCCAAAGGCTACGTTGGAATCCGCGAAAGCATTCTCCTCAACCGACTTCCGCGACGACATGAGTTCGATCACGGTGCCGACGCTGATTATTCATGGGGATGCCGATAAAACGGTGCCCATCGAATCGTCGGGTGAGAAATCGCACGAGTTACTGCCCAACGCCGACTATCGGATTTATGATGGCGAGCCACATGGCCTTTTCGTTACGTCAAAAGATCAACTGAATGAAGATCTGCTAAACTTCGTACAGGAAGCAGCTTTTCAGAATCAGTCAGCCTCAGCTGTAACTTACTGAGTAGGTCAGTAATGGTATAAAGAGGGGTCGGGTACGTGCTACGCTTGTTACAATAACGTACCCAGGCGTAGCACGTACCCGACCCCTCTTTATGCCATTGATTCTCTGCTAGATCCGGCTCTCAGACAAGTGTATACTCGGGGCTAACGAACTTTGGGGGCACAAGATCCTGAACTCGCTGCCTTTGCCAACTTCACTGGTAACCTCTATATGCCAGGCATGGGCTTCAACAATGCGCTGAACATAGCTCAGGCCCAGGCCAAACCCCTTGACGCTGCCCTGGTTATTTTCGCTGATGCGATAGAAGGGTTTGAAAATTTTTCGTTGCAGGTGCTTGGGAATACCCAACCCCCGATCCATCACGGTAATCACGAGATTAGACCGATTTCCTTCCGTTTGGATCGTTAATTCAGGCTCGCCCGGGCTGTATTTGATGGCATTATCTACGAGATTATGCAGCACATTTGTCAGATGCAGCCTGTCGGCCAGCAAAACGGGTTGTGTTGCCTGCAAACGGAGTTTCAGGTAACTGCCGTGCCGTTCGGCAATTGATTGAATTAGCTGGTGCAGATTTACGGCGTCGATATTAATGGTCAGGCGGTCCCGATCGGCCCGTGCCAGACTAAGCATCACATCGACTTGTTGCTGGAGCCGTTGCGTTTCTTCCTGAATTATATGAATGTATTTGTCTGTACGCTCCTCCGATGAGCGGCCAAACGGAGTTGCCAGAATATCGGCGGCCATCTTTATAGCAGAAATGGGCGTCTGAAATTCATGCACAATGGTATCGAGCACCTCTTTGTGCACATAAGACATCTGGTGTTCACGGGCATTTCGCCACACGGAGTAGCCAACCACACACAGGCTCATAATGGCTAAAAGCCAGAACAGCCAACCTAACCGGTTTGCATCAGTTCCAAAAAAAGCTGACAGTACAAACACTGCAACAATGAGCAAGCCGTAATACCAGTTACGCAAAACATACGTAGCTATATTGTTCATAGGCAGCAGAGTCATAATCCAATTTCATCTATAGCCGGGCTAAAAGCAGACCGGGGCTATAGACGTAAAGTTATACTAATCCGTCACATACCAGTCAGTAAATTATGTTATTAATAAAAAAAGCCCGCCAAAGCGGGCTACAATAAGTATATAAAAGGAATGTATTGTGGTATTAAACTGGTGTTTCTTGGGTTGAAGTAGCTTTTTCAGTCGTTGAGGCGGGGCTTGCTGGATCCGCTTTACGCGCCGGGGCAGCTGTTGGGGCCTTAGGGGCCGGGGTCGTTCTGGGTTTAGGCGCGGCGGGTGTAGTAGCCTTGGGGGCAGCTGGTTTAGCCACCGGCATGGGTACTGCTTTCAGTTCAGGCGTACTGGCTTTAGCAACCTCTTTGGCCTTCTTGCTTTTTGTACGGGCTGCATTCTTTTCTGCTTTAGACGCGTTCTTAATTGCTTTTTTAGCGTCTTTATGCGCTTTCTTTTCTTCTTTCCTGGCAGTCTTGGCGGTCAGTTTAGCCAGCTGCTTCTTCTCCTTCTCGACGAGCTTACTTAAGCGTTTTGCCAGTTTTTCGGCCGATTTCTCAATTGCCTTTTTTACTTTTTTAGTTGCCTCGCCCGCTTCCGCTACTTTCGTTTCAACTACAGTGACGATTTCAGCCGCCAGCGTCTTGGTGTGGCTTTGTTTTTTGTCGGTTTTTGCCATGACTATGTTAGAAAAAAATCTACAAATATATAGGTATAAATTACGACAATTACAAGGCTAATGTTAAGTTTTTGTTATTTTATTGACAAAATCATAACAGACCACGCCGGCCGTAACAGCAATATTCAAGGAGTGTTTGGTGCCAAATTGAGGAATCTCAACTACATGATCCGCTTTCTGAACCACGCTGTCTCGCACACCCATTACTTCATTTCCAAACACAAACGCATACCGTTTGGCTGGGTCAGGGTTAAACCTGGGTAGCGGCACGCTTCCTTCAGCCTGCTCAATCGCTATTAGTACATACCCGGCTTCCTGCAAATTGTTTACCAGCCCGTCAATATCGGGGGCGTGTTGCCAGTCAACCGATTCAGTGGCCCCGATGGCCGTTTTGGTGATGTCGCGATGAGGTGGCGTACCAGTAATGCCACAGAGGTAGAGCTTTTCGGCCCGGAAAGCATCGGCCGTTCTAAACACCGACCCTACATTGTTCAGACTGCGGATATCGTCGAGGAGCAGGCAATAAGGAAATTTTTCGACTGATTTAAAATCGTCGATCGATAGACGGTTCAACTCGTCGAGACTGAGTTTTCGAGGTGTATTCATGCAAAAGCTGGGGGCTAAACCACGCGAAGAACGGCTAAAAAATGGTAAATTTGTCTAAACTACGTAACAACGCCGAGTGAAGACCCTCGCCCCCAATAAGCCTCAAAAACCCGTTAAAGAAACGCCGCTCAACAAGCAGTTCAATCAGGTAAAAGCCAAATACCCCGGTGCCATTCTGCTCTTTCGGGTCGGCGACTTCTATGAAACATTTGGTGAAGATGCCGTGAAGGCCAGTCGTATTCTGGGCATTACGCTCACCAAACGAAATAACGGTGGATCAAATGAAGAGCTGGCAGGCTTTCCGCATCATTCCCTGGATACGCACCTGCCCAAGCTCGTGCGGGCTGGTGAACGGGTAGCCATCTGCGATCAGCTCGAAGACCCGGCCATGGCCAAGGGGATCGTGAAACGGGGAGTTACGGAGTTGGTTACACCGGGTGTTTCCTTCAATGATAACGTGCTCGACACCCGCCGGAACAACTACCTGGCCGCCGTTCATTTTGGCAAGGGAGCAGAAGAGTTCGGCATTTCGTTTCTCGATATTTCGACGGGCGAATTCCTGGCCTCGCAAGGGAATGCCGCTTACATCGATAAGTTGTTGCAGAGCTTCAATCCGTCGGAAGTGCTGTATTGCAAGCGGCACCGGGCCGACTTTGGCACTTTATTCGGCGACAAATTTCACACCTTCACCCTCGAAGACTGGGCCTTTACGTACGATTTCGGCTACAATTACCTCCGGCAGCATTTTCAGACTACTTCGCTGAAGGGATTCGGCATTGATGGCCTCCCTGACGGTATCATTGCAGCCGGAGTGATTTTGCACTACCTCAACGAAACCGAGCATAAAGACCTGCAACACATTCAGCGGGTTACCCGGCTCGAAGAAGACAGGTACGTTTGGCTCGACCGGTTCACGATTCGTAATCTCGAACTGGTGGCGGCCCAACAGGAAGGCGGTATTCCGCTCATTCAAATCCTTGACCAGACAGTTACGCCAATGGGTGCGCGACTACTGCGCAAATGGTTGATGCTGCCCCTGAAAGACCGCGCCCTGATCGACGAACGGCTCAACCTGGTGGCGTTACTTCATGAGGATGACGAGTTGCTGGAGGCCATGCTGACGCACCTCAGGCAGATTGGTGACCTGGAGCGGTTGGTTTCGAAAGTGGCCGTTCGCCGCATCAATCCCCGCGAGATGGTGCAGTTGAAACGATCGCTACAGCATGTGCTCCCGATCAAAGAGATGCTGATCACGGCCCTGAGCCAGCAACCAGATGCACCTTCGTTGAAAAAATATGCCGATCAGCTTAATCCACTCTCCTTTTTGGTCGATCGGATCGAAGCCGAACTGCGTGATGACCCGCCCGTCCTCTCAACGCAGGGCAATATGATCAGGACGGGCATTAACGAAGCGCTCGATCAGCTCCACAAACTGGCCTATTCTGGTAAAGAGTACCTACTGCAATTGCAGGATCGCGAAATTCAGCGCACGGGCATCAGCTCCCTGAAGATCGCTTATAACAAGGTATTTGGCTATTATCTGGAGGTGACCAATGCCCATAAAAATCGCGTACCCGACGACTGGATCAGGAAGCAGACCCTGGTCAATGCAGAACGGTACATTACGCCTGAACTGAAAGAATACGAAGAGAAGATCCTGAATGCCGAAGATCAGATTTTCAGCATCGAGTCGCGCATGTTCAGCGAACTGGTAACGGCTACTGGCGACTATGTGGCGGCTATTCAGCAAAACGCCCGCGTCATATCCGTGCTCGATGTGCTTTCCTCGTTCGCCAAAGTGGCCGTGAAAAACAGGTACGTTCGGCCAGAGTTAAACGACAGCAAAGCACTGACGATCAAAGACGGTCGGCACCCAGTGATCGAGCAGCAATTGCCTCCAGGCGAACCGTATGTACCCAATGACGTTCACCTCGACGATGAAACGCAGCAGATCATTGTGATCACTGGCCCCAACATGGCGGGCAAATCGGCGTTACTGCGGCAGGTAGCCCTGATAGTGCTGATGGCACAGGCGGGTAGTTTTGTGCCTGCTTCGTCGGCCCAGCTTGGCATTGTCGACAAAATTTTTACGCGGGTGGGTGCCAGCGATAACCTATCGCGGGGCGAGAGTACGTTCATGGTCGAGATGACGGAGACAGCCAGTATCCTGAATAATCTGAGTGAGCGCAGCCTGGTATTGATGGATGAGATTGGCCGGGGCACAAGCACCTACGACGGGGTGTCAATTGCCTGGGCTATCACGGAGTACCTGCACAATACGGACTGTCGCCCTAAGACGCTGTTTGCTACACACTATCACGAACTGAATGAATTGGCCGCCGATCTGCCCCGCATTCGTAATTACAACGTGGCGGTGAAGGAGGTGGGCAACAAGGTTATCTTTCTGCGGAAATTAAAGGAAGGAGGCTCTGAACACTCATTTGGTATTCATGTAGCCCAAATGGCGGGTATGCCGGGCAGTGTGGTAAAAAGGGCGGGTCATATCTTAACGCAGTTGGAGGCGTCGCATCAGCGCGAAGGCAACAAAGAAGCCATCCGCGAAGCTGGCGCTGGTACTGAACGCGAGTTGGCCCTTCGTATTATTGAAGCCGGGGATCCAAAATCGGAAGCCATTAAAGACAAACTGCGCACCATTGACGTTAATCGCCTCACTCCTATCGAAGCCCTATTGAAACTCAATGAGTTACTTAATCTTTTGGCGTGACGGAGAACGGCTTTCCAGACCATTCATACAATCGGATTACAAACAATCACGACTTATCCTACGTTGAATATGGGCATAAATAGGTAATTGTTTAAACCTTGTCGACAGCACTCTGTCCAAGAATCAAACAAGTATTTATTCACGCTTAAACAACTGTAGAGATGAAAACTCAACGAACTATCTCCCTGGCTCTGCTGCTGGCATTTGTTGTCAGTTTATTCGCAACCACGCAAAGCGTAGCTCAAAAGAAGTGGAACCCTCAGGCCAAAGGCACTGCGATCGGTGCTGGTGTGGGCGGTGTAGCTGGTGCTATCATCAATAAACGCGACCGTAAAGTTGGCGCCGGTGTGGGCCTTGCCGTAGGTGCCGCCGCTGGGTATGGCATTGGTAAAGTAATCGACAACCGCCACAAAAAAGCGGCGGCGGCGGCCCGGGCTGCTGAAGACCGTGAATACGCCGCCCGGACGGCGACCGAAAATCGGGAGATGCGTTCAGGTACGTCGAATCGTAGCCGATCTGCCAGCGTACACAAAGCGGCCCCGATCACCAAAGTGTCAGCGCCCGCTACGGCACAGACCGCCCTGCTGGCAGCGCCAGCGCCGGTAGTTATCCCACTGGTACGTAACGGCTTTCTGCTCAATACATCATACGGCGACCCCAACACGGCTTACGCCACCTCTGAATACCGCCGCAAAAGCTGGTAATCTGTGCGTTCTGTATTCGTACTGGTACTAATCAACGCGCTGTCTGGCGCGTTGATTGGCCACCTGTTGTAACATAATTCCACATAAAACACCATTTCCTATGAAGACGATCATTCAATTCCTCGCGGTGGCCCTGTTGTTTGCCTCCTGCAAAAAAAGCGAGCCTGCCAACGTAGCGGCCCTGAACCAACAGTTTATTCAGGCCTGGAATAACAAAGAGACCGATAAAGTAGTAGCCCTACTCGACGATAATGTGCAGTTTTTGCAAGGTGATACCCGGTTCACCGGGAAATCAGAAGTGGCTGAAAAATGGGTGCGCGCTACGTTGCCAACCATCAGCAACTTAAAAACAAGCACAGTCAGCACCGTGGCCGATACACAGATCGCCTACGAAGCAGGTACGTTCTCGGTCGATGTAATGCCGGAAGCCCCCGGCGAACCCGGCGGACTTGGCGAAGGGAACTTCATGCTACTCTGGAAAAAAGGCGCCGATGAAAGCTGGAAGCTCAGCTATGCTCAGTTAGAAGACCTTCCAGTCAGGGCGAAACAATAAAAAACATCATCTGCTTCGCATTGTCAGGTAGTCATTCGTTGTTTTTGCGACCAATGCCTACCTGACAATGCGAAGCAGATGATGTTTCTAGACGCCCGTCAGGAAAGCAGTATAATCGGTTGGGCGTGATAGAATCTCTTTATAGAGCAAGACGCGAAACAGGTAATAGCGTGTTTCGCGCGGCAGCTTCATCTGGTAATAGCTACAGTCAGCCTGTTTTTTCAGCTGCGCTTTAACGTACCCGGGGCCAACATTATAAGCCGCCGCTACCAGCGACCACGACCCAAACTGGTCGTATAATTTTCGTAAGTATTTACAGGCGGCGGCAGTTGCTTTCTGGGCATTAAAGCGCTCATCATGCCTCCCCCCTACTTTCAGACCTAATTCGCGAGCGGTGCCTGGCATCAATTGCCAATAGCCGCCCGCCCCCTTTGGCGATACCGCCTTTGATTTCAGCCCGCTTTCGGCAAGCGGGATATAGCGAAAGTCGGCGGGAATATCATAGGCTGCCAATGTTGAATCGACCATTGGGAAGAACGCGTCGGCTTGTTTATGCAGCGCATCTATTTTTGGCGATTGCGGCCTGAACAGCGTAAAAACGTGTTTCCAGCGTGAAACAACATCGGCCTGATCAAGTGGCATAGCCTCGCCACAGAAATTGACATCCAGCAACGGAAATTCTGTCTCGGCAGGAATCAGGCTTTGCCCATCGGGCCAGGCAGGGCTGGTCAGCGTGAGAGCGGGATTATTGACGACCAGTAAGGTAGGCTGTTCCCAGGTGTTTTCTTTCGGCGCAAGGGGCGCAGTCGTAATTTTGGTGGCTGCCACGGCAGCAGGCCGGGCTAACGCCATCAGCAAGGAGAAACCAACTCGTTTAATCAAGACATACTCTACTTGGTGAATAGACATAACGTCTCATTCGCCCAAAATAGTGCGTCGCTTCTCCCCTTATTGCTGCTCTTCGTTCATAACCAGCGTAATACGCTCTACATAGAACCGAAAACTAGCAAAGGCAACCAGGAATATACCGGCGATCCAGGCACCGCCGCCCCAACTGGCATAGACCCATTTACCTTGCTGATACGCTTCTATGGCCGCCAGAATCATAAAAACGAGCCCCAATGTCATCATCAGTGCATTGACCACCGCTCTATTGTAGGCTTTCCGCAAATCGTACGCGCCGTAGGCACGATTCCGATTGGCAAATACAATTTCGTCCAGATCAAGCTCCTGCAATTGGTCGTCTGAGGCAACCAGCTTAGTGGCGTGTTTTTCGCGCAGGTATTGTACGGGATTGTAGTCAGCTTCGAGTTGAACCTTATCGAGGGCTACGTCAAATGGTAGGCCGATCCACATAAAGTGCTCGATTTCCTGGCAAAACAGAGGCAGCAAGGACGACGCCTGCGATGGAGTGGCGCCTGATTTGTACAAATGGGTACGGAGCTGATCGGCCTGAGCTGGTGTAATTGTTTTCATGACGGTTGACGGTTTTAGGCTATTTATGCATGGATAACGAAACAGGGCTAATTCCATACATCCGATACCTTAAAATAGTGTAAACAACCATCAGAACCGATTCATGTAGCCCCACTGTCTTTGTTACATCAGCAAGGCTGCTGCCAGCTTCTCAATGTCTTCAGGCTGATGGAAAGCACTGATCACAAGGCGGGTATTCGGCTTGTCGGCGGCAGTCGGATAGGCAAATGAGTAAACAAAAATGCCTTGATCGAGCAGTCGGGTCGCTATTTCGTCATGATCCGTGTAAAAGACCGGGTACCCTTCGGCCTGACTGAACAAGCCGGTTGGTCTGAGCAGCCTTTCAGCGTGAGCGATGTTATTGACAAGTCGTTGGTATCCTTCCCTGTATAGCGTATCTGCCTGTAGGTACGCATGGGCGTAGGCGGGTGGCATAGGCGAACAGGCTCCAAAATAGGCGGTTTGGCGCAAAGCGGCTAACGTACCTGGATCGCTGAAAATCACACCGCCAGGCAAACCCATTGCCTTGGCCAGTGAAGCAGTGACAAGTAGTCGTATGTTGGGACGGGTAGCTACCTGGGCCGATAACTCCGGCCAGATGCCGCGTCCGTTATTCAACACGCCAATCCCATGCGAATCATCGACGACCAGATACATCGTCTGATCGGTGGGCAGGTCGGCCAGCCAGTCAAACGGGTATCGCTTTGATCGAATGGCATCGATGGAGTTCGTAAGCACGTAGGCAGGAAGTGGCCCGTTACTCAACGGCAACGCGGTTGTGTGTTTTTTCAGCAGCGGATGCCAGAGGGCCGGGTGCGTACCCGGAGCCTGGTAGCCAACAGCCGCTGGTCCTACCTGCGCTGCCAGCCAGTCAACAACAACCTGCCCAGCCAGCATACCCGACGAGACAGTCAGTGCGGCCGGTGCGCCAACCGACTGAGCCAGTTTACGTTCGGCTTCGGCGAATACCTGTAACTGCAAATTCCCGTTCCGTGAAGAACCAAATTGCAACCCATATCGCAACACGCCCTCTGCCAACAATGCCTGCATAGCAGGGTGCTGGGCCATGCCCAGATACGACGTACCCGAAAAGAACAGGTATGTCTGCCCCTCGTAACAGATAGTTCGATTGGGGAGGTGATCGATCAGAAACGTAGCGGGCGGAGTAGACACAGGTGAAGCCATTGGGCGGGTAGATATGAACTGATTTAACGCTGGATCAGCGCCGCTCCGGTACCATTTTCGTTGGCATAACGTACCTGACCAAAATCAAAAGTCACCCCGGTGGCCGGGTCGTTGGTGATCAGCAACGAGCCATCCATATCCACATAATCGAGTAGCGGCAGCAGGTGCGCAATGGCCGAAATGCCCACGCTCGATTCGGTCATGCAGCCCACCATCACGCGTAGCCCACGCTGGCGCGCCTCGGCAATCATGCGACGGGCGGGCGTCAGGCCGCCGCATTTTGTCAATTTGATATTGATACCGTGAAAATAGTCGGCACAACGGGCTACGTCAGCTTCTGTGATACAGCTCTCGTCGGCAATGATGGGCAGCAGACTGTCGGCTCGCAACCGTTCCATTCCCGCCCAATCGTCGGCGGGCAGCGGTTGTTCAATAAACTCAACGCCAAGATCGATCAGTTCTGGTCCGTAGGCCAGGGTCTGTTCGGCCGTCCACCCGCAGTTGGCATCGACCCGAAACCGGACGGGGCCGCGTTCGGTATTGGCCTGTTGCCGGAGCAACCGGAGCAAAGCCAGGTCATCATCACCACGGCCCAGCTTGATTTTGTACAGCGGCCAGGGCATCTCCTGCATCTTGCTCAGCATGATCTCGGGCGTATCCAGGCCAATCGTGAAATTGGTCAGCGGAATAGGCGATGGATCAAGCCCCCACTGAGCATAAAGCGGCTTCCCCATCCGTTTCGCGACCAAATCATGAGCAGCTTCATCGAGGGCACACTGTGCAAACGGATTAGTTGCCAGGGCGTCGTGCACCTGCGCCCATAACGCTTCAGCAGCCACCCATTCACCCGACTCGATCTGCGGACGGAGCTGCCCCAGATCCGTAATCATCCGGTCGATCGTGATGCCATAATATGGGTTTGCGGTGGCTTCGCCAAAGCCACTCAGTTCGCCATCGCGCAGTTCAACGATCAACGTTTTTTGTATGTCACGACTATCATGAGCAATTGTGAAGGTATGGCGAAGACGTAGGTCGAAGCGATGTAGCAGCAATTCCATGCCGACAAATTACGCAATCCGGGCTAATCCCGCTTAACTTGCCAACATGTAGAAGTTTATTGTCTGCTGTTGCGCTGCCCGACCCTGGTCTCGCACAATAGCGAAGAAACTGAAACCGGCAGCCAGAAAACAGTAAACTGTTGTAGATGAACACCTCTTACCTGATCATTGCCCTAAGCACCGCTGTGTTGGTCTCCTATGGCTTCGACCTGTTGAGCAGCCGGTTCAGAACACCACCACTGCTACTGTTGTTGCTGATGGGTGCGCTGCTTCGGTTACTGACCAACTCCTTGAACATCCAGGTACCCTTCGTGGCGCCAACGCTCTCGGCGCTGGGTACGTTGTCGCTGATCTTGGTTGTGCTGGAAGGTGGACTGGACCTGGACATTCAGCCTGAACGGCTCAGTCTGGTTCGTCGAACGGGGCTGATGGCCCTCTCCTCCATTGTGCTGAGCACGCTGGTGCTGGCTACCATGCTCTATCTGTTGCTCGACGAATCGTATTATAAATGCCTGATCAACGCACTACCGTTCAGCATTGTCAGCAGCTCTATTGCTGGTCAGGCAGTACGGCCGCTATCAGTCGAAAAGCGGGAGTTCATCACCTACGAGTCGTCGTTTGCTGCGATCATCAGCATCATGCTCTATAACTTCTTGATCGAAAGCGACATATCGGTACTGGGGGCCACATTTGGGTTTATCCGCGATACGCTGACCATGGGCATTGTGTCGTTGATCTGCTGTTTCGCATTGCTTTATCTGATTGGGCGCATTAATCATCCGGTTAAGTTTCTGCCCATCATTTCGGTGCTCCTGCTGGTTTATGCTATCGCAAACATCTACGAACTGTCGTCGTTGTTACTGGTGCTTATCTTTGGGCTCTTCCTGAATAATACAGAACTGTTTATCCGGGGTGCGCTGGCCCGAACATTCAAAAGCGAGCTGTTTGAGCAGGAACTCGATCAATTTAAAAATCTGACAGCCGAAGGGGCCTTCATCGTGCGAACGTTCTTTTTCATGCTCTTCGGCTACGCCACCAACCTGACCTCCCTGATCGATACCGATGCGTTGATTGTCAGTACCCTTTTCGTCGTTGTCATCTATGCCGTGCGCTGGCCGTTGCTTCGTGTACTCTACCCGGGCGACTGGCGACCAATCGACTGGATCGCGCCACGTGGCCTGATCACGATCCTGCTGTATACCAACATTCCCCAAGCGCTTAAGCTTACTGGTTTTCGCGAAGGCATTCTGACGCTGGTGGTTATTCTAACTGCTATCCTGATGGCTGTTGGCACCATCCGCTACAGACCTGCCGACTAAGAAACGCAGGCACACTGGCGCTGCCGTCAGGAATAGCTTACGAGTCGATCAATCCTTTTCTTTCGCTTTGCGAGCGGCTTTGCGTTCGGCACGTTTCTCTTTCCGTTCGGCTTTTCGTTCAGCTCTGTTCTTCTTTCGTTCGGCTTTCCGTTGGGCCCGTTTCTCTTTAAAATCATCTTTAAAGCTCTGAAGCGCATCGGTGAACGTAATGTCGTTATCGAATTTCTGCTCAAACGCCTCTACGTAGGCATTTCGTAAAACGCCGAAAATGGTTGGCCAAATAGGCGTCTTAACGTTGTCGACTGTGCCGGTTAGTGGTACACGGGTAGCCACCTGATCGCGCTTGTGGTTCTCCAGTATTTCGGCGCCCCCCTGTGCCAGCAGTTCGGTAAAGAAACGGCCAACCGTACGATGTTCACCGGGTTCTTTCAACCGAAAGATGGTCATGTCTTTTGTGAGCGGTTTCAGATAGCCATTCAGTTTGCCATCATTCATTGCCATTTCAGAGAAGACGCTCATGGTGCCTTTATCGAAATCGACATTGGCGTAGGGCCGGGCAATCGGATTGAGCTTCACCAACTGCAAATCGGTGAATTTCATGTTGTAGTTGAAATCAGGAATGTCTTTCAGCAGGTACGTGTTGGCGTCGAACCGCATGGTGCCCCCGTAGCCAGGTACGTCGCCTGTGAGCCAGACCGGCGACGGCAGACTACCCGCCTTTTCTTCCACATTTCGGATGTTGCGTAATTCACCGTTAACGTGTTGCAGGGAAAGGTCAGCATTGGCCGCCGCGAATAATTTGAGCAGGTCGATACGCCCGTTGATAACGGCAAACCGGTTAATCTGGATGGGCAGCAGGTCTTTTACAACCTGTGTCCAGTCGGCTCCTTCACCGGTCTGGCGTGTACTTTCGTTACTACTGAACGAAAAATTCAGTTCGGGCTCGTAGCATTCCACCTCCCCAACCAGGCGACCTTTCCAAAGCGACTTCCATTCAACAGAGAGATCTGAACGGGGAATTTCTACGAATGGCTCTTTAACTTTTCCATTTATCTTTTTGATCGTCAGCGCCTTAATCTGGTAAGCTCCCCGCAGCAAAGCGATATCGATGTCTTCGACAAAACCGGTATAGTCGCCCATGTGGGCCAGGGTTTTGTTTACATACCGGAGCACGAAGTAGGGCAGCAGGAGCCGGGCCACCACCACCACTACCAACAGGGCGATAAGAATTTTGACAGATCGTTTCAAAGCGTTGAGCGTATAGTGAGAGGGTAACGAACTATAGCAAAAACGCCCAGAACCGTCTTTTGTTGAGATACATCAGATTTCCTTCATTGGCAAAGGCTTCGCGCTCAAAACAAATGGCCCGGTAGGCGTCATAGTGCGCCAGCCCTCTGGCACGCCAATAGCCATATTCAGCAAAATACCACAAATAGAAAGGCACAATGCCCAGTTCGAGCTGCTGACGCAGGTGGATGCGCTCATGGTTCAGCAACTGCGCCGACGGGTTGGGCCGTTTCACCAGCACAAACGGCCAGATGGTCATTCCGTTGACCCACAACCAGGGCGTGACGAGTATCAATGTACAGTGATCAGTTAGTGGTGAACCGGCAATAGTGAACAATAAATGCAACGACAGGCTTAACAGTAGCATAGCGGTACTGAGCACGCAGCGTTAGTTTTGCTGGCCACCAATTAGTTTTTACGCAGTACCGCTGGGCTAGCGCCTTCTTTGTCTGACCCACATTTAACAAAGTAACCGGGCTGTAAAATTCATTTTCGGGGCATTCAGTTTCCAGTCACGGCCGGTTCAAAAGGCTATTCGTCATGCTCACAACACTACTTATCCTGTTTCTGGCTGGTTACCTGCTCATCACGCTGGAAGACCTGATTCGGGTAAATAAAACAGCCACAGCACTGATCACCGGCGTTCTCTGCTGGACGATTTATGCCCTGGGTGGCCCCGATCATCAGGCTGTCGGGGAGCAACTGGGCCATCACCTGGTCGAGATCGCCGAGATCCTGTTTTTCCTGCTGGGGGCCATGACCATTGTTGAGTTGATCGACGCCCACGAAGGCTTCACGCTGATCACTGACCGCATTGCCAGCCGGAATACCCGCACGTTGCTCTGGATAACCTGCGGCCTTTCGTTCTTTTTATCGGCCCTGCTCGACAACCTCACTACCGCCATCGTGATGGTATCGGTCCTACGCAAACTGGTGCGAGATCCAGCCCAGCGAAAGCTCATGGCGGGCATGACCATCATAGCCTGCAACGCTGGCGGCGCCTGGTCGCCCATTGGCGATGTAACCACTACAATGCTCTGGATTGGCGGGCAAATTACCACCGCCAACATCATCAGGACGCTGCTGCTACCCAGCTTAGTCGCCGTATTGACGCCCCTCCTGGTGCTAACGTTCCGATACCCCGAAGCCAGCACCGCTTTCGTGGTCTCGACCGACGAGGAAGGGGTTAGTCGACCCTATGTAACAAAAATCGCCCGGCGCGACCGGCGCCTGATGCTTTCCATCGGGCTGGGTGGCATGTTGTTTGTCCCCATTTTCAAAACCGTAACCGGCCTGCCGCCCTACATGGGCATGATGCTCGTATTAGGTGCTATCTGGGTAGCCTCCGAAATGATCCACAGCGACAAAGATGAAGCTCACCGTGAGCCCTTGACCCCGGCCTATGCCCTGCAAAACATCGACTCGCCCAGCATCCTGTTTTTCCTCGGCATTTTGCTCGCCGTTGGTTCGCTGGAGGCTACCGGTGGTTTGCGCGCCATGGCAACGTACCTGAACGAGACCGTAGGGAATCTGGACGTGATCGTGCTGCTCATTGGCCTCGTATCGGCAGTGGTCGATAACGTGCCGATTGTGGCCGCTACCATGGGCATGTATGACCTGGCAACGTACCCGGCCGATCACAGACTATGGGAGTTTCTGGCCTATTGTTCGGGCACCGGCGGGAGCATTTTGCTCATCGGTTCGGCGGCGGGGGTGGCTGTTATGGGTATGGAAAAACTCGAGTTCGGCTGGTATCTCCGCCATATCAGCTGGCTGGCCCTGCTGGGCTATCTGGCTGGCGCAGCCACGTACCTGGGGCTGTTGGCCCTACTCGGGTAAACGCTGATCCAGCTTATTCATCGTTCGGTTCCCAGAGCTCGATGATGTTGCCTTCCGGGTCGAGCACATGCACGAACTTGCCATAGTCATACGCCGCAATTTCATCAATGATAGTCACGTTCGCCTTTCTTAATTCGTCAACCAGTGCAGCTATATTTTCCACCCGGTAATTGATCATAAAAGGCTTTGCCGACGGATTGAAATAGGCCGTGTCGTTTGGAAAAGCACACCAGGACGTCGATCCTTTTTTCGACGGGTCATCAGCCTGCCGCCACTCGAACGTCGTCCCGTATTCACTGGTTGTCAGGCCCAGGTTGTTGGCATACCAATCATTCATGCCTTGTGGGTCATTACACTTAAAGAATATGCCACCGAGGCCCGTTACTTTTTTCATTGTCGTCTGGTTTAGTATACCCGGTCAAGATACAGTTCTCACGCCATTTAGCGACGGGACCGGTTTACATTTTCCTTCTGTAAAGCCTTTTTTAGGCTATTCTTCACTCGTTTACTGTGCGCCTTGATCAGACTCCCGCCTATCGGCCCATAGCCGTTCATCCACGTCTCTTTTCCTTTCGTGTAATCGGTTTGGTATGTCGTTACCAGATGTAACGCGCAGGTGCTATTTTTATCTCCTGCCAGTTGGCAACCCACAGTAATGACAAGAAAATCAATGCACATGAAACGAACCTTATGGCTGCTGGCCGCAGGTACGTGCCTGGTTGTTCAGGCGCCTGCCCAGTCGAAAAAAGCGGCAAAGCTATCACCTGCTCAGGCCGTTGTGAAGGCGGGCGCAGCCAGTGCGGCTACGGCTCCGGCAACTACGGCCCGTATTAAATTCACGGAATTCGACCTGCCCAATGGCCTGCACGTGATCCTGCACCAGGACAATAGCACGCCCCTGGTGGCCGTAACCATGATGTATCACGTTGGCTCTAAAAATGAGCAGACAACCCGCACCGGCTTTGCCCACTTCTTTGAACATCTGCTGTTTGAAGGGTCAGACAATATCAAGCGGGGCGAATACATGAAGATCGTCAAGGGAAACGGCGGCCAGTTGAATGCCAACACCAGCCAGGACCGTACGTTCTATTACGAGGTGATGCCTTCGAACAAACTTGAGCTGGGCCTCTACCTGGAATCGGAACGCCTGTTGCACGCCCGTATCGACGAGAAAGGGGTAGAAACGCAACGCGAGGTAGTGAAAGAAGAAAAACGCCAGCGGATCGACAATCAGCCCTATGGCTCCATCTTCACCGAGGTGCTGAAACACGCCTACACGGTCAGTCCTTACCAATGGGCACCCATCGGTTCGCTCGAGCACCTGAACGCCGCAACGATCGACGAGTTCCGGCAGTTTTATAAAGACTTCTATGTACCCAACAACGCCATTCTGTCTATTGCAGGCGACATTGAGCCTGGCCAGGCTAAAGCGTTGGTGACGAAATATTTCGCCGAAATCCCGAAGGGGACAAAGCCAATCTATCGGCCAGCGATCAAGGAACCGGCCCAGACCAAAGAAGTACGCGATACGATCTTCGATAACATTACGCTACCGGCTGTTGTGCAGGCCTATCACATTCCCGGCCAGGGCACGCCCGATTCGTATGCCGTTGAAGTTTTGCAGACGATTCTGGCCGGTGGCGAAAGTTCGCGCATGAACAAAGAGATTGTGGATAAGCAGCAAAAAGCGGTTTTTTCCGCTGCTTTCCCGGTGGCGAATGAAGACGCCGGTCTTTTTCTAACATATGCCGTTGCCAACCAGGGCGTTAAGCCCAACGATCTGGAAACGTCGGTGAACGCCGAGATCGACCGGGTGAAAAAAGACCTGGTGACCGATGCTGAACTAACGAAAGTCAAGAATCAGATCGAAACCAATTTCGTGAGCCAGAACGCCCGCATTTTCGGTATTGCCGAAAACCTGGCCAACTACAAAATGTATTACGGCGACGCGAACCTGATCAACACCGAAATTGACCGTTATAACAAAGTAACCAAGGAAGACCTGCGTCGGGTAGCCAACCAGTACCTCCGCCCCGAAAATCGTGTCGTACTGTATTACCTGCCCAAACCGGCGGAAGGTAAAGACACAGGAAAAGGAAAATAAATAGTGCCAGGATTCAGGTGTCAAGTGCTTCGCTGATCAATTCATTCATTAAGCAGCGAAGCACTTGACACCTGAATCCTGACACCTGACACTTACTACAATGACACTCAAACATACATTCCTGGGTCTTTCCCTGTTTGGCCTGTCGGTCAGCGGCGTCGCCCAGACGCTCGACCGGAGCAAACTACCAGCCGATGCCCCTGCGCCACAGATAAAAATTGGCAAACCCGAAACCTTTACGCTCCCCAATGGGCTGAAGGTATTTGTCGTCGAGAACCACAAACTGCCCCGTGTGGCGGTAAACCTGGTACTCGATACCGAACCGCTGCTGGAAGGCGACAAAGCCGGCGTTAGTGGTTTTGCGGGTCAGCTATTGCGTAACGGCACCAAAACCCGCACGAAAGAGCAGCTCGATGAAGAGATCGACTTCATTGGTGCCGATATCAGCACGTCGCCCAACAACGTGTCGGGCCGCTCGCTGAGCAAAAATGCAGGCAAGCTGTTCGAACTCCTTTCAGACGTGGTACTGAACCCGGCGTTTCCGCAGGCTGAACTGGATAAGTTGAAAAAGCAGACCAAATCAAATCTGGCGTCGCAGAAAGACAACCCGAATGCCATAGCCACTAAGGTTGCCAACATGGTCATGTTCGGGAAGAATCACCCCTACGGCGAGCAGCAGACCGAAGAAACGGTCGATAAGGTGACAATTGCCGATGTGCAATCGTATTACAACACGTATTTCCGCCCCAATATTGGCTATCTGGCCGTAGTGGGCGACATCACGGCGGCCCAGGCGAAGGCGCTGGTCACCAAGGCGTTCGCCAGCTGGCAGCGTGGTACCGTACCTACGCCAACGTACCCGGCCCCCGCCGCCATTGGCAAAACCAAAATCGCGCTGGTCGACCGCCCCTCATCGGTACAGTCTGTGATCAGCGTGGTGTATCCGGTCGTACTGAAGCCGTATTCGCAGGAAACGATTCTGGCCAGTGTAATGAACGACATTCTGGGTGGTTCAGAAGCCCGGCTGTTCAATAACCTGCGCGAAAAACATGGTTACACTTATGGGGCCTATTCGAACCTCTCGGGCGACCGCCTGATTGGACGGTTCCGCGCCAGTGCCAGTGTTCGCAACGCTGTAACCGACAGTTCAGTGGCCGAGATCATGAACGAACTGAAGTCGATCAGCACCATGCCCGTTTCGGCGGCCGAGCTGAAACAGACCAAAAACGCGTTTGGCGGTAACTTCATTTTCACGCTCGAAGACCCGCAAACCGTGGCCAACTTTGCCATCAATACGGCCCGCTACAACCTGCCAACCGATTTTTTCCCCAATTACCTGAAATACGTAGATGCCATCACCGAAGCGGATGTGGCCTCGGCAGGTAAGCAATTTATCCGGCCCGATAACGCGATTATCGTCGTGGTTGGCAAAGCCAGCGAGATTGCCGATAAGCTGAAACGGTTTGGCGACATTGAGTATTTCGATAGCAAAGGCAATCCTGTGGCGGCGCCGCAAGCAGCCAAAGCAGTGCCTGTCGGTATGACCGCCCAGCAGGTTATCGACAAGTACATTGCGGCCATTGGCGGTAAAGAGGCGCTGCTCAAAATTCAGGACATGACGATGCAGATGAGTACGGAAATCCAGGGCAATGCCATGACCATGATCCGTAAATCGAAAGCACCAAACAAATCAGTCATGTCTGCCTCGGCAATGGGGATGGAACTCTTCAAAACAGTTACCGACGGTCAGTCGGTAGCACGAACCATGCGCGGTACCACCTCGAAAGTAGAAGGTAAAGACGCCGATCAGGCGTTGATTCAGGGTGGCCTGTTCCCCGAACTACGCTACACGCAGAACAAGGTCGTCAGCACGCTGGACGGCACTGAAAAAGTTGATGGGAAAGACGCCTTCAAGATCAAAAACACGACTGTCAACGGCCTCGACTGGACTGATTTTTACGATGCAGCTACAGGCCTGAAACTCCAGACCGTCTCGACCGTGAAAGCGCCTCAGGGCGACGTAGTTCAGACAGTCAGTTATGACAACTACAAAGACGTGAATGGAGTGAAGGTGCCTTACACGACCAAAATGCCAATGGGCCCGATGACCCTGACCCTGTCGGTTGATAAGGTGGAGGTCAACAAAGGGCTGGCGGATTCAGAGTTCAGCGTTAACTAAACAAGTAAGAGCAATACACAGAGCCACAGCGTGCACAGAGGGTCTTTCTCTGCGTTCTCTGTGGCTCTGTGTTTATATTCGTTTATGAAGCAACTTCTCCTTTTCTTATTTCCTTTTACTGCTTTTGCCCAGGTATCGCCCGTGCGGGATACACTGCTGACGGCCCGCACCCGAACTGCGCTCACCAACCTGTATTATGGCACCGGGACCGACCGACTTGGCGGCGCCAAACGCGAAACGCTCGATTCGGGTGTGGTACTGCACATCACCGGCCTCACCGATAAGCTCTACCGGGTGCAGCTTGCCCCCAACCAAACCGCCTACGTACCCACCGAACAGGTACGTGCCGACTCAGTCTTTCCGATAATCGACACGAGCAACGTACCCAGGAAATTGCTTCCCGGTCCCAGCCTGTTGACCGGCAACTGGACCGTTTCGGGTGATAGTCTGTACGATTATGTCGCCATTCGCCTGCCCGAACGATTACCTTATCAAAGCCGGCAGGAAGTAGCGCCTGACCGGGTTGTACTCGATATTTTTGGCGCAACGATCAACACCAACTGGATCACCCAGCTCCGGTCGGTGCAAACCATTGAGCGAGTGTGGTTTGAGCAGGTAGCCGACGAGCACATTCGCGTATTTGTGGCCTTACGTGCTCCCAAACGCGGTCCGGCTCATTGGGGATATTCGCTGTATTACCAGAAATCGACACTCCTGCTTCGGCTTCGGAGGCCTCCCTCAGGGCGACGCTTGCGTGGATTGGTCATTGCCGTCGACGCGGGACATGGCGGCAGCAACACAGGCGCCAAAGGCGAAAAGTCGGGGCAACTGGAAAAAAACCTGACGCTCGATGTTGCCCAGCGGCTGGCAACGTACCTGGAACGCGCCGGGGCACGCGTGGTTATGGTACGCACCACAGACACGACACTTGGCACCACAGACCGGATCATGGCCCTGCGTAAATTGATGCCAAACCTGCTTGTCAGCGTTCATTTTAACTCGTCGGGTAGTGCCGCGGTACGGGGCGTAAGCACGTACTACAAACACGTCGGTTTTCGGCCCTGGAGCCAATCCGTCCTGGCCGAGTTACTGGCTCGGCTGCCGGTGTCTGAATTTGGGAACGTGGGGCACTTCAATTTCTTTTTCAGTAGCCCCACCGATTACCCCAATGTGCTGGTAGAAGGTCCGTTTTTAAGCAATGCCCTCGATGAGGCGCTTATTATTGACCCCTCTTTCCGCGATCAGTTGGCCAAACGTATTGCCAAAGGCCTGAGCCGCGTGCGGTGATGACCATTTGCCAGCTACGAAGGCGTCCTGTACGAATTTGCCTGCTAAAAGATTAACTACTCTCGGCTGCCAGGCAACGTTGAGTAACTATTTTCCGTAAATACATAGATGATCAGTAGATTAAGAGGGCATTTGTTTTGACTACACCGGTTAGGTGCCTGCGTGCTTTCAGCCAAAAAAAAATCTGTTGATTTTATCGCCAGAACTGACAAAAACCGGGTCCATATTACGTTCCTTAATCAGCCTATATTACCGCGCCGACCCCATGTTAACCCCATCTGAACAAACCCGTTATCAAAAACACCTGAACCTCTCCGAATGGGGACTAAACGGCCAGCTGATCATCAAAAAATCCCGCGTTCTTGTCGTGGGTGCCGGGGGCCTTGGTTGCCCTGTTTTACTCTACTTAACCGCCGCCGGTGTTGGCAGGATCGGCGTGGTCGATCCCGACGTAGTTGACCTGAGCAATTTGCAGCGGCAGGTGCTTTATACAACCAGCGATATCGGGCAGCCGAAGGCCAAAGCAGCGGTGGCTCACCTACAGCGGCTCAATCCTGACCTGCGCTTCGATACGCACGCACAGGCGCTCGACTCAACCAACGCCCGCGCCTTAATCGACGCCTACGACGTGGTGGTCGACTGCACAGACAATTTCGGGGTGCGTTACCTGGTCAACGACTGGTGTGTAACCCTGAATAAACCCTTCGTTTACGGCGCTATTCACCGCTTCGAGGGGCAGGTTGCCATTTTTAACGCTGAATTGCCCGATGGTCAGCGTGGACCAACTTACCGTTGTGTGTTTCCGGAAAATCCCAGCCAGATGGAGATCCCCAATTGTGCCGAAACGGGCGTCCTGGGTGTGCTACCGGGGGTCATTGGCACCTATCAGGCTACTGAGGTATTGAAACTGCTGACCGGAATAGGCGAGCCGCTTACCGACAAGTTGTTGATGACCGACCTGCTTTCGCATACCAGCCGGACAATACGGATTCGCCGTCGGGCAGAGGCCGCTGAAATGGCCCGGCAGGGTATTGCCGATCGTCAGAAATCGGCGCAGTCAGTGAACGAGGCCCCCAAGAAAATAACTGCCCGTGCCCTGGCCGACCGGCTTGAACAGGGCGAGAATCTATTCCTGCTCGATGTGCGCGAGCGCGAAGAGTATGACCTGTGCCACCTCGACGGGGCCGTACTGATTCCGGTGGGGATGATTGCCGCTACGGCAGCGGCAGATCGGAAGCGGATTCCAACCGACATACCGGTGATTATTTACTGCCACCACGGCATTCGATCGGCCAACGTGGCGAATTACCTGTATACGCAGAGTGGCTACACCAACCTGTATAACCTGGATGGGGGTATCAACGCCTGGGCGCAGCAGATAGAACCCGAAATGGCCACGTATTAGACATCCTGCGCTGTCATTGATGGCCAGGTAATGACGCCAGGCATAATGACAGCGCAGCATAACGTACCTTTGTACGCTTTAGTAGTCGCCATCTCTATGAAAATTCATCAGGCCGAGTTCGTTATCAGTAATACAGATCCAGCAAAATGCCCTAAACCAGACCGGCCGGAATACGCCTTTATTGGGCGGTCCAACGTGGGTAAATCGTCGCTGATCAACCGCCTCGTGCAACGGCCCGACCTGGCTAAGACCTCAGGAAAACCAGGCAAAACCCAGTTGATCAATCATTTTAAAATAAATGATATAAAAGGAGAAACGTCCTGGTTTTTAGTCGATCTACCTGGCTACGGTTTTGCTAAAGTGCCAAAATCGATTCGTGACCAGTTCGCTTCCATCATCACGGGTTACCTAACCAGCCGCTCCAATCTTCAGTGCATTTTCGTGTTGATTGATATGCGGATTCCCCCGCAGAAAATCGACCTTGATTTTATGACCCGCCTGGGGGAAGAGGAACTTCCGTTTGTGATCGTTTTCACCAAAACAGAAAAGCTTAAGTCGGGTGGGCGGCAACTGGCCCTGGACGCTTACCGGGAGGCGATGGCCGCTATTTTCGATACCTTTCCCCACTACTACATAACCTCGGCCGTTACGGGCGAAGGCCGCGAAGACGTCCTCAATTACATTGACGAGCTGAATGGTGAGTGGCTAGTAAACCCAACCACAAAGAAAGCCTGATGCTGAACTGGACAACCAAAGTGAGGCCTCTGGCATCTGCCTGAACAGATAAAGCCTTACCTTTGCCGCTACATATGGAAGCACTAAAAACCATTGCCAATATCTCGGGTTATCCCGGCCTGTACCGGATTGTAAAGCCCGGTCGTTCGGGTGTGATCGTCGAAACCATCGACGCCAAAAAAACCAAAACAATGATGGGCCCTCAGGCTCGCGTATCTGTACTCAACGACATTTCTATGTATGTTGACCGGCCAGATTCTCCCCAGAATGAGCAGTCGGTACCGCTAGGCGACATCCTGATGATGGTGGCTGACACGTTTGGCGACGAGTTGCCGGTAACGTCTAAATCAGACGGCGCTGAACTTGCCGATTTCATGGACCAGGTTCTGCCTGATTATGATCGTGAGCGGGTCCGCGACACTGATATCCGTAAACTCGTTAGCTGGTATACAATTCTCCGTCAGTATGCCCCCGATGCCTTTGAACAATCGGCGGAAGAACCCGTTGCCGAAACAGCGACTAACGAATCGACAGCGGCTGAAGAAGACAAAGCGGCAGAGTAAGTTTTAATCCCGAAGCATTCTTAAAAAGAAGGCCCGAAGTCTACTAGACTTCGGGCCTTCTTTTTAAGAATGCTTCGGCTCTTTTACACCGACAGTATTTTCACCATTCTGAGCAGGTCCTCATTAATTGGCTTGGGTAGCCGGATAGTATCGCGGAAAGGGGTGTAAACGAGTTCATTGTTGATCACGCCCGCCATCACGTTCTTTTCCCCGTTCATGAGGCCCTCGAGCGCTCCCAGTCCCAATCGGCTGGCAAGGATCCGGTCATAGGCCGTTGGAATACCGCCACGCTGAATATGGCCTAAAGTAGTTACACGCATATCCAGATCCTGGCCCGCCATCATCTTACTGATTTTTTCGGCCACCTCCTTGGCGCTGCCTTCTTCTTCGCCTTCAGCCACAACCAGAATCGAGGATGACTTACTGCGGTTGAAGCCCTGCTGGAGAATATTCACCACTTCGGATATCGGTGTTAGCACCTCGGGTACCATAACCAACTCGGCGCCACCAGCAATACCTGACTGGATCGCGATGTAGCCAGAATCGCGGCCCATCACTTCGATGAGGAAGATCCGGTCGTGCGAGTCGGCCGTGTCGCGTATCTTATCAATAGCTTCGAGGGCTGTATTTACGGCCGTATCGAAACCGATTGTATGGTCAGTGCCGTAAAGATCATTGTCGATGGTGCCTGGCGCACCCACCGTTGGAATGCCAAATTCATCGAAGAAGAGGGTAGCGCCAGTAAACGTACCGTTGCCGCCAATGGCGACGAGGCCTTCGATACCAAACTTCTGCAACTGGTCATAGGCTTTCTTCCGACCTTCGGGGGTCATGAACTCCTTGCTGCGTGCCGATTTCAGAATAGTGCCACCCCGCTGAACAATGTTGCTCACCGAATGTGACGTCATCTGAAATATGTCACCATTGATCATTCCATTATACCCCCGGCGGATGCCAAATACTTCAAGACCGTGGTAGACCGCCCCGCGTACAACCGCCCGAATACAGGCGTTCATACCCGGCGCATCACCCCCGGAGGTAAACACAGCAATACGTTTCATTCGTCAATCAATTTTTTCGTCAACAACAACTGGTAGGGATCAGGCTCGCAACAGAACCACGCAAAATTACCCGCATTTTCAGATTTAAAGCCATCTAACCATGAATTAAAGGTTATCAAACCGCTTTTTCCATAAAACGACCAATTTGCTCCCGTTATCCCTCAAGTAGGGATGTGCCCTCTGTTCGCGCCCGGAAAGCGGCGACTGGAGGCGTACACCATAAAAAAACCGCACCTTCCGGTACGGTCTGTACTTATAAGCCGCCAGCCAGCACTACAGTAGATCTGGCTGATATACTTTTACGGTTCCGTCGCCCTCGCTACTCACAATCAGCAGACTACGCCTGGTTGGGCTATTGGCAGCAGCAACAAAGTGGACACCCTCGGGCGCATCACCAGTAGGCAATAACTGCTTAAACTGTGGATTGGCCGGATCACTCAAGTCATAAATAGCAATGGCATCGGCCCGTTCCAGAGCTAAAAACGCAATTGGACGACCATTGATCGTGCCGATGGTCACGCCTTCAGGTTCTATTCCCTTGTCGTCTGAACGAGTATCATCATACAGGCCAGCGGCAATAACTTTTTCTTCGAGCGTTTTACCAGAAAAATAAATGCGCTGCCCTGTTACACTATTAAAAATGCTAAAGCCGCGCCCACCAAAGCCGTACAGCACATCATAATCACCGTCGTTGTCTGTGTCACCCAGGCTTTTGGTCACGACCATCCGCCCCAGGTTCGCTGCCTCTTTCAGAGCCGCTCCGTTTGGGAAGGCAACCGGGTCGAGCGCGAGGGTGCTGATTCGTGCCTCCTCGTTGTACCCACCATAGGCGCGTGTATCGCCCTCGTCGGCAGTGAGTAAGTAACTGCCTCCGTTTGCCTCGAAATGGGCAATGGCATCGGGCAGATAAAACGTTTTGATGGGCCAGCTGGCCAGTGCAATTTTGTTGTCCCGATCGCTGGGATCAATGGCATTAATGGTCAGGCTGACGTCTTTGATACCCAGGGGCCAGAGACGCACTATGCTTCCTGATACCAGATCAACCTCGGCAATGGCGTTGCTTTCCTGCAAGGTCACCCACGCTTTTCGCGAATCGGGCGAGATCGCCACGTATTCGGGTTCCACATCCTGTGCCAGGGTCGCTTTAGGCCCAAACAGACGGAAACCACCGGCCAGCAGTGTCGTTTTCTGCGCATCGAACGCCTCAAACGTCAACGTCTTTACGCTATAGTTGTTGGTCACATCGATGATCGACACCGACCCAACCGGATCAACGGTGTAGGCGTCGTTCGGCTCTCCTTCATCAGCCGTTACGATGTATTTACCGTCAGGGCTATACGTGACCATGTCGGGCAGAGCGCCGACAGGAACCGTTTTCACAACGGCCAGTGTACGGGTATCAACGACCACGACGCTGCCATTGGCCTGCTTATTGGTTGCCTCCAGGGCGATAGCCAGCTTACCGTTGCTAACCGCGACGCTATTGGCTACACCACCCAGGGCAGATACATCAATAGCCGTGCGCTTTACCAGTCCGTTTGCCGTTGAATATTCCAGCACCTCCACTTTAGGCGCCGCTTCATTATTGACCGTAAAGATGCGCTGACTCAGCGGATCATACGTTGAAATCTCGGAGGCGGCTGTACCGCCGAAATCCTGTGAGGCTATCTCACGAAACAAACTAACATTTTCAGCTAATGGCGCAAGGCCACCTTCGCGGTGATCGCAGGAAGCCATTAGTAGTAAGGCGATCCCACCGGCTAAAAAGTAACGGGACTGTTGCATGAAACGTTGATTAAGGTAGACGTTGATACAAAGGTTAAAACCAAATTAAACACGTGGGCCGTGTTCATAATTTGATAACAATCCAACAGATCAACTATCTATCAGTCAATAGTTTACATACCAAACAAAAAATAATCAGCAGGCAGTATTACCTTACTGTTTCCCCGAATTTTCGCGGCAGCTAACGTCACTTCATCATCGTCGCATAAACCGCAGGCTGCGCTGACGAGGCCCGTCGGTGAGTCGAAGAATGTACAGGCCAACAGGCAGATCGCCAACGGGCAGGTCAAGCGAAAATAGACCGTTCGACAACCGGTTCAGCCTGAATCCGGTCTTCTCCATATGGCCGGCGGCACTGTATATGTCGACGCTCACCTGAGTGGCCCCCGGCTGTAAATAACGAATGAGCAGCGTCGTTAGCACCGGGTTGGGATACGCTACAAACGTGCTGTCGTCTATACCAAAGGTGAGCAGCGAATCGGCAACGCTCGTACCTACCCAGGTTGAGCGGCGTATGATCTTATCAGCGGACCAGCCTATACACTGCTGCTGATTGACCCGCAGCTGATACGTACCTGGCTCTCTGACCAGCAGGCTGGAACTGGTAGCATTGTCGAGCAATTGTTTATCTCTGTACCACTGGTACTTGTAGTCTGTCTCAGCAGGCGCTTGCAGGCTCAGGCTTGCTCCTACAGGCAGCTGAATGACCTCGTCTGCGGGTACTACCATGATAGTGTTCACCGTACTCGCCTGAACGTTTACCGCCGGTGAACGCCCCACGCAGCCGTTCTGAATGGCCTGCGCCTGATACGTACCTGGCTGATTCGCCTGGAAGATAGAGCCAGCTACTCCCGGTACGGTAAGGCCGTCGCGCAGCCAGCTAAGCGTTGCTCCGTAGCTCACGGTCGCCGCTAACTTAACCGCTACCTGGTCTGGGCAGATAAACTGGTTAGGTGAGCTGGGCGTCAATTGCACGTTTGGGCTGAACAGCCTGACTTTAACCGGTGTAGACAAGCCGGTACACCCGTTGCGGTCTGTGTACCGAAGTGTATACGCCCCGGCCTCCTGAATCGGGCATTCCGGCGTGTTCGCTTCCAGGATCAGTATACCATCGCGCAGCCATTCATACCGCACCCCTGGCAAATCATCTGACTTCAGCGTGAGCACACTACCAGCACAAATAGTTGTATCTGACCTAGCTAGTAACCCCACGGTTGGCAGCGTGCACTTTGTGTGCCGTCTGCCGCTGACGATCACCGTAAACGGTTGATTAACGGTCTGTAAACTGGCCTTATGACCAACACGGATGGTATACGTCTGACCAGCCACTGGCTTGGCAATGTAAATCTGTTCCACATTGTCCCGGCTATTATCGGCCCGCGTGGCTGCACTGGCTGGCTGCGCCGGGTTCAGCACAAAGGGCAATACGGTCTGGCTCCCGGCAATCACACGCAGATCCAGATCATGGACCAGCTTGGGTGTCCGGTTATTGAGCGACGACGGCAGCAATGGACTCACCGTGCCTTCGGGGTCTGTCCAGCAGAGCGTAACAATCAGCGGCTCGTTCCCCTGCGCAACCACAGATGTTGTCCAGGTCTGGTTTTGGGTTAATGCCGCCTCACTGATCAAGTGCGCCTGATTCGCGTTTTGTAGTACATCGGCGGCGGCTTCGGTATTCAATAACCCCCAACCCTGGCGATAATCGGGCCCGGTATCGGGGTTTAGCCGGTCGGCCGTGTGAATGGCCAGTCCTTTCACGGTAGCAGACCGGAGAAATTTTCCGTTTGTCTGTCGGGCGTATAATTCCTGAATGAGCAACAATGACCCGGCCACATTGGCAGCGGCCATCGACGTACCTGTATTGGTCCCGTAGGCAGTTACGCCATCGGCCAGTGTTGAAAAAACGCCCGTTCCAACGCCTAACAGATCTGGCTTTATCCGGCCATCATCGGTAGGTCCCCAGCCGCTATAAGGAGACACGAGCAGTCGGGTTGGATCATTGTCACTATCGAGCGATACTTCTGCCGCTCCTACTGTCAGCACGTTTTTAGCCGTGGCTTCGCCCGGAATCACGTCATAACTGTCGTTGCGGCTGCGGGGGAGCGTACTCTTCTGATCCGTATTATTTAAAAAGTAAGGCGTATTGGCCGAAGGCCCGGTTTCGGCCCGTTTATTATCGGCCGACCGAACCATCAGCAACGAAGGATTCGCATAGAGCAGCTTATCAATATCACGCGCTTTGGTGCTGTAGAAACCAAACAGGTAATCTTCGGTGGTGCTGACCGTGGTGTTTCCCCACCATTCCCATTTCAGATTGGGGTCTACGCCGGGTCGTTCCAGGTTTTGCACCCAGCCCGACAGTGGGCCATAGGCATGTACCGAAATTAACAGGTTAGGCGCAGCGGTCGTCAGCTCAGCTATATCATTGGCGTAGTCCCAGACCGACAGTGATGCCCCATAGGCCATGCCCCGTGCCTCTGGCGTAATACCTGCGGCAATGAGTGTCCCTGCCATGTGTGTGGCATGATTGCTTAGCGCCGTTCCGGCGTTGCGGAAACTTATCCGGCCGCCAAACTCACGATGTTCGGCCAGTACGCGTCCACCGTCCCAGAGCCCTAGTTTGCCCGAAACAAACTGAGTGCCACCATTCAGAAATAAACCCGTGACGTTCTGCCCATACAACGACTGGGTACGTGTGCCTTGCGCTGCCTCGGTGTTGTGTAGGCCGTAAACAATCGGATGACCGGTATTATCCGTGCCCAGATCAAGAGTAGCTCGATGGCTGGCATACGTTTTGCTGACCCGATCTGCCAGCGGCCTGCTTCCGCCAGCGGGTATCGTTGGCAAAGCAGGCCGCCGGTGAGGCATAATGCGCTTTACAGGAGCAGGAGAGGCAGGCTGTGCGTGCACGAACCCTGCACTTAAACTGCTCACTATAAATACATTAACCAAACTCCTGATCAGGACATGGGTACGTTTTTTCGGTTCAGACCATGTACTACTGATAGCAATCAAGAGAAAGAGAGACGTTTAGTACTTAAGCACTGCTTTTACCGCCGCTGCCTGGGTGGTATCGGTCAATACTTGTACAAAAAACGTACCGGTTGGCAAGCCCGTCAGGTCGAGCGTGGCCGAACACCGGGTTAGTATACGGCTCATGGGCACTTGCTGCTGCAACACGCCCCGGGCATCGAACAGCCGAACCGTTGGGTCAGGCCCGGAATCAGGTGCCGCTACCTCAACCGTCAGCTGGCCCTGCGTTGGGTTCGGATAAACCTTCAGGCTGGCCTGGAATGGCGGTTCAACGGCCAATATAGCCACGTACAATTCTTCAGAAATACCGTCACCACAACCGTTCACATTCGCCCGCACCGAATAACGCCCGGTCTGAGGCACCGCGAATGTTTGTCCGGTGGCTCCCTGCACGGGTACCCCATTCTGCAACCACTGATTTCCCCCTGCTGAACTCGACGTCAGCAAAAGGCCGGACTGAACGATCGTAGGCAATTGTGGCTGAACAATCGATACGCTCACCGTCGATGACGAAACGGGCGCACAACTACTCCCGACCTGCACGGCATACTGACCGCTGGTACCCGCTGCATACGTCTGGCTGGTCGCGCCGGCAATTGCCTGTCCGTTCAGCAGCCACTGGTAAGTCAACGTCTCGCCCGCCGTGGCCGTCGTTGACGTTGACCGGAGCGTTATGGCTCCCCCCTGGCATGCTGTTGTACTGCTGAGGGTCGCGATAGAAGCCGTTGGCGACGGGCGGGTCGACACGTTTACAACAGTACGCTGGGCTACCGGACAGTCCAACGGGCGCAACTGCATGTCATACAGGTAATACCAGGCCGTTTTTAAGGTATCCTGGCCGGTACCCGAATCAAACAGGGAGCCTTTGCTGGTGGCCAGGATATCACCGTTCTGCGCGCGTAGCGTATACGGAAATGCAAAGCTCGAGCCAGAGCCAGCCGTTACGGAGTTGCTTCGAAAGATGGTAACGCCTTCTTCGTATTCAATCGAAATCTTGTAATCGCCCGGCGTGGGAATCGAGAGGTTTACCGGATAAACGGCCCCCGCATCGTTCGGGTCATCGAGTTGTTGGCCACTGGCGTTGGTTTGCGAGGCAGGCAATGTACGCGTAGCCTGCACATCGATAGTGGCACTCGACACCACCGTTTCGTCAAACTTACGTACCTGGAAAGTCAGGCGCCCAGCAGCTCCGGTATAAATTCTGGCCCGGTCGATGCGCAACGGGACGCGTGTCGAGATCAGCGGTTGTGGGCCGAAGTTGCCGTAGTAGCTGCCGCCCTGGAAATCAGTTTTTGCGGCCGGGCCAAGGCGCCCCCCAAACTCGTTGGTGGTCACATAGTAGACCGATCGGGCGGGAGCCGATGTCTGCGTGCCCACCGCCAGCAACGTACCTGAAACAGGCGTGTCGTACCACAACGGTATGGTATTGGTGCCGGTACTCCGCAGGGTTACCGTTGGGTCGCTGCCGCAGGCGGCGGCCGAAAACGTACCCGCCAGGGTACCGGCGCTGATCGTTCGGCTGGTAGCCAGCCGGTTGTTGGTCGTGTCCTGATCACCCGCAAGACCGATCGTAGCTACAAGCTGATAGGTTTGCCCTACAGCCAGCGACACAGAAGCCGGCAGATCGAACGAAACGAGCGCATCATGATAAGCGCGTAACACCCCTACCGTGCTGGTCAGCGACGCCACTGGCTGGCTGGCAGCGCTGGTGATTTGCAGAGCAACCGGCAGGTTACGCTGGTCACTCCCACCGGTGTTACGTACCCGAACCGAAACGGCCTGGGTAGTAACGCAGAAGGTTGACGTACTTTCCACAAACGATGCCACCGACACATCTGTTTGTGGCGGCACAACGCGCAGCAGATATTCCTGCGTTTCCCCGTTCCCGTAACTGCCACAGGGTTGTACTGCATTGGCGTCTGTGGTTTCAACAGCTATAATCCGCAGACGAACCAACGTACCTGCCGTGACGCTGGACGGAGCTGTTAGGGTTGAGATAAACGTACCTGGCCCGTTCAATACCGACGAGGTAGCCAGCAGTTCACCGGCATCAGTAAACGTTCCGTTGGCATTCCAATCGGCATAGGCCTTAACAACAACCGCTTTGGCCGCCCCGCACGTACCGGTAGTCACCGTGATGGGCACGGGCTGACTTGGCTGTACCTCCGTAACGGCCGTAGTGCTCATGAAGTCGCTGTAAGTTGTGCATCCTTCAGAACCGGCCTGATTGATACCGGCAAACTGAACGCGGGCAATTTTACTATCTGCCGACGAGCTGGCCGCCGACGCACAATAGGCCGTTCCACCGGCCCCACTGACGAGCAACGCGTAGGCCTGCCCCCCAGCGCCGGTAAGCGTTCCTTTGTGGCTGATGGTCAGCGTGTAGGTACGTCCCGGAACAGGATTCGCTATGTATACCTGCTCAACGTTATCCCGAATATTGTCGCCGGGCCTGGCCGCCTGAGCGGGATTTTCAGGGTCAAGCGTCCACGGAAGTGCTGTTGTTTGTCCGTCATTTATCCGGGCGTCCAGGTCATTGACCAGCTTAGGGGTTCGATTATTGAACCGGGCCGCACCGGTACCGGTTGTGGCAGCGGCTTCGGGGTCACTCCAGCAGATAGTAGCTACCAGCGGACCACGCCCCGAAGCAACCATAGTGACGGAATAGGCATCTCCCTGCGTTAGTGTTCGTTCTTCGAGGATATTGCTTTTATCGGCATTTTGAATCACGCGGGCTGCCCGTTCTATGTTCAACAGCCCCCACCCATTTTGATAGTCGGGACCAGCAGTCGTACCTGCTTCGTTGGCCGTATGAATCACCAGCCCTTTCAACGTGGCCGCCCGCATCAGTTTTCCCGGATTTAGTTGTCCGTAATACTCCTGTAGCAGCAGCACCGATCCCGACACGTTTGGCGACGACATGGACGTTCCACTTAACGCCCCATAGGCAAATGAGGTCGATGAGGCCGTTGAGATCACGTTCACACCAACCCCCGAGATATCCGGTTTGATCCGGCCATCGTCGGTTGGTCCCCAACTACTGAACGATGCCAGACTAACATCTGACGGACGCAGGTAACCATTCGTAATGTTTGCGATAGCCCCTACCGACAGAATATTTTTGGCCGTGCCGTAGGTAGTGATCTGATCATATCCGTTTTGCACGTCGCGGGGTGTCGTACTCAGCCGGTTGTTGTGCTGAACCAGGTAATAGCCCTGCCCGGCAGTAGGCCCGCCAGCCGCATGGTCGTTACCTGCCGACTTCACGATCAGGTAATAAGGCGATGCGTTGGCAATACGGTCCCACGATCGGGCATTGTCATCGTACAAACCAAATTTATAATCCTGCGTAGCATTCACCGTTGTATCACCCCACCATTCCCATTTGTTGGTGGTAGTACGGCTACTATTGAATCGCCAGCCTGCAATACTACCGTAGGAATGGTTCGAGACCAGTAGCCCTTCCGCAGCCGTGGTCATCTCGCTTACATCGTTACTGAAGTCCCACGCCCGTAGACTGGCGCCGTACGCCATTCCCCTCGCCAGCGGATTGATGCCAGCGGCAATCATCGTTCCCGACACGTGGGTAGCGTGATAGACGTCGTCGTTCTCGCGGTTGGTATTCGATGGGTTATCCTGTTGAATGATGCGGTTCACCAGCTCGGGGTGGCTGGCATATACCTGACCGCCATCCCATACGCCTAACCGATTTCGTACTGCCTCACTACTCCCGTTCAGAGTAACGCCAAGACTACCGCCTGCATACAGGCTATTGGTCCTGGTTGTATTGGCCGAACGGGCATTGAAATAAACCATATCGTACAGCAGATTGCCCGTCTGTTCATCAACGCCGCGCAACCGACGAATAAGGCCCTCACCAGCAGGCTCTTCCACGCCCCGACCTTGCTTTTGAGCAATCAGCACCGCCTTCTGGAAATTGGCCGACTGTTCGAGCGCTACTGTTTTCTGGAGTACCTGAAGCTGGTTCTTCTGCGCCAGGCTGTATTGAGGAAGTGGTTGAGCCAGTGCAGTTCCAGTCAATAAAAGGGACAGCCCGACAAGTCGGTAAAAAATGGGCATACGTTGTTCAATGAAGAGAATTCGTTAGGTAAACAAATCTACACGCTAATTACCGTTAATCGGCATTGTACGTTGCAGGCATGAAAGCCTTTTCATAAGATTCTAATACGAACGCCCGGCACTTGTTTGGAAAGAATCTAAACAACAAGTATCTTCGTTTCAGTTTTATAAACAACAGATATGAATCCGTTTTCAGATAGTGAGGTTGATCAGGCTCAGGCTGCGTTCCGTCCGCTTCCTCTCTTCGACAGTACCCTGCGCTCGGCGCCCGACTGCCTGCTGAAAAGTTGCTGCAAAAAATACAAGAAGGGCAAACGCTGCAAAAGCTGCCCGAAAAAGTGAGATTAGCCCCGTCTCTTATAAATAACCGGCGGCTGATCTGTTGGCAAACAACAGCACTTACTGACCGGTACATGCACCTATAGGTGAATAGTGACGCTGACTGCGTAAGATGTATCTCCGGGGCTAATGTGCAACGCATGCTGATTCGGGTATAACGTACCCAGCCGTCTGCGCACGTTCTGAAGTCCCACCCCACCCGATTTTTTGATCAGATTAGCCGGAAGCTGCCGTTGAGGCGCTACGCTGTTTTCAACGGTAAACAGTAGCGTTTGCGCCACGACTTCGGCTTTAATGCGGACGAAGGCACTTTTGCGCCCACCCTTTACGCCATGCTTGAAAGCATTTTCAACGAACGCCATCAGTAGCAGCGGAGCAATTTGGTGGGTTGCCACTTCGCCCACCTGTTCATAGTCGATAACTACCTCTTTCCCTTCCAGTCTGTTCCGTTCCAGGTCAAGGTAGCTCTGAATAGAGCCCAGTTCTTTAGCAAGATCCACACGGGGCTGATTGGTTTCATACAAATTATACCGCATCAATTCCGACAGTTGCAGGATCAGCTCCCCCGCCTGCTCATCGATAGCGAATACCCGGGCATAGACACTGTTGAGCGTGTTGAAGAGGAAATGGGGGTTTACCTGCGATTTCAGGTAATCCAGCTCCAGAACAAGCTTATCTTTTTCGAGCTGGATGGTGCGGATACGCAGACTGATCACATCCTGTACCACCCGCCAGGTGAGCGGAAACACCACAAACGGGAAGCTCCAGAAAACGGTCCAGAAAAATGCGGCTCCATTGGTCATGAACCCCCAGATGCCCCAATCTGCCAATAGCTTCGATTCACGGTCTACGCGCCCTGTTTCGCCAATGGCATGCAACCAGTAAAAAATCCAGTAGTTGGTCTGGTAAACAATAAGATACACGACGAAGAGCCACAGGAGGAACAGCCCGATCTTACGCTTGTAGATTGTGCGCGGAAAAACCGTATAGGCAAACACATAATACAGGACAATGGTCTGCACAAAGAGCAATAGGGCTGTTGCCGACTGAGCAAAAGGGCTGGCCTTATAAAAGGTGCCGAAATAAACGTATCGGATCGCACACCCGATGATACCCCATAGCCAGACCCGCCGTATCCAGCCACGGGTCGATGGCGTGTTTAGTCTGGTGAAGGCCGATCGGAGGCGGAGCAAAACCTGTGAATAGGGCATGGTTACCTCAGATCATGTTTTTCTTTAACTCATTCATTACAGCCTCACGGTACGTAACACCAATAGGAATTTTACCCCCACCGATGGTTGTGATCTGATTGCCATCGATTTCGTCAATAGCCTGCCGCCGAACGATATACGACCGATTTACACGCAGAAACTGCGACGCAGGCAGCCTACTTTCCAGCTTGTTCATGGTCATGTGGGCAATCAATGTCCGGCTTCTGAGGTGCAGTTTTAAATAGTCTTTCATTCCCTCCACGAAAACGATATCCTCGGGCGTCACCCGGATCAGTCTTTTGTCTTCTTTGACCAGAAAATAAGGCTTTTCTTCTCGCGGGGCCACAGCGGTTGACTTGCTTCCGTCGGGCATATACCCAAGTCGTTTTGTCACGCGGCTGATCGCCTCCAGGAATTTGTCATACCCCACCGGCTTCAGCAAGTAATGCGCTACGGACTCAAAATTGTACGTTTCAGCCGCATACTGCGGCAACGCTGTTACCATGACTACAACCGGATGGGGCTGTGGTAATGATTTCAAAAAGGCTATACCGCCCAGATCGGGCATATCCACATCCAGGAACAAAACATCGGGTGCAAGAGTCTGCACCTCTTCGAGCCCCTCGAAAGGGTCTACATTTTGGCCGATCAGTTGCAGATAGGGAAGGCGACTGATGAATTTCGACAAAACGACATGGGCAGGTTGGTCGTCGTCCAGCAAATAACAGCGGATGGGCTCACTCATTGAGTAAACAATTAATGATTGGTCTATAAAGCGCTTTCATTGGTCGGAGGGATGAGCGCGTTGGTCGAAATAAGTTTGCCTTATCCCGATAACAGGCTTGTTTTGGCGTGGTCAACTAGCAAGACAGGGCGGCTAAAACGAGCACGAAAGGCAGTCATTACCTGTGCTTCATTGCACGGATTTGGCAGAACCACACGCGCCGCAACTACCAAGTTTACCACAATTATTTCCAACCCCTGGGCGCAAACGCCCAAATTTCCAGTCAAAACCTCACTTTCCGGCTTCTGTACAACACACCTCACTTACTGATCAGCAGGTAAAGACACCCGTCGTGGTTCTGGCAAACACCGCTGATATGGATTATTCCGCCTTATAGCATCAACTACAGCCTCCTAGTCACTCAAGCTATCCTGGTAGTCACTCATCAGGTTTTATTAGATTCCCGTTGCCAATCTTGGTGACGGGAATTTGCCTTTGTGGCCCGGGCAACGGAATATGGCCGGGTTGCCAGGTCAGGAACTTCATCCACGGAACATGCGTCATTCAGGTAGTATGCATCTCTACCTCCACGTTCCCTTCTGCAAACAGGCCTGCCACTACTGCGATTTTCATTTCAGTACGAACCTGCGTGGCAAACGGCAGCTGGTTGAGGCGATGGCGCATGAGGTTCACCTGCGGCATACGTACCTGCCCGCTGCTCCGCTGGAAACAATCTATTTTGGTGGCGGAACGCCTTCGCTGTTGACAGAAGCCGAACTAGACTACCTGTTCGACGCCATTCATCGGCATTTTACGGTACTGCCTGCTGCCGAGATCACGCTCGAAGCCAACCCCGACGATCTGACCGATCCGGCCCGGTTGGCCATGTTTCGCAGGTATGTTAACCGATTGAGTATTGGTATTCAGACGTTCGACGAAGAAACGCTTCGCTGGATGAATCGCGCCCATACAGCTACTGAAGCCGAAAACTGCGTCCATCGCGCTCGAGAAGCCGGTTTCGACAACCTCAGTATCGACCTGATCTACGGCATCTCGGAACGTACCTGGGCCACCGACCTGGGCAAAGCCATTGCCCTTGATGTACCTCATCTGTCGGCCTATAGCCTAACGATTGAACCCAATACGCCCTTTGGCCGGTGGGCGGCTAAAGGGCAGTTAACGCCCGTTGACGAAACCTTATCAGCTCATCAGTTCACCGAGTTAGACGCTGCCCTTAACACGGCCGGGTACGTTCATTACGAGATTTCAAATTTTGCCAAACCGGGGCACCTCGCCCGCCATAACACAGCCTACTGGCAACGAAAACCGTATCTGGGCATTGGCCCTTCGGCTCATTCATACAACGGGCCTAGTCGCCAGCATAACGTACCCAACAACGCACGCTACGTTAAAGCGATCACCGACGGACAGATTCCGGCCGAACGGGAGGAGTTGACCAGGGCCGATCAGGTCAATGAATATCTGCTAACGGGCCTGCGAACGATCTGGGGGTGCCAGATTAGTGAGTTAGACGCACTACTGGGCCGATCATTCCTGGTTGAACAGGCAATTGAGTTGGCAAAGCTGGTAAAAAAGGGCTGGCTTCAGACAGGCGACACTAGGCTGACACTCACCGAATCGGGCAAACTCTTCGCCGATCGCGTGGCGAGCGATTTGTTTGTAGAGTAATTTGCAACACTATGCAGCCCGAAAAGCGCGTTAATCGCCTACGAACGCCAACTATTCCGCCGGACAACCGGCAACCTCCGCCGATGCCTCCACCAAACCGGCCAACGTCGAACCGGCCTGCATCCGGGCCGCCCCGCCCTGTTCAAAAAAAGCAGACGTCGCGGGAGGGTGCTGGCTATGCCCTTCGGAAAGGCTTTCGGCAGGCGCGTGGCTACATACGGCAGCACCCCTGGCTGAGTGTAGCGTACACATTGATCTCCAGAGGGATAGTAATCCTTTTTCTGCTTTCCGTTGCCTGGGTTGTTATGCTGAAATACGTACCGGTCTGGTTCACGCCGCTGACGATCAGCCGGAAGCTAGACACCATTGGCACCAACAAATCAAGTAAGATTTTTAAGACCTGGCGACCCTACGAAGAAATCAACCGCGAGGCAGCGCTGGCGGTGATCGCCTCGGAAGATCAGCAGTTTCCCTATCACTGGGGCTTCGATTTTGATGAAATTCAGGATGCCATCAAAGAAAACCAGTACCGCAAACGGGCGCGTGGTGCCAGCACGATTTCGCAGCAGGTGGCCAAAAATGTATTTCTATGGAACGGCCGCAGCTACATCCGTAAGGGGCTGGAAGTGTATTTCACCGTTATGATCGAATTGATCTGGGGCAAGAAGCGCATCCTGGAAGTGTACCTGAACGTGGCCGAAACCGGACCCATGACCTTTGGGGTAGAAGCCGCCGCCGAACGCTTCTATGGCCACTCGGCCAATAGCCTCAGCCGCGATGAATCGGCCCGGATTGCCGCCGTGTTGCCCAATCCGAACCAGTTTTCAATCAGAAAACCATCGAGCTACATTCAGCGCCGTACCCGCCAGATTGCCCGCCAGATGCGCGCCCTGGGCGGCCAGAAGTATATCCGAAATTTATAAAACAGGGTTGGCAACTGAGCCTTTGGCTTAGCTTACTCCACTTTTTTCGGCTGTACCCAGTCAGTAGACGTAATCTGGTTCAAGTATTTTACACAGCCAAAAGGATACTTTCTTGCCGACCACCAGCCCTGCGTTTGTGCACGATGAAAAAAGTCTTTACGCTCTTCCTCTTGCTCGGCCTGGCAGCCTGCCAGCAACAACAGCCCGAGCCCGAACCAGTGCTGGAGCCAGCTACACGCGTGGCCTTACGCTGGGGTCAAATGACGCTGACCGTCATGAAGCAGTTGCCCCTGAATACGCCCACCTACGGGTCGCGGTCACTGGGCTATGCTGGATTGACCATGTATGAATGTGTGGTGAACAGCCGGAACACACACCGGTCACTGGCAGGGCAGTTGAGCGGACTCGCCACCTTACCAACACCCGAACCGGGACAAGTCTATAATTATGCGCTGGTGCTGAACGCAGGGCAAGCTACCATGCTGAAAAGCCTGTTTGCTTTTGCTGCCAGCGATCGCCTGCGCCGGGTCGACTCGCTCGAAGCGGCAGTGAACGACGAGCTCATGGCCGGCACCCAGCCCGATGTGGCCAATCGATCGGTCGCTTATGGAAAAGCCGTAGCTACCGCCATTTTTGCGTGGTCGAAACTAGATGGGGGGTTCGAAGGATATAAACGAAATTTCGACCCTGCCTACATCTTTCCCAAAGGGGCGGGGTATTGGATCGCGCCGGTAAATGGGCAGATCGTTTCACTATTTCCGCTGCATCCGGGATGGGGCAGTAATCGCACCTTCGCGCCCGTCAACAGCACCCTACCAGTGCCAGACATGACGCCTTATTCAACAAACCCGAAGAGCGCCTATTATCAACAATATGCCGCAGTCTACCAAAAGAATAAGTCGCTGACAGCCGAAGAAAAAGCGATTGCGGCCTGGTGGGGCGACGACCCCTCCGAAACGTTTTCGCCGCCGGGCCACTCCTACAACCTGGCCAATATTGTCATCAAAACGGCTGCTCCCGATCTGGTTAAAGCAGCGGAAACCTACGCACGGGTGGGCATGGCCGTAGCCGACGGCTTTGTTAACTGCTGGAAAGCGAAATACACCTACCACTGCGAACGCCCGTCTACCTACGTTCGCGCTAACATCGACCCCAACTGGACACAGTTCTGGCCCGAACCGCCTTTCCCCGCTTTTTATTCCGGTCATTCTGTTCAGTCGGCAGCTACAGCTACGGTGTTGACTGAGTTGTATGGTACCCGATTCCGGTTTATCGACAACACCCACGAAGGCCGCGCGCGTGATCAGTTACGAAAAATCGATTATGTTCCCCGTTCATTCAGTTCCTTTTGGGCAACAGCTGAAGAAGCTGCTCTCTCTCGTTTTTATGGCGGCATTCATACAAAACAAGACAATGAGACCGGACTGGCTGAAGGCAAAAAGATTGGGCAAAACATCAACGCGCTCAGTTGGCGGCGGTAAACACTCGTTGGCTGACCCTGCCGTTGCGGGGGTTCTTTGTACCTTTGTCGAATGAAAGTACACCGCGCTGGCGATGCCAATTATGTAAAGCCAAAGAAACACCTCGGCCAGCATTTCCTGACTGACATGAGCGTATCCATGCGGATCGCCGAACTACTCAGTGGCCACGCCGGTCTGGATGGGGTACCGTACAGGAAAGTAATGGAAATTGGCCCCGGAACCGGCGTGCTGACGCAGTTTCTGCTAAAAGACAGCCGATTCGAGCTCGACGTGGTGGAGATTGATACCGAGTCGGTAACGTACCTGAAGCGGAACGTACCTGAACTGAAAGGGCATATCATCGAGGGCGATTTCTTACAGATGAAGCCCACTGATTTTTATGGGACTACCCTGGAGCCCTTCGCCGTTATCGGCAATTTTCCGTATAACATCTCCAGTCAGATTTTTTTCAAAGTGCTCGAAATGCGCGATCGGGTGCCCGAAATAGTTGGAATGCTTCAGCACGAGGTAGCCATGCGGCTGGCTTCTGGTCCCGGCAATAAAGACTACGGCATCCTGAGCGTTTTTCTACAGGCCTGGTACGATGTCACCTACGAATTCAAGGTTGGCCCGGAAGTGTTTAACCCGCCACCGAAAGTGCATTCAGGAGTGATCCGCTGCCGTCGAAACGGGAAAAGTGATCTGGGTTGCGACGAACGTAAATTCACGCAGGTAGTAAAACACGGCTTCAACCAACGCCGTAAAACGCTGCGAAACGCCTTAAAACCGTTGGGCATTACCGAAGCTGCCGCTGCCAGCCCCTTCATGGACAAACGCGCCGAACAGCTCAGCGTCGCCGAATTTGTGGAATTAACGTTGTTGATGATGGCATAAAACAGTTTTCTGTCTTCTGTTGCTTCGCAGATTAGCAGCGCAACAGAAGACAGTAAACGGTAAACAGTAAACTGTTTTTAAGAAACCGTTCCTCCATTCCAGACGGCCTTATGGGGCGGCAACATGGCCAGGGCCCCGTCGGCGTCTTCGGCCATCAGGATCATTCCCTGCGACACGTGCCCCATCATCTTGCGCGGGGCCAGATTGGCCAGGAATGTCACCTGTTTGCCGATCAGCTCTTCGGGCGTGAAGTGCTTGGCAATGCCGCTCAGAATCTGCCGACCGCCCATGCCATCTTCCACCTGAAGTTTCAGCAGCTTATCACTTTTGGGAACGCGTTCCGCTTCGGTAATTGTCCCGATACGAATATCCAGTTTGGCAAAATCATCGTAGGTGATTTCGGCTTTCAGCTCAGGTACGTTCTTCAGCGCGGCCTCTTCAATCGCTTCTGGTGTGCCGTCGGTAGGTACGTTACCGGTTACCGGGGCACCTGCTGTTTCTGCTGCGTTCATTTCTTTTGTCTTGTTCAGTTTGTCGATCTGTACTTGAATAAAATCGTCTTCCAGCTTGGCGAACAGTAACTCAGCCGGAGCCAGTTGTGCCCCTTCAACCAGCAGGTCAACACGGCCGGCATTGGTCCAATCGAGCTTTTCGGCCAGCCCAAGTTGCGCATGTAATTTTTCAGCGGTGAAAGGCAGGAATGGCTCGCACAGAATAGCCAGATTAGCCGCCACTTGAAGCGCCAGATTCAGAATAGTATTCGCGCGTTGCGGATCGGTCTTGACAACTTTCCAGGGCTCGGTTTCGGCAAAATATTTATTGCCGAGGCGGGCTACATCCATTAGTAAGCCCAGTGCCTCGCGGAACCGATACTGCTCAATCGCCTGACTGATCCGGTCGGGATACTGCGCCAGTTCGTCCATCAGTGCCTGATCGATAGCCAGCTGGCTTTCATCGGCCGGTACCGAAAAGGCAGGTACGTGCCCTTCGTTGAACTTATGCGTCAGCACTACGGCCCGGTTGACGAAGTTCCCGAAAATGCCTACCAGTTCGGAGTTGTTCCGGGTCTGGAAATCTTTCCAGGTGAACTCCGAATCTTTGGTTTCGGGTGCGTTGGCGGCTAATACGTACCTGAGCACATCCTGTTTGCCGGGCAGTTCGTCGAGGTATTCGTGCAGCCACACCGCCCAGTTGCGCGACGTACTGATCTTGTCGCCTTCCAGGTTCATAAACTCGTTGGCCGGTACGTTGTCGGCCAGAATCAGACTCCCTTCGGCCATCAGCATGGCGGGGAAAATGATGCAATGGAACACGATATTGTCCTTCCCGATGAAATGCACCAGTTTGGTCTTGTCGTCTTTCCAGTACAATTTCCAGTCACGTCCCTGCTGCTCGGCCCATTCTTTGGTCATCGAGATATAACCGATCGGGGCATCGAACCAAACGTACAGCACCTTGCCCTCCGCATCGGCCAGCGGCACTTTGATACCCCATTCCAGGTCGCGGGTCATGGCCCGTGGACGCAGCCCTTCTTTCAGCCATGACTGGCATTGGCCAAACACGTTGGTTTTCCACTCGGTATGGCTGTTTACGTACTGCTCAATTTCGGGTTGCATCCGGTCGAGCGGCAGGTTCCAGTTCTTTGTCTGGCGTTTCACTGGCTTTGATCCCGACAGCGTCGAATGCGGCTCGATCAACTCGTTGGGGCTAAGGGCCGTACCGCACCGTTCGCACTGATCGCCGTAGGCGTTCGGGTTGCCGCAAACCGGGCACGTACCCACAATGTAGCGATCGGCCAGAAACTGATTGGCCACCTCGTCGAAGTATTGCTCAGTCACTTCTTCATCGAAATACCCTTTGTCGTAGAGCGTCGTAAAAAACTGTTGCGACGTTTCGTGATGCACCTGATTAGAGGTACGCGAATAAATATCGAATGAGATACCGAACTGCTCAAACGAATCTTTGATCTGGGTGTAATACTTATCAACGACTTGTTGCGGCGTGATCCCTTCTTTCTTTGCTTTAATGGTAATGGGTACACCGTGCTCGTCGGTACCGGAAATAAAGGCTACATCGCGGCCTGTGGCACGCAGGAGACGTACATAAATATCAGCGGGCAGGTAGCAACCGGCCAGGTGACCAATATGAATAGGACCGTTGGCATAGATAAGCGCCGCCGTAACCGTATAGCGTTGTGGATTTTCGAGCATTTGAAGGAAGTGTCAAGTTTCAGGTGTCAGGTGTCAAGTGCTCCGCTTGGCCACCTTATGGTTGATAAGCGGAGCACTTGACACCTGAAACCTGAAACTTGACACACTGTGTTCTCCTGCAAAATTAGCCATTCAAGAGCAAGAGTTGTTATGTTTACGCAATTACCAGCCGTAGCAACGTACCTGTAGCTACTCCCCGACCGTCATGGAAGACAATGCCGCTCCCGATACCAGCAATTTCCTGGACTGGGTTGAGATCAAAAATTTTAAATCCATCAAAGACCTCCGCCTCGACTGCAAGCGGGTCAACATTTTCATCGGTAAACCCAACGTCGGCAAATCGAATATTCTGGAAGCGTTGGGTTTAGCTGGAGAGGACTTATTTGAAGGTAGGTTTATGAACGGTGCCATACGCTATAGGAATATCAGAAATCTTTTTTATCAAAACCTCCCTGATAGCTGGCTATCTTTAACCACTAATAAATTTCTAGTTGTAATAAGCATAGAGGCAGATTCGGGAGAAGAATACTCATATTCTTTAGATAGGATTATAAAAGGCAATAATTTTGAAATTAATTATAAAGAGGAAGATCTTACAACTAAAACTAAAGAGCATCACTACTGTATACTATCTAACAATGGAGACATTTCACGGAAAAGTTTGGAGCTAAACCAAGTAGAATACCAAGGGCCAATACCTGTTATAAAATACGATTTCTCAAATATCACAACTTTCTCTTACTCAAATAAAACATTTCTTCTTCCAGACGGAAAAAACTTATTTGAAATAATCGATAGAAGTAGTGATTTGAAAAATGAATTTGGCAAACTCTTTTCAGAACAAGGTTTAGATTTTGTTTTAGACAGAGAGACTCAATCATTCAACATTCAAAGGAAAGACGGTTATTATATCTACAAGTATGATTATTACACGATTGCAGATACTTTCCGTCGATTCATGTTTTACATCGCAGCGGTCGAATCAAACAAGAATTCAGTTCTTGTTCTAGAAGAGCCTGAGGTACATTCGTTTCCGCCTTATACGAAGGCACTTGCACACCGGATTGCCTCGCATGATGAGAATCAGTATTTTATCTCCACGCATAGTCCTTATTTGCTGCAAACGCTGATTAGCGAAGTGGACGAGGCCGATTTGGGGGTGTATATCACCTATTACAAGGATTACCAAACCCATGTGCGCTTATTGACCCCGGACGAATTGCAGGAGGCACAGGATTTAAGTATCGACCTCTTTTATAACCTTAGTCGTTACGAGCCCAATGCCTAAGCGCCCTGTTTTATTTTTATCAGAATGTCATGCTGATACGGCCTTAATCCGGCATTTCTTCCCAGACCCGAAATTATCCATTCATGAGACCGGTTGCCCCGAAGTAGCTAAACCTATGTTATCACCCAGGGCTAGCAACTACAAGTTGATTGACATCGTTGATAACGACAAAAAATCACCTATTCACTGCAAAGGCTTTTTTAGCTTTTTCGAGGTAACTCAGGAGAAAGACAAACTCATTCTGAAAAGAAACAAAGCCACTAATCAATCATTATCATCGACAAAGCGATTGAATCGTTTATACTGTGGAATGCCAGTCAAGTTGGTATCGATTTGCTTGAGTATGGATTCGCTACTGATCCGAAAAGGCTGGGCGATCAATTCAAAAGTCCGTCGATCGAAACCGACTCCGATTACCTTCGCCTTCTAGCTGATTTACACGCCCGACAGGCACCGGGTTTTGTGACACTACACCAATTTCTGAATGACCTCATCGTTACCTACTAATACACTCGTTACCGGGGCCACCGGCCTGATTGGCTCACATGTGGTACGCTACTTGCTCTCGCTGGGGCGGCCGGTGTCAGCGTTGTACCGCGCTGGAAATGGGTACGGCTTGTTGACTGACATAGCCGATCAGATCACCTGGCTAGAAGGCGATGTGCTCGATATTCCGTCGCTTGAAGATGCCATCACGCCCGGCTGCGACGTTGTTCATTGTGCGGCCATTGTCTCTTTCATCGCTAAAGACCGCGCCCGGATGGAGCAGGTCAACGTGGAAGGTACGGCCAACATCGTGAACGTATGCCTGCTGGCGGGCGTGCGGAAACTGGCCTACCTGAGTTCTGTAGCAGCTTTAGGGCGCCCTGAACAGAAACGGAACGTACCTGGCGCTTCTCAACAACCTACCGTCATCACCGAAGAGCAGAAGTGGGAAGAATCGCCCCTGAACTCAGCCTACGCCAAAACAAAATACCGCGCCGAACTGGAGGTCTGGCGAGGCAGCGCCGAAGGACTACCGGTGGTGATGGTCAACCCAACCATTGTGCTGGGTGAAGGCGACTGGACCCGTAGCAGCACGAAACTGATCAAGTACGTTTACGAGGAGAATCGCTTTTATACCGATGGTGATATCAATTACGTCGACGTGCTCGATGTGGCCGAAGCTATCGTTAAACTGCTGCATAGCCCCCTTACCGAGCAACGCTTCATCCTCAATGCCGGCGCTATTCCTTACCACGACTTTCTGACCAGACTGGCGCAGGCAATGGGCAAGCGGCCACCCAGTATACGGGTTCCGCCGGGGCTGTCCCAAATCCTGGCGTCGATCGAAGCCGTTCGTTCCATGCTTACAGGTAGGTCACCCCTGATCACCCGCGAGACAGCTACGGGTGCTAGTCATAAATACTACTATCCGGGCAGTCCAGTCACCCACTCAATTGATTTCCAGTACCGGCCGCTAGACGTGACCTTGCATCGAATTGCCAGTCAAGTAAAGCGTAGGGAAAGTATTTGAACCGGGCTATTGAAGTTTGTGTTTTTCTCTATATATTTCATAACAACATCGGATAAATCGCACCCGTGGTGCGTCCCCTATCCCGTGCGGTACGACTTTCGGCTTACGCATTCCGCTTTTCGGCAAATCGTAGGTGGTGGTTCGTGAATCGACACAGCTACATGGAGCAAGAGTTTGACGAACGGGCTGGCGACATCAAAGAGAGCATTCAGCGCTTTGAGCAGATGCTCGCCAGCGAAGAAAATTTTTATTTCGATCTCGACGTCTATGAGCGTCTGGTTGAACATTACCTCAACGAGGCCGATCTTGAACGGGCTTTTAAAGCCGCCGAAGCCGGACTCGATAATTTTCCATATGCCCTGGAATTAATGCTCGACCGGGCTCAGATCCTGGCTAATTTTCAACGTTTTGACGAAAGCATTGACCAGCTCGATCGGGCTGGTTTGTTTAACCCCGGCGACCTCGACGTGCAGTATATGCGCGGCACCGTGCTGAACATGGCCGGTCGGTTCGAAGAATCGATCGAAGTGCTGACCGATATGCTCGACCGTACCGACGATCAGGATGACGTGTTCTTCCAGATGGCCCAGAGCTATCAGAACTGGGGGAAATTCGAGGAGGCTGTGGCGCATTATAAGAAGGCGATCGACCTGAATCCGAACAATGAGAGCGCCCTGTACGAGCTCTCTTTTTGCCTCGATATCAATGGTGAGCTGGAAGCCAATTTGCCGTATTACGAAGGGTTGATCGACAAAGACCCTTATTCGTATAATGCGTGGTATAATCTGGGCATCGCCTACAGCAAACTAAGCCGATTTGCCGAAGCAGCCGAAGCTTACGATTACGCGATCGTTATCAAGGAAGATTTTGCCTCGGCGCATTTCAACCTGGGCAATACGTACATGAACCTGGGGCAGTTCGACCGGGCGGAAGCCGCTTACCGGCTAACGCTCAAATACGAAGAACCAACCGCCGATACGTATACGCATCTGGGAGCCAGCCTTGAACGTCAGGACCGGTTGCCCGAAGCCATTAAGGAGTATCGCGAAGCCACCAAGTTAGATGCCCTCTGGGACGAAGCCTGGTATGGCATTGGTGTATGCCTGAGCGAACTCGGTAAATGGTACGAAGCCATTCCATTTTTGCAGAAAGCGATCAAACTGAACGATAACAACGCCGATTATTATGTTATTCTGGCTGAAACCGAGTACAAGATTGGTAATGTTGTGTCCAGCATCGAAGCGTTCGAGAAGGCATCAGAAGTAGACCCGGCCAATGCCGATGTGTACCTGATGTGGTCACTGATTCCGTTTGACCAGGGCGACTACGACAAAGCGTTTGGCATCATCCAGATCGGCTTATCAGAACTACCGCAGGAAGCTGATCTGTATTACCGGGCGGTGGTATACCAGATTTATGCCGGCAACTACCGCGAGGCCTTATTAAGCCTGGAAACGGCCCTTACGCTCGACTACGACACGCACGTGCAACTCTTTGAATTCTTCCCTGAGCTGGAAAAGCAGAAGGCCTTGTATAAGATCATTCAGCAATACCACGAAAAATAAGGGAGAAAAAGGAGGAACGGAGGAAGGGGAGAACGGAGGAAAGGGATTGCTGACGCCAGTGTATTTTGCTTTTGCGTCAGCAATCCCTTTCCTCCGTTCTCCCCTTCCTCCGTTCCTCCTTTTCTCCCGTTCCTCCCTTTGCTCCTTCCCCTATTTCCCCTTGTTCGTAAAGTCGACCACTGTCACGTCGGCTAGCCAGGGACCAACTACGCCACCGAAGGCTTTGTGGGCCGGATGTGGCAGGTACGTGTCGCGATCTTTCTCGTTGTCGAACGTCAGAATAAACGCGTGAGTCAGGCCTTTGTCGAGCTTCTCGGGGCTGTTGTTGGTGCCCCACTGAAAGCCTTTGATCTCCTTGATCTTTGATGGAAGCGCTTCAAATGCCGCTACGATCTCGGCGACTTTTTCCGGTGTTGCCTCCGGCTTGAATTTAAACAGGACGATGTGTTGAACCATAGCTTTGGCAGCGACGCGTGTCGCCGTTTGTTTTTTGGGTGGCTTAACCGTTGATTCGTTCGTAGCCGTGGCAAACGAAGCTACTGAGACCAGTAGCGCGGCACAGAGAGTTGAGATTGATTTAGTCATTGTCAGGTTTGGTAAAAAAAAGACCCATAAGGGCTACGCCTTATAGGTCTGGAAAGCATTCGTTATCCGTTTTTTACCACTACGATAACTTCGCCTGTAACGCCTGATCCAGCGCGTCGAGGAAGTCTTCAGTATTCAGGTAATGCTCGTTGGCAACCAGTTTTGTACCCGCCGGATACGCCGACAAGGCCAGGTCTTTGGTCATTTTACCGCTTTCAACCACCTCCACACATACCGCTTCCAGCGCATTGGCGAAGTCGATCAGGGGTTGGTTGCCATCCAGTTTTCCGCGGAAAGCCAGCCCACGCGTCCAGGCGTAGATCGAGGCGATCGGGTTAGTACTGGTTTTGTTTCCTTTCTGGTATTCGCGGTAGTGGCGCGTCACGGTACCGTGTGCCGCTTCAGCCTCCATCGTTTCGCCATCGGGCGTGAGCAGCACCGAGGTCATCAGGCCCAATGAGCCAAAACCCTGCGCTACGGTATCAGACTGAACGTCGCCGTCATAGTTTTTACAGGCCCACACGAAATTACCGTTCCATTTTAGAGCAGAAGCCACCATATCGTCGATCAGGCGGTGTTCGTATTCGATTTTACCGGCAAACTCGGCATCGTAAATCTCCTGGAAGATATCTTTGAAGCGACCGTCGTATTTTTTCAGGATCGTATTCTTCGTCGACAGGTACAGGGGCCAGCCTTTTTGCAAGGCCACGTTCATACAGGCGCGGGCAAAACCACGAATCGACTCATCGAGGTTGTACATACCCATAGCCACGCCAGCGGCTTTGAAATTGAATACGTCGTACTCCTGTACAGTTCCGTCTTCACCTTCAAACTTCATCGTCAGTTTACCAGGGCCAGGCACCACGAAATCGGTAGCGCGGTACTGATCGCCGAACGCATGGCGACCAATGATGATGGGGGCCGTCCAGTTAGTCACCAGGCGGGGTACGTTGCTCATCACAATAGGCTCGCGGAATACGGTACCATCCAGGATGTTGCGGATGGTGCCATTCGGCGACTTCCACATCTGCTTCAGGTTGAATTCCTTTACACGCTGCTCATCGGGGGTGATGGTGGCGCATTTGATACCCACACCGTATTCTTTAATGGCGTTGGCGGCATCGATGGTTACCTGATCGTTAGTTTCATCACGGTACTCGATCCCGAGGTCAAAGTATTTGATATCGACATCAACGTAAGGAAGAATCAGCTTGTCTTTAATAAACTTCCAGATAATGCGGGTCATTTCGTCGCCATCCAGTTCAACTACCGGATTAGCCACTTTAATTTTTTCCATTGTACTGCGGTTAGATGCGAGAATAATCGATACAAATCGGGCGCAAAGGTAGGCAAAAAGGTCACACCGGATTGCATCCGGTGCAAGGGATGCGCTGCTGGGGCTGAGGCTTTGTAGGGGGGCAGGCTTGTTGCAGGGACGTCTTTATCAAGTCAAGAGTTCTCATGTTTAACAACACCCCATTTTGTCAGGAGCTCCTCGTGTTCGTCGGCAAAAGAACGGCGCTGATGGTGTACCTCCTGATTTTTTATATACTGACGAGTCCTGCTCACTAACGATGGACTAACAGACGCTGCATAATAGTCTGTTTGCCAAGCAAAATCAGGTGGAACAAACCGTTGTTCCTTTAGCCAACGAGACGATCCACTTGTTAGCAGCTTTGCTACATCAGCAATGCATTGTGTTGGTTTGAGCGCTATAAGTACGTGCACATGATCGGTATAACCATTGGCAAAATCGACATAAATGTCATTCTCACGGCCGAAGGAGTGTATATGCGAAAACACAATGTTGCGTAAGGCTGGCGTCCGAAAATAGGGTTCCCGGTGTTTGGTACTCCAGACAAGATGAATCCATACCTTGATATAACTCATTGACTATTCGCAGTTGGTGGTTGGCATGAAAGTTAAAGGATTTTAAAATCCGATATCAACTTGCCATAACCCAAGCCCCCTACAAAGCCTCAGCCCCGGCAGCGCATCCCTTGCACCGGATGCAATCCGGTGTTAGCTTACAATCACAACCTAAATTATATTCCATGAAACAAGCCTACCTGCTTCTCCTGTTTTTTCTCCCTGCCTGTCTGATGGCCCAAAAGCCCAAGAAGCAGCCCGCCCTTACCCCACTCGATAAGCTGAAGGCCGAAGCCGTGTCGGCCGTCGACGCCCGCAAGGATCAGGCGCAGCAGATCAACGACATGCTCTTCAGCTTTTCGGAACTTGGCTTTCAGGAAACCGAAACCTTCACGTACCTGACTACCCTTCTCGAAAAAGAGGGGTTCACCATCCAGAAGAACATTTCGGGAATGCCCACCGCCTGGATCGCCACCTGGGGCAGCGGCAAACCCGTTATCGCCATCGGCTCCGATGTCGACTGCATTCCCAAAGCCAGCCAGAAGCCCGGCGTGGCCTACCGCGATCCCATCGTTGACGGCGCTCCTGGTCACGGCGAAGGGCACAATTCGGGGCAGGCGCTAAACATCGTAGCGGCGCTGTCGGTGAAAAAGCTGATGGAGCGCGATAAGATTCCAGGTACATTGATGCTCTGGCCGGGTGTTGCCGAAGAACTCGTTGGCGCTAAAGCTTTCTATATCCGGGACGGCTATTTCAAGGATGTCGACGCCTGTATTTTCACCCACGTCGGCGACAACCTGGTGACCTCCTACGGCGATGCGGGCAACAACGGCCTGATTTCGGTACGCTTCACGTTTGAAGGTTCAGCCGCCCACGCAGCCGGAGCCCCCTGGCGGGGCCGGTCAGCACTCGATGCGGTGGAGCTGATGAACATTGGCTGGAACTACCGCCGCGAACACCTCGAACTGACCCAACGTTCCCACTACGTTATTTCCGACGGAGGCGACCAGCCCAACGTCGTGCCGTCGAAAGCATCGGTCTGGTACTACTTCCGCGAACGCAGCTTTCCGAAGATTCGCAAGCTGTTTGAAACAGGCATAGCGATGGCTGAAGGGGCCGCTAAGATGACCGATACCAAATACACCTACGAAATTCTGGGATCGGCCTGGCCCGGACACTTCAACAAACCGATTGCGCAGGCCATGTCGGAGAATATCAGGAAAGTAGGGCTGCCCACCTGGTCGGCCGAGGATCAGATGTTGGCTAAGGCAACGCAGAAAGAGATGACTGCCCGTAAGGTGGAGGGGCTGGCCGTGAAGCTCGACAGCATGGGCTTACCTGCCAATACGGCTCCAACCATGATGATGGGTGGCCAGTCGTTTGTGCCCCTAACCGGTGGCTCCGATGATATTGCCGACATTGCCTGGTCAGTGCCCACGATCGTGCTGCGTTACCCCAGCAACATTCCCGATCTGCCCGGCCACCACTGGAGCAATGCCATTTCGATGGCCACGCCCATTGCCCACAAAGGCATTGTAGCGGGTGCCAAAGCCGAGGCTATGACGCTGTTAGACCTGCTTTTAAAACCCGAACTGATTCAGCAGGCAAAAGACTACTACGTTAAGGAGCAAACGAAAGATATCAAGTACACGCCGCTGATCACGGCCAAAGAAAACCCGGCGGTGTACCTGAACCAGAAGATCATGACTGATTTTAAACCGAAGCTCCAGGCGTTCTATTACGATCCGTCGAAGTACAGGACGTACCTGGAACAGCTCGGCATTAAATACCCCACCCTGCGCGACGACCAGAAGGCAGACGCTGGGAAGTAATGTATACTAATTAGGGCAAGGGGGCGAAATTGCTGACGCCTAGTCGAAGGGCCAGGCGTCAGCAATTTTTACACGCCCCCAACTTCGCTTGGTAAGGCGTCACCCCGACGTTGTCATTATCTATTTCATCTTGGTACGCTTTACCAGATAGGCACTTAAAATAGGCTCGAACCCTTCGGCAATGTCGGCCTCGATAAAGTCGATGCGGTATTGAGCGCAGCGCATTTTCAGGCCTTGCAGGTAATCACCAACTGCCTGTTTATAGGCGTCACGTACCTGGTTGGGTTGCAGTTTCACCCGGGCGTCTGTCTCCAGATCGATAAACTCATAGGGGCGGTCCTCAAAGGCAAATGCCTGCTCGGTTTTCCGGTCGGTCACGTGGAAGATGAGTACCTCGTGCAGGTTATGCCGTAAATGTTGCAGGGCCGAAAACAGCGCGTCCTGCCGGCCGGGGTCAGCGCCCGCCGTATCGAACATATCACTGAACAGCACCACCAGCGACCGCTTGTTGATCTTCTCGGCAATCTCGTGAATGACTTCGGCGGTACTTGTCTTCCGATTAGGTTTTGGCGATTGTAATACCTGATCGAGCAGCGTAAAAATCTTGTGCACGTGCCCTGGTGTTGACTTCACAGGCGTCTGTATCTCTATCTCACCCGAGAATGTACACAGGCTCACCGCATCGCGTTGTCGTTGCAGCATGTACGCCAGGCTGGCGGCGCCCATGGCGCTGAAGGTTACCTTGCCGAAATCCTTCTCCGGGTAATACATTGACGACGATGTATCGATCAGCAGGTGGCAACGAAGGTTCGTCTCCTCTTCATAGCGCTTCACGAAGAGTTTGTCGGTTTTGCCGTACACCTTCCAGTCGATATAGCGGGTGCTCTCGCCGGGATTATAGAGGCGATGCTCGGCAAATTCAACGGAAAACCCGTGGAAAGGCGATTTATGCAACCCGGTAATAAACCCCTCAACCAGTTGGCGAGCGAGGAATTCGACGTTCCCGAACGAACGTACCTGCGATAAGTTGAGTGAATTTGCCAAAGCCTGTAGCACCGAAGCTCCAGCTTCGGTAATATAAGTACGCACAAACTACCGAAGCTGGAGCTTCGGTGCTACTGATTCCAACGCTCAATATCCACAAATCAACGCCTATTACAAACAAAAAACCTGATTCGTGAGTCTGGCGCCCAACATAGGGAATTGCAAAAAGGGGGCCAGCCCGTGAATCAGGTTTTTAAAAATCGGACTGTACTCGTCCGCACAGCCATAGTGGCACAGGTTAGACTACGTCGCTCCGTAGCTATACCGTTTTTACAGCACCGGCATTAAGTCCGGTAGCAGTGGTGAACGCCTATCAAGCGTTAGCGAATGGTCGAGCAGTGACACCATCTTGCCGGGGTTCACTACACGAAGGGTAACATTGGCGACACCTCGTCCGAGCATGCCAATGGCTTTGGCGGCGGCGTACGTCATATCGACTACGCGGCCTTTTGTAAACGGCCCCCGATCATTGATCCGGATGATGACCGACTGCTGGTTTGCCTTATTGGTTACTTCAACCAGCGTATTAAATGGTAGATACCGGTGAGCGCCTGTAAAAATGTGTTGTTTTACACGCTCACCACTACTTGTTCTGCGTCCGTTAAACTTATTAGCATAATAAGACGCTTTACCTTCCTGCTGTATGAGGCTCTTCTCAGGAGCCTCTGTCGGATGGATACTGCCCGAAAACAGCAGTAGGGACATTAGTAAACTCATACAGTTTTTGGTTAGTGAAACAATTTGAAGAAGACCTATTCTAACTAGGATTCATAACGCCCTCTTTCACCAAAAAATGCAATTCCCTTAAGACAAAGATATACATAACCGCTTAAAAAGCAAAGCATTGCCCGTAAGGCAGTTGTCAGTTACATCCCGGCTACTGCGCCTGGCTAGTTCACCGAACCAGAAAATAATTTTCTGACTCTATGCTAACCTATATACCATTCGGCGTACTTTGGCGTTGTACAGTATTTAACTTTTTCAAAAAGTGGAGGACAGAGATAAGGAGAAAATCTACTCAAAACGAGTTCGAGCCGGGAAGAGAACCTATTTTTTCGACGTTAAAGCCACGCGTGGTAACGACTACTATCTGATCCTGACCGAGAGCCGACGACACCCGCAGGGCGAGAGCTTCAGTTATGAGAAACAGAAAATGTTTCTTTACAAAGAAGATTTCGCCAAGTTCGTCGAGGCCCTACAGGAAACAATCGATTACGTCAAGACCGAACTGATGCCCGACGTTGACTTTGCTCAATTTGACCGGCGAGAAGAGGTGAGCGATGATTTGAGCACGGGATTGAAATGGGAATAGTCCAATTCTACAAACCACTTTTACACGTTGCCCTGGTATCTAAACCGGGGCTTTTTTGTGGTCCGGCACTATGGTTGTATTTTTGCCAGATACTGTAGAGGCGCAAAACGTTGCGCCTCCTTTCTAATCATAGACGCGATCCGTTGCGTCGCTACAATTCATGGGACTTCAATGTGGCATTGTGGGCTTACCAAATGTTGGTAAATCCACCTTATTCAATGCGATTTCGAGCGGTAAAGCCGAGGCCGCCAATTATCCTTTCTGTACTATCGAGCCAAACGTAGGTGTGGTAACTGTACCTGACTCACGACTCGACTCACTGGAAACGCTGGTGAAACCGCAACGTGTTGTACCAACCATCATTGAGTTTGTCGACATTGCCGGGTTGGTAAAAGGGGCCAGCCAGGGAGCCGGGTTGGGGAATAAGTTTCTGGCCAATATCCGGGAGGTTGATGCCATTGTGCACGTAGTTCGTTGTTTCGAAGACGATAATATTGTTCACGTAGAAGGCCGGGTAAACCCTGTTTTCGACAAAGAGATCATCGACGCCGAACTGCAGCTCAAAGACCTGGAATCGGTCGACAAGAAAATTCAGAAGGTAGAGCGAAACGCCAAATCGGGCGATGCCAAAGCGAAAGCTTCGCTCGAAATCCTGAAACAGTACAAGTCGGCGCTGGAACAGGGTAAAAGCGCCCGCACTGTTCAGGTGACGCCCGAAGAACAGGAGGAAGCCATTGGCGACATTGACCTGCTGACGGTCAAACCTGTGCTGTATGTTGCCAACGTAGATGAAGCCTCTTTACCCGATGGCAACGTATACTCTGATCAGCTTCGCGACGCGGCTAAAGCCGAAGGAGCCGATGTGGTCATCATCTCGGCCGGTATTGAGTCGCAGATTGCCGAAATGGAAGACCCCGAAGAGCGTGAATTGTTCCTGAGTGAATACGGCCTGACCGAATCCGGCCTGAGTAAGCTGATCAGGGCTTCCTACACGCTACTCGGCCTGATCACCTATTTCACGGCAGGCGTAAAGGAGGTACGCGCCTGGACTATCCGTCGGGGTTGGAAAGCCCCTGCCGCAGCGGGGGTTATTCACACCGATTTTGAGAAGAAATTCATCCGGGCGCAGGTAATCAAACTGACCGATTTCGAGCAATATAAATCGGAGGCGGCGGTACGCGAGGCCGGTAAACTTTCTGTCGAAGGCAAAGAGTACGTCGTTCAGGATGGGGATATCATGGAATTCCTCCACGGAGCATAAAATTAAGTTTACCGTTTTCAGTTTCCTGTCTTCAGTTGCGCTGCCACACCAAGGTCAGGTACGTTAGCGGAGCAACAGTAAACTGAGAACGGTAACCAGAAAACTGTTGATATGGCTCGACCAAAAGCATTTGCAGAACAGGATGCCCTGCATGCGGCGATGGAAACGTTCTGGCGGAAGGGGTATCACCACACGTCTATGCAGGATCTGGTAGACTCGATGGGAATCAACCGCGCCAGCCTATACGATACCTTCACAGACAAGCACACCCTTTACCTGAACGCGCTGGAGCGGTATCGTGATCTGAACTGTGCCGACATTGCCGACGCCGTTGCCAGCGCTGATTCGGCGAGCAGTAAGATCCGGGCCATTTTTGACCGGGCCATCGCCGAAGCGCTCGACGATCAGGAGCATAAGGGCTGTTTCATGACAAATGCCACCCTGGAAATGCTTCCCCATTATATGGATGTTCAGGCCATCGTGCGCGACAATTTCACGCAACTCGAGGCTACCTTCCGGCAATTGGTCAGCGATGGCATCGCATCGGGTGAATTTAAGGCTACCCTGGCTCCCGATCAGGTTGTGCCTTTTCTGATGAGCCAACTATCGGGCATTCGCGTACTGGGCAAAGCCCTGCCTGATGGGCCTCTGCTGAACCAGGTCATCGATATGGCGCTGACCATTCTACGGTAAACACAGCCATTAAGCCAAACAGCCCGACCAGGTAAAACTAGTCGGGCTGTTTGGCTTAATGGCTGTCTCGGAAACGCTTACTAGGGACGAATCGGCAGTTTGCGATCGCCGGGTTGATACTCGCGACCAATGCCGAAATTATAACCCAGACCGATGGTGATCATCTGGTTACGCAAATCAGTTTTATTGTAAGCGATGTTAGTAATACCATGCGTATAACGGGCATCCACGGTAAAGCGCTGGCGGTCACCAGCCCGGAAATTGGCCTGAAAACCGGCAGTCACGCCAAGATCAGCAGACCTATACTGTTCAGTAACATTCGTCTTTACATCTTTACCATCAGACCCTTTTTCACGTGAGAAAGCGTTGAGACGAAGCGCCGGAACAACACCTGCGTATACGTTGGGACGGAAATTGCCCGACCGGTTCAAGAAGTAACGAGCCGTAATGGGCAATTCCAAATAATTCACGCGGTTGGTATAGGTCGTGCCAACTGACCCCAGATTAGTATACGATTTGGTCCCTCGCTGTGCATATAACAGATCGAAGGCAAACCCAAACCGGCTGATATCACTGTAAATAAAGCCAACACCCGCTGACAGCCCTGGTAGTAGCTGGTTCTCTCTAGAATCCGGGTCAACTACATTGAGCAGCGGATTTGTCGCATCCTTACCAACGAAATTGGTTAGGTTCAGCCCCGCGCGTGGACCAAAGCTCCACCGTTGCCGCGACTGGCTATAGGCAGCAGCTTGAACAAAAAGAACGGTAACGATGAGTAAAATGAAACGTGCGTTTTGCATAATAAAGTGATTGATGGTGATGGTGTGATGTATGGCTTACCGGGGGCGGATTGGCAGTTTACGGTCACCAGGCTGATACTGACGCCCAATACCGAAGTTGTACCCCAGGCCAACGGTGATTAGCTGATTGTGCAGGTTGCTGGTGTATACGGATACGTTAGGTACACCATACGTGTAACGGGCATCAATCGTAAATCGCTGACGGTCGCCCGTGCGGAAGTTAGCCTGAAAGCCAGCTGTCAGCCCCAGGTCGCCTTTCCGGAAACGATCATCGATATTACCGGTGTTCGTGGCGTTCTCGGGCTTGTCAACCTGCTTGGCACTAAGCAGAACAGCAGGCACAATACCGGCATAAACGTTAGGTCGGAAGTTGCCGGAACGGTTCAAGAAATAACGCGCCGTGATGGGGGCCGCCAGGTAGTTGAGCCGGGTATTCCGGGTAGTCTCCACATTGTTCGTAGTGAATTTTGTCTGGTTACCTTGCTGAGAATACAGAACATCGACAGCGAAGCCGAACCGGCTGATGTCGCTGTACATAAAGCCCACCCCTGCTTCGACACCCGGCAATAACCGATTGGCACTTACACTCCCGGCATTGGTAGGGACTCCATAGCTGGTGGCATCCGTGCCTCCGAAATTGGCCAGGTTAAGCCCAACACGGGGGCCGAAGCTCCAACGCTGGCGTGATTGACTGAAGCCAGCCGACTGAACAAAAAGTAGGGTAACGATGAGTAGAGCAAACCGTGCGTTTTGCATAATAAAGTGATTGATGGTTTTCGTCTGGCCAGTTAATTTTTCTAATTATTTAACAATCAGCTTTTTAGAATACCAAATTCAGCAAATGCCAGACTTGAATTATGAAAATTCTACGTTAACTGATTGTTCCGATAACGGCCTGTCGGGTGCTTTGTTTCAAAAGGACAAATAGTTTTTGTGAACGGCCTTGATTCTGTAGCTTTGATTGAATCCACTTTCTACGGATATACGCCCTATTTGTCTAGCAGGATTTATTTGCTTGACCAACTGATAAACTGGCAGTTGACTGTGCCTTTTTTCTCCTACGCTCATCAACAAACACGATGAAACGACCTTCTCTTTACTTCACGGAAGAACATGACCTATTCCGGCAGAGTATCCGGCAGTTCATTACGACTGAAGTTGTCCCCAATACCGACGCCTGGGAAACGGCTCGCCGTATACCAGCCTCAGTCTTTCAACGCATGGGCGAACTGGGTTTCCTGGGCCTCCCCTTCCCGGAGGCCTACGGTGGCTCCAATGCCGACTTCTGGTTCTCGGTCGTCTTTCTGGAAGAACTGGCCCGTTGCGGCATGGGTGGGTTTGCCACGGCGGTGAGCGTGCACGAGTACATGGCCATCAACCATATTGCCAAAGCGGGTAATGACTACCTGAAACAGACGTACCTGGCTCCCGCCATTGCTGGTCAGAAAGTTGCTGCCCTCGCCATTACCGAACCAGACACCGGATCTGATGTCGCTGCCATTCGTACAACAGCCCGCCGCACAGAGGCTGGGTACGTTGTCAACGGGACCAAGACATTCATCAGCAACGGCACCTACGGCGATTTCGTTACGCTGGCCGTGAAGACCAATCCAGAAAAAGGAACAAACGGGATTAGCCTGATCGTGGTGGATCTGGATAGCCCCGGCATTACACGAACGAAGCTGAACAAGATGGGCTGGCACTCGTCAGACACCGCCGAAATACGATTTGATGACGTACTCGTACCAACCGACCAGTTGATTGGTCTGGAGAATTCAGGCTTTTATTACCTCATGGAGAGCCTGCAACTCGAACGGCTTGTAGCGGCTATCCTGGCCGTTGCCGGCGCTGAAACAGCACTTGATTGGACGTTAACGTACCTGCACGAGCGTGAGGCCTTTGGCAAGCCGATCGGCAAGTTTCAGGCGATCCGGCATTCGATTGCCAACGTGGCTACGGAAGTGGAGGTAGCGAAACAGTTCGTGTACCACACCGGCTGGCTGTTTGCCCAGGGTGAAAGTGTGGTGAAAGAATGTTCGATGGCCAAGCTACACACGGCCGACATGCAGAAACGCGTGATCGATACCTGCCTGCAGTTCTTTGGCGGCTACGGCTACATGGAAGATTATCCCATCTGCCGCGCCTATCGCGACGCTCGTGTGGGCACCATTGCGGGAGGCACCTCTGAGATCATGCGTGAAATCATCGCTAAAATCGTGATCGACACCGTCGCCTATAAACCAGCGTATACGTAAGGCGAGCGGGCAAAATCCCACCTGATTGAGCCTCCTGTAAGAAGCAGGGGCGCCCATAAGGCTTTTGTCATACCGACGACAGGAAATGGCCTTATCTGACCGATCAGCCTGCTCGATCAATTGAAAAATGCCCGCTCCGTGTTGACTGTTCGACGCGCAGGGACCGTTGTATCGAACAGGGGCATCGAGGGAATATCATTGGCCATAACACAGAATGTACAATCGGGCGAGATCGCAGGCGCTGGTTCAGAAACGATGACAGCGGCGTGTTCAGTCAGGCGATGGCGCCCTTTCCGCGTCACCTTTCCCAACTGGCCCTGCCTTTTCTCCTGGTTCTGTTTAGCAACAAGTGGTATCGCTTTGGGCGCTGTTGGGCCTGCTTCCGACGTACCCAGATCCTTTGGGTCGATCAGGACAGTGCCGGGCTCTATGTGCGGTTGTGAAGCGGCTACATGAACCGCCCGCTTTTGTGGATTGGCATTGTTGATTATTATATAGACAGCTACAGCCAGGACCAGTAAAACCGAGGCCGCCAGGCTAGTGACCCAAAGCGGCATTAACCGATGGGGCGTTGCCGATTCATGGAGTCGCTCCTGCAAGGCAATGTGTAGCTCGCGGGTTTGCCCTTTCAGATTGCTCCCCACTTGCTGTTGCAGGGCGTCGAGCCCATCGAGGGCATCGGCATAGAATGGATTTTCGAGCATCAATCGCTCTACCCGGTGCCGGGCCGGGCCACTCAACTGGTCGGCCTGGTACGCCCGCAGATCGTCGAGCGAAAGCTCATCATTGAGGGTATATGGTGGTAAATGGCGTTTCATTTCTGTAAGATCAATTTCAGGTTACGGCGACCATTTTGCAGGTAGCTCTTCACCTGTTTCAGGTCATATCCAGTCAGGTCAGCTACATCAGCGTAGCTTTTCTGTTGCAGGTAAAACAGGTCGATGCAGATGCGTTGCGGGTCGGGCAAACGATGCAGCGCATCGGGCAGGCGGCTGAGGTGCCGTTCTACCTCCAGCGCTGTATCATCGTCTGCCGGCCACACGGCCAGCGCTTCGTTACCGGGTCGCTCTTCATCGAGCCAATCGTAGTCGTTGCCTTCGCCAATCCGTACCCGCTGACTACGCAGGTGCATCAGACAGTAGTTACGGGCCACCGAGTGCAGCCAGCTTTTAAAATTCGTGACGTCGTGGCGCCGTAGATCAACGATTAGCTGCTCAAACAACTGCATCACGGCGTCTTTGCTTTCGGCTTCATCGCGCAGGTACTTGAAGCAGACGGCGTATACCAGCTCCATGTGTCGCTCATACAGTTCGCCCAGCAGATCCAGATTGCCCGTAGCCTTATAGGCCGCAACAAATTCGGCATCGGTAGTGGGGCGGGCTCTCCTGAATCGTTTAAAAAACATACATACGGAGCTGTTTTCCGGTTGAACAACAAAGACAACTCATTGATGCCAAACCGTCGGAATTTCCATAAACAAACAGCACGCAGCAATAGATGGCACGAGGAAAGCATGGATAGTATCCGTGTACTATAAATTCCTGGTGGGGCTACCTTTCCGGATGGCGCGGTAGAAAGCATCGGCCACGCCGGTGCGGATGCCCAGTTCGGTGATTTTATTGTTGTTGCGCGTTGGATACACCCGGTTGCAGAGGAACACGTAGTTCAGGCCAACGGCCGGGTCGATCCAGGTGAACGTACCGGTGTAGCCTGAATGGCCATAACTCGACGGGCTGGCGAGTTTGGGTGCGTTGCCGTTGTATTTGTAAGCCGCTTTTTCAAAACCAAGTCCGCGCCGGTTGCCCAGTTCAGGAAATTGATAACGGGTAAATTCGGTGATTGTACCGGCACTGATCAACTGCTGGCCGCCGAATGTGCCATGTTGCAGGTAGAGTTGCGTCAGTTTCATCAAATCGTTGGCGGTGCCGAACAGACCGGCATGACCCGATAAGCCATCGAGCATTGCCGCGCCTTCATCGTGAACCCGGCCCCAGATCAAGGTTTTGCGGAAGAGCGAGTCGTACTCGGTTGGTACAATTCGGCTGAGCGGATAAAAACGGCGTGGATTGTACGTCAACGTGGTGGCTCCGATGGGTCGATACAGGCTGTCTTTCAGGTACGTCTCGAACGGAACACCGGTAATACGCTGTACAATCTGCGGATAAAGATAGAATGACAGATCGCTGTAGATGTACTCCTTCCTGGCATTCAGCGGTGAGTCTTTGATCTGATTGAAAATCGTTTTCGCGTATTTCTTATGCAGGAACAGACTATCCGTCACCTCGACCGGGAATTTGCCTGACCGCACCGGGCTAAACGTATTTTTCTTGAAGGTGCCATCGGGGTTTTTCGTATCCTGCCAGAACGGAATCCAGGCTTTCAGCCTGGCCTGATGCGTTAATACATCCCGCCAGCGAAGCGTATCCTTGTTCGATTTATGATAGCCCGGCAGGTATTCGCCCATCGTGCCGTCGATAGTGAACTTGCCGGCATCTACCAGCCGCATCAGGGCGGGCGTTGATGTGCTGATCTTCGTCACCGACGCGAAATCGAACAGATCGTCAAGTTTGGTAGGCTGCGCATCGCCGCCCAGGCTGGTATCGTAGGTGTGTTTACCGTACGCTTTTCGGAAAATGACGTTACCATCCTTCGCCAGTTGAACCACGCAGCCGGGAAACGCTTTCGCCTGAAGCCCCACGTTCACCACCGAATCGACCTGCTGCGCCAGGTACGTGCTGCTGATGCCCACTTCTTCAGGAATCGTGTATTTCAGGCGGCCAATGGGCTGCACCGTCACGCCATCGCCCAGGCGGTAGGTCTGGTTTACCGTTACCGGTAACCGGCCCGCTGCGCCAATAGCCCCGAAAATCAGTTGCGCCGACAGATCTTCGGTGTGATTGGTCAGTTGGTACGGCATCACGATCGCCTGTGCCTTGTCGATATCGGGCAGGCGGTCGAGCACGTAGGGATTACCGAAAACAGCGATAATGGCTTTGCCCGTATTGGTTAGTTTCTGCACCAGTTCGGCCGTGCGGGTTTGCACACCGTAATTGGCCCCTGGCCGAATATTGTTCAGATGCACGCCCACCAGCACGATGTTGAATCGGTTCAGCGAATCGAGCAGGGCACTGATCTGCGCATCGGTCGATTTTGAGGAAATCTGGTAGGGGGTCACCGCCGTGTAGTCACCCAACCGGTTCTGAAACGTGGTGGGCGCGGCGGCTTCAACCGATACAGAAGCGATACGGAGCGTATCGAGACGTTGCAACGGCAGAATAGCCCGGTTGTTGGTCACCACGGTCATGCTGGCTTCCGTCAGTCGGCGATTCAGCACCTCTGATTCGGGGCGGTTCAGATCGGCCACTAGTCCGTCGAGCGCAACGGGTTTGTAGTTGTCTAAACCAACCCAGTATTTGGCGATCAGCATTTTACGGCAGCGGTCGGCAATCGTTTGCGCCGTCAGGGTACGTTCGTCAACGGCTTTGCAGATCTCGGCGATGGCTTTCGGAACATTCTCCGTAAACTCCAGAATGTCCATGCCTGCTTCCAGCCCACGCCGGTCGGCCAGACCAGAGGGAAAATATTTGGTCATGCCTTTCATGTTCATGGCGTCGGAAAAGATAAGGCCATCAAAACCAAGCTCATTTTTCAGCAAGCCCGTTACAATGTTTGGCGACAGCGTTGATGGTCTGTTCCGGGTAGTATCGAGTGCCGGAATGCTCAGGTGAGCCACCATGACACCCGCAGCACCCGCTTTGATCAGCTCCTTGAACGGATACAATTCAAGGCTGTCCAGTTGCGCCCGACTTTTCGTGATCAGCGGCAGATCGTAGTGCGAATCAGTGCCGGTGTCGCCATGACCAGGAAAGTGTTTGATACTGGTTAACAGCCGGTTATCCTGCATACCGCGCAGGTAAGCCAGTGCCTTGCGGGTAACGGCGTATTTGTCTTCGCCAAAGGAACGGAAGTTGATAACCGGGTTGTTCGGGTTGTTGTTCACGTCGGCATCGGGGGCAAAATTGACGTGCATACCCAGCCGCCGCGCCTGCCGGGCCAGGTCGGCCCCCATCTGGTAGATGAGCGCTTCGCTGGCCTGCGGCATACCGCCGAGCGTCATCTGATACGGGTAACGCACGGTGCTGTCCAGTCGCATGGCGAGTCCCCATTCGGCATCCATCGCCACCAGCAACGGAATCTGCGAGGCGGCTTGTAGCCTGTTGTTCAACTTGGCCTGTCGCATAGGGCCTCCCTGAAAGAACACCACCCCACCAAGTTTGTAGGTACGTATCAGGTCGGTCAGCGAGTCTTCGTAGGTACGTGTCCGGTTCGAGTAACCCGCCACCATGATCAGCTGGGCAATCTGCTCATTCAGGGGCATATCGGCCATGACCGAGTCGGCCCAGCGGGCCGATCGTTCCGTATCGCGGAGGAACATCGGAACGGTAGCGGGCAAGGCGAGCGACCTGCGGACGGGCGCCAGACTGGTTTGGGCAAAAAGCGGGGAAATGATGAAGAGAAAAAATACACTCAACAGTGTATGGCGAAGAGTAGTCATTCAGAAGGCGATAAAATTGGCTACTTCAAAAGTAAGCACAAAAGGCGGTATGGGAATTCTTCACCTACACCGAACGGTGGTTGCGTTGTATATTTACATATGGCTGACAAACGTAAGATCACCACCGCCGACGGCTCGGTTGCCGATCCGCCCCGCGACTATTTTGAGGACGTTTACGCCGTTGTGCGGCAGATCCCGGCCGGGCGCGTCACCACCTATGGCGACATTGCGCAGTATCTGGGCCTGCGGGCGGGGGCCAGAATGGTCGGATGGGCCATGAATGGTTGTCATACCGCACGCGGAAACGTAGCCGTACCGGCGCACCGGGTAGTGAACCGGCTGGGTGTGCTGTCGGGTAAGCACTTTTTCGGATCGCCCACCCGCATGCAGGAGCTACTCGAAGCCGAAGGCACAACTGTTGCCGATGATAAAGTGGTCGATTTCAACGCCCGGCGCTGGGACCCTTCCGTGGAGTTAACCACACTCGACTGAACCGGTCAGTGGCCTTGTCTGATCAGACCTTTCGTGCTGCCGTGGCTGGTCCCGTCTAGTAACATTGTCGGAAACAGAGCCAATTCTATCGTATATAGATGCAAATTTTCCCTCAACGTAGTATATAACGTCCTGCGGACTCAATCTATGCGCTGGTATTACCTGATACCGCTTATCGGCTATTGGTTGGCTGGGTGCCGCACTGCCGAAGTCATATCGCCAACCCCTACCCAGCCCGTAGCACCGCCGGTTACCACACCTACCCCACGAAGCGTAACAGAGCCAGTCGTTTACATCGGAAGCTACGACGGAAACCTCTACGCCCTGGACACAACTACCGGACAACCGCGCTGGACATTTCGCGCCGACACCTCGATTCAGTCGAGCCCAACGGTAGCCTACGGTTTACTTTATACGTCTACGTTGGGGGGTAGGCTCTACGCTATTGACGCCGCTACGGGTACGGTACGCTGGCAAGCCCGCACGCAAGGGTCTATGCAATCGAGCCCGGTGGTAGTGGCCGGTCGCCTGTTCATTGGCAGTCAGGATACCCGCCTTTATGCCCTCGACGCTACTACCGGTGCTTTTCTGTGGAGTTATAAAGCCGACTACGGTTTCTACGGTAGCCCAGTGGTGGCTGGCAACATGGTCTATATTGGCGGACTCGACAACACGGTCTACGGCTTCGAGGCGGCAACGGGTTTATTACGCTGGAAATTCGCGACCAATGCCTATATTCTGTCGAGCCCAACGGTAGCCGGAGGTATACTTTTCGTTGGTAGTCAGGATGGTAACCTGTATGCGCTGGGCGCTGCAACGGGCCAGCTTATCTGGACCGCTAACCTGAAGCAGCCAGTGGATGCCAGCCCGGTAGTGGCCAATAACCTGGTGTATGTAGGTAGCGGCGATGGCGGGCTGTATGCGCTGGAAATCAGCACGGGGGCGACCCGATGGTCTTTTGTCACCAAAAAACCTTTCTACGGCAGCCCGGTCGTGAGCAGCGACGTGGTCTATGTCGGTAGCCGCGATCACCGCCTCTACGCCCTCGACGCCGCCTCTGGCCAGGTACGCTGGTCATTCCAAACCGATTTCGACATCTATGGTACACCGCTCGTCACAACCGGCAGCGTGTATATTGGGAGTGCCGACTTTCGGCTCTATGCACTCAACCGTCGGTCAGGTACGTTACGGTGGCAGTATCGGACGGGGGGCGTTCTGCTATCAAGCCCGATGATTCCTCAACGGCAAGCCATTGTGGGCAGCTACCCGACAGTGAGCGGCGGCAGTAAAAATGATCTCTGAACGCAAGCGTCAACTCAACTATGACTAGTCGGTTTCTGGGTTATCTGTTACTACTAGGGGTCAGCCTCTCGCAGGCCTGCGTCGATGCGTTCGATCCCGAGCTATCGCTGAGTGCCAATGTACTGGTTGTCAACGGACTAATCACCGATTTGCCCGGCCCGCAGCAGCTTATGTTGAGCCGGTCGCGGTCACGGTCCGACAGTGCCAGTAGCACCACGCCCGTTACGCGGGCAACAGTCACGGTCCTGGTGAATGGCAAACCGCTCCCATTGACAGAAGCCTCGACCGAGCCGGGTACGTACCAGTTTCCGGCCGGTTTTCGGGGGCAAACAGGCACCACGTATCAGCTTCAGTTTCGCACGGCCGAGGGCGTCAGCTACGAATCATCGGCAGAAGTGATGACCGCTTCACCGCCCATTACCAGGGTCTATGACACCTTTAACCCAACCGGGCTGAAAACCACGGCCGATGCACTGCCTACCCCTACGAATGACGTTTTCCTCGACTTCACCGACCCGGCCGACCAGCGCAATTTTTACCTCTGGCGGTGGCGGCTCTATGAACTGCAAAGCTGGTGCGCTACCTGTGTGCAGGGCAGGTACGTGGTGAAAGACATCGGCGACGTGGGTAGCGGCCCGGTTGATGTGATTGGCTGTGTGGCCGACAAGGCCTTACCCTATCAGAATAAATTCGATTATGCCTGCCTGGGCTTCTGCTGGGACATTTTTTACAGCAGCACCATCGATGTGATGGCCGATCTGTATACCAACGGCACCGCACAGGTTGGGCATAAAGTAGCGAGTGTGCCTATCTACCAGCGCGACCCCGCCCTGATCACCATCGAGCAGTTAGCCATTTCGGCCAATGCATACCGTTACTACCGACTAATCGCCGATCAATCGCAGAATACCGGTACGCTGGCCGACTCGCCCCCTGCCCCTTTAGCGGGTAATGTGCATAATCTGGCAGCACCTAACGAAAACGTGGTTGGCTATTTTACGGCGGCTTCCGTGTCGACGTATAACTACAAGATGAACCGGAAGAACGTAACCAGCGGGAGCTTCAAAGGCTTGTTTTTTGCCCAGAATGGGCGCCAGCCCAATGTCGATGTGTCGCCGGGTGGCGTGTATGGTGCCGGGCTTCCATCGGCCATGTGCGTACCGAACCGCTACCGAACCGCCGACCTGCCCCCTGGCTGGAATCAGTGAGTAGTCCCTTAAACCTGACTGATGGCCATTCTCCGACAAGGCTCAACGTGATGAAGACTTTATGCGCCCTTATTACCCTGCTGTCGCTCTGCATTTACCAGACAGCTGCCGCCCCCCCCGACTCGCTGATCATCCGATTTGGGAACGGGTATCGGCTGGCCGTTTATGCGCCCGACGCAGCCAGACTGGCAACCATTACCCGCTATGATGTAAACCAGCTGCTAAAAGACCTGCTCGGGCAGCTGGCAGCAGCCTCCGGCCGAAAAGACGTGGCCCTTAGTGCGCAGGAATTACGCCGATACCTTCGCGATTCAACCTTCGTGGTGGAACAAGCAGGTACAAGCGTGGCCACTATCGTTCGGGCCGATCCTCCGGCGGCTCCAAAAAGGCGTACTGAACCGGTAGCCGTTCGTACAACAGGCCAGACCTTGCCCCGGCTGACAGGTCTTGTCCGCGATTCGTTGACCAACCTGCCACTTGCCGGAGCGGCCATCATCGTTGATTACCGGAAGAACGTAAACGGAACCATCACCGACTCGCTTGGCCAGTTCAGTCTTTCCCTGACGCCCGGCACCCACACCATCGTTGCCCGCCTGATTGGCTACTCGCCCGCCCGAAAAGAAGTTGCGGTGGGCTTCGACCAAACAGCGGTGGTGCTGACCATGCGGTCGGTAGCTACGCAGCTCGAGGAAGTGTTTGTGACCACCAAAGGCTACGACGAAACCGTGCGTCAGCCGTTGTTGGGCGTCAATCAGATCAACCTGAAAACCCTACAGAAACTCCCCGCTGCGTTGGGGGAGATCGATCTGCTGCGCGGTCTTCAGTCGTTACCGGGCGTTACCAGCGTGGGCGAAGCCAGCAATGGCGTCAATATTCGGGGAGGCACCACCGATCAGAACCTGATCCTGCTCGACGACACGCCGATTTTCAACCCGACGCATATGTTCGGGCTGTTCTCCATCTTTCCGCCCGAGGCCCTCTCGACGGTCGATATTTACAAAGGCAACGTACCTGCACGCTTTGGCGGCCGCACGGCCGCCGTACTCGATGTGGCGCTGCGAAACCCCAACCTGGACAACGTGCAGCTGTCGGGCGGTGTCAATGTGGTGTCCAGTCGCCTGTCGGCCGATATTCCGCTGGTGAAGGGGAAAGCCGGGCTGCTGATTGCGGGGCGAGGTGCCTTCACCGATTTTCTGCTGCCGATCGTCTCTAAACGGTTGACCGACATTCGGGCCAAATTTGGCGACGGGGTCCTGAAGGGTTTCTGGCGGATCAACAACCGCAACACCCTCACGGCGATGGGCTACATAAGCCTGGACGCATTTCAGACGCCTCTTCTGGCCAATCTACCCAATGTAACAGGCAGCAGCACGCAGTTCACTCACCAGACCCTAAACCTGATGGGGCGCTGGTTTCACGCCCTTTCCGATAAAGCCAGTCTGCAAACATCAGTGGTCTGGGCGCAGTATACCCCTGAGATCAGGTCTAAAGAAGTGGACTCCGACAACCTCGTCAGGCTGCGTCAGTCGTTGCTACACCGGCAGATCAAGTCCAACCTGAACATTCAATTACCGAATCAGAAAGTAGAGACCGGTCTGAGTGCCACTCATTACCAGATTGAGCCAGGTACGTTGCTGCCTGGTCAGAGTTTGCGGGTAAACGCAGTCACTACGCCCACTGAGTATGCGCTCGAGCTAGGCCTCTACGCCGATTATGAGGTGAGTCTAGGGCCAGCATTGGCCCTGTCGGCAGGCTTGCGGTATTCGCAGTTCCTGGCCTTCGGCCCGTCGCTGGTGCGCCAGTACCGCCCCGGCGAGCCCCGCGATTTATTGTCTGCCATCGACTCAACGCGCTACGGGTCAGGGCAAGTCAGCAAAACCTACGGTGGGGCCGAGCCTCGTTTCGGCCTGCGGTATGCCCTCAGCCCCAATGCCTCCCTGAAGATCGGCTACAACCTGATGCGTCAGTATGTGCAGGTTGTCACGAATACCACCACGCCCCTGCCCACCTCGCGCTGGAAAACGGCCGACGCTAACATCCGTCCGCAGGTTAGCCAGCTGATCACGGCCGGGTATTTTCTGAGTTTCAAGAATAATATCTACGAACTGACAGCCGAGACCTACTGGCGGCACACCCAAAACGTGCTCGATTACCGCCCCGGTGCCGATTTTTTGTTGCAGCCAAACCCGGAGACGCAACTGCTGCAGGGCCAAAGCCAGGCGTATGGCCTGGAGACTATGCTGACCAAGAAAAAGGGCGAGCTTACCGGCTGGGTGAACTATACCTACGCCCGCACGCTGAATCAGGTCTACGAAGGCCCAACGGTTGAACAGAATATCAACGGCGGGCAATATTACCGCGCCAACTACGACCGCCCGCATAGCCTCAACGCCTCGATCACCATCGACGTGGACAAGCACAATAGCTTTGGGTTCACCTTTGCCTACAGCACCGGCCGCCCATACACGGCTCCCACGGGTTTTGTCACGATAGATAATAATCAGTACCCCTACTATGGCGAGCGAAATCAGGCGCGGCTACCCGATTATCATCGCCTCGATTTCGCCTGGAATATCTATAACCCCGGTATGCGCGACCGGCGGTGGCAGGGCCGGTGGGCGTTCACCGTTTATAATGTCTACGGCCGTAGCAATCCATACTCTATTTTCTTCCGAACAGAAGCAGGCAAGACGAATGCCTATCAGTTAACCGTTTTTGGGGCGCCGATTGTATCATTGGCCTATACGTTTATATTTAAGTAAAGAAAGGGCATTTGTTGCCCCTGAGTACCCCCAATGACCGATTGACCAATGACTACTACCCAGCCGTTTGACGTACGCAAAACCGTTGACCAACTCAATCTGATCGGGCTTACCGTTGAACACGACGGGTCCGTTTCGTACGTAAATCCGTATGCACTTCGTGTTACAGCCTGGTCTATCGACGAGATCGTTGGCCGAAACTTTTTCGACATCCTTGTTCCGCCCGCCGATCGGTCGGCACTGGAACAGGTTTTTCGGGAAGCGCTGGAACGGGGTGGTTTTCCTGAACAACGGGAGATCCAGATTCTCACCAAGAGCGGGTCGACCCGGAATGTGCACCTTAACTCATTCATTCCCAGCGGCACGGGTGGCCGGACCGACGCCTTTACCATCATTGGCGAAGACCTGACCAGCAAACGCCGGGTCGCCTCGGCGCTGAGCAATACCAATGCGCAGTTGCAGGACCTGGTCGACAATACCAGCGATCTGATTCAGCTGATCACCCTCGACGGTAAGTTCATCTTCGTCAACAAAGCCTGGCGCGAATTGCTTGGTTATGGGGCCGATCAGATCGCCTCGCTGACGCTGGCCGACGTGCTCCACCCCGACTACGTAAAAAGCACGCTCGACCGCCTGCAACGCGTTCAGGATGGAGAACCTAACCCATCTTTTGAAACTGTTTTCCGTAGTCGCGATGGCCGTACGCTCTTTCTGTCGGGGAGTGTCAACTGCCGGTATGACCAGGGAAAACCAACAGCTTTTCGGTGTATTCTACGCGACATCACCCAGAAGATCCGGTCCGAAAAAGCGCAGCGGCTGTACTATAGCATTGCCAGCTGGACGCTGAATATGCCAAACCTCGACGATTTTTACCAGCGCGTTCACCGCGAGCTGGGCAACATCATCGACGCCAGTAATTTCTTTATTGCCCTGTACGACCAGAGCAAAAAATACCTGACCTTCCCCTATTACGTCGATGAGTCGTTTCAGGGGAATATGCGGTTTACGAAAAAACGACTTGGCAGCGGCCTGACAGAATACACGATCCAGGCCAATAAACCGCTTTTTCTCCGCGACACCGATATTCTGACCCTGGCCGACGAACAGCATATAGACCTCTATGGCCAGCAGCAGCCGAAACTGATGCTCACAGCGCCGTTGCGGATCGGCGACGAGATCACGGGCATCATTGGCGTAAAATCGTACGATGACCCCAACCTCTATGGGCCGCGCGATCTGGAACTGCTCGAATTCATTTCGGGGCAGGTAGCGCTGGCCATCGCCCGCAAACAGGCCGAAGCAGCGCTGAACAAGCAAACAGCCCGGCTCAACGCCATCTTCAACAGCAGCACGTACCTGATCTGGTCGGTGAACAAAGCGCTCCAGCTGACGTCGTTCAACCAGAACTATGCCGAGTTGATCGAGCAGCTGACCAGCGAGCAGCCGAAACTGTTTATCACCGCCGAAAAACAGGGCTGGCGCGGTGTCGGCGACGATAACCAGCGATTGCTCGATGACCGGTATAAGCTGGCGTTCAAAGGACAGGCGCAGAACTTCGAAATGCGGTTTGAACTGGCCGGGAAAGAGGCCTGGCTTGAGCTGCACCTTAACCCGATTCTGCTGTCGGGTGGGGTCATCGAAGAGGTGTCGGGCATTGCACGTGACATCACCACCCGGAAAGGCGCGCAACTGAACCTGGAACGGAGCGAAGAGAAATTCCGGGGAATCTTTGAAAACCTACAGGACATTTACGTTCGTGTTGACCGTCAGGGCCACATCACCATGATCAGCCCGTCGGTATTCAAGCGTAGCGGGTATACCCCCGACGAAGTACTTGGCCGCAATGCCCTCGACTATTTCGTCGATCCGGGCGTGATCCGGCGGGCGCTCTTTAAGCTGGTACATACCCGATCGGTCCGGAACTTCGAGGCCGCTCTACGCCGGAAAGACGGCTCGGAACGGCAGTTCATGTTCAACATGCTGCTGTTGAAAGATGAAGACGGGCACTACTCTGTGGTGGCCGCCCTGGCCCGCGACATCACCGAGCTCAAAAAACAGTCGGCCGAACTGGTCAAAGCAAAAGACGAAGCCGAACGGTCACTGAAAGTGAAGGAGCGTTTCCTGGCCAACATGAGCCACGAAATTCGTACGCCCATGAACGGCGTGATTGGCATGGTCGACCTGCTGAACGACACGACCCTCAACGATGAACAGCGCGATTATGTCCGCACGATTCGACGCTCGTCAGAAACGCTGCTCAACATCCTGAACGACATCCTTGACCTCTCCAAAATCGAAGCGGGAAAGATGGTCTTGCACGAGGCCCCCATCATCCTTGGCGAAGTGTTCGAGAAGCTTATCGCCTTGTTTGGGCAGCAGGCCAACTCGAAGCGCAACCGGTTGTTCTATACGCTGAGTCCTGACTTACCCACATACGTCATTGCCGACCAAACCAGGCTGCTTCAGGTCTTGTCGAACCTGACATCGAACGCCCTGAAATTTACTGAAGACGGCACCGTTGAAGTAGCGGCCTCGCTGGTGAGCAAACGCGGTAAATTCAACCGGATCAAAGTGGAAGTACGCGATTCCGGCATCGGCATCTCTCCCGAAAACATTGGCTTGCTGTTCAACTCGTTCAGCCAGGTCGATACCTCGTCGCGCAAGTCGTTTGGCGGCACTGGCCTGGGCCTGTCTATCTCGAAAGAACTGGCCGCCCTGATGAAGGGCGAAGTTGGCGTTGAATCGACGGTTGGTATGGGCAGCACCTTCTGGTTTACCGTTGAGTTGAAGGAAACGGCAATCAGCCCTACCCAGACACAGGCCGAAGCCGCCGCCGATATGAAAGTGGCTGATTTTTTCACCAGCTACAATCCGGTGATTCTGCTCGTTGATGATAACGCTGTGAACCGAAAAGTAGCCAGCGAGATCCTGCGTAAATCGGGTTGTGTGGTCACCACGGCCTCCAGCGGGCCGGAAGCCATTGAGCAAGTAGCGGCGGGCAGCGGGCAGGGAGACAACCGTTTCGATATCATCTTCATGGATATTCAGATGCCCGACATGGATGGCGTGGAAACCACCCGTCATCTGCGCGAGCAGTATGCAAGCCTACTTCCGCCGATTGTGGCGATGACCGCCTACTCGATGCGCGAAGACCGCGAGCGATTCCTCAGCCAGGGCCTCGACGATTACATCGCCAAACCTATTCGTGCCCAGGGGCTCATTGCCAAAGTGAGCGAGTTGGTGAAAAAGGAGAAAGGGAGAAAGGGAGAAGGGGAGAAGAGGAATAAGCAGGAGACGGAGGAAAAGGAGGGTACACTTCAGACAACGGTTGCCCCGGATCCAACACCCCCTTCCTCCCTTCCTCCTTTCTACCTTTCCCCCCTTCTTGCCCCCTACGCCGACGTACCTGTGATCGACAATGATATTCTGGAACAGCTCCGTGACATTGGCGGTGCCGAACTGGTAGAAAGCGTCTTCGACGATTTTGTTACCGAAGCGACCGAACTGGTCAACGAAGCACTGGCGGCTTTTGCGGCCAATGATATTGCAACGGTAAAAAGCCATTTACACACCCTTAAGGGCAGCGCCGGTACAGTTGGTGTAGCCCGGTTGGCCCGTATTGCCCGCGAGGCAGAAGGAAAACTGAAAGTGCAGGATACCAGTCAACTGGCGCAGGAATTGAAAGCATTAGAAGCCGCTTTTGCCGAATTCATGGCTGCTCCGAGGCCGTAATTTCCTTGTAAACTGGCTAAGCCCGAACAGGAAACTTATTTAATTGCTTCGCTAAGTCATTGATTGCCTGCCTTAACTCGTCTTTATCAGGCGTTACGGGTAGCCAATACGGCTTCGTTTCATCGTCGTGCCAGTTAGGCGTAGCCTCCTTGGTCATGCTGATCCTGAAAACATAGTGCTCTTTCCCGTCAGATAGATTACAGAAGCTCAACGACGGCTCAATAAATGTCAGTTTGGGCGCTAGTTCAGCGTTATCGATCACCGACTGCATCCAGTCGTGCAATAATTCAAGTTCCCAGGTAGAAAGGAACGTCAGCGTTCGGGTGGATTGCTGTTCACCTTCCTTTGTTACCATACTCACGATCAGCCAATTGCGATCGAGAAAGTCAGCCGAGTCACTGTATTCATAGTCCAGTATGTTCAGCTCAAAGTCGCCCTGTGGTCCTGTAAGTTTCATCGCTTCGATTAAAGATCTGGAGAAAATTCTGAACCGGATTGCCGCCTTACGGTTGCCCATAAGTCCATCCGTTATGACCTATGGGTAAGCTAGTTTTATTACTTAAAGCTACAAAATAGCCGGTAGGTTCACCAGCGTCTTCCGTAAAATTTCTGGTATCGATTTTAGGCTTCGGTGAAGCAGGCTGGTCTTTTTGCGCTAATTTCACCCACCGAAAACAGACCCTACGAACCGCATGGCTTCCTCAAAACGTGTCCTGATTGCCGAAGACAGTTCCGTCATTCAAAACCTTGCCCGGAAAATCCTGGAGTTCCAGAACTACGATATCACGGCGGTGAAAAACGGCGAGCAGGTACTGCAGATTCTTGATAAAGAAGATTTTTCGATTCTGCTGCTCGATATCAATATGCCTATCATGGACGGTATGGAATGCGTCAAGCAGGTTCGTGCGCTCAGCGACAAGACCAAGGCGAATGTACCCATCGTGGCCATTACGGGTAATGCCCGCAACTATACTGAGGAAGAGTTCAAATCGGCCGGCTTCAACGACGTGCTGGTAAAGCCCCTCAATTTCGACCGTCTTGTTGAAGTTGTCAATCAGCTTACGGATAAATAAAAGAGTTTACCGTTTTCTGTTTACCGTTTTCAGTTGTTCTACCAATCAATCAGTTGGTTCATAAGCAACACAACTGTAAACAGAAAACGGTAAACAGAAAACCACCCATGATTGTCACTCTTCTCGGCACAGGTACGTCGTCGGGCGTTCCGCTGATTGGCTGCCAATGCCCTGTTTGCCGGTCTGTCGATTTTCGCGACAAACGGCTACGGACTTCGGCGCACGTGCAGGTGGCAGGCAAAAGTTTCGTTATTGATACCGGTCCTGATTTTAGGCAACAGGCCCTCCGCCTGAATCTGCTTAACCTCGATGCCGTTCTGTTTACCCACGAACACAAAGACCATACGGCGGGGCTTGACGAAGTTCGTGCTTACAATTTTCGCACAGGGCAAGATATGCCCGTCTATGGCCGGGCCAGCGTGTTGCAACAGCTGGAACGTGAATTCGAATATATCTTCGCTGAATTCAAATACCCCGGTATTCCCCGAATCAACACGTTTGAAATTACGAATGACCCGTTCGAGGTGCTGGGTGTGCCCATTATTCCTATCGATACGCTGCATCATAAATTGCCTGTTTTCGGCTTTCGAATTGGTGATTTTACGTACCTGACCGACCTTAACCACATCAGTGATGAGGAAGTGGAAAAGGTGTATGGCACACGGGTACTGGTACTCGACGCCCTCCGCCAGGAGCCTCACCTCTCTCATTTCGCGCTCAGTGAATCGCTGGCACTGATTGAACGGATCCGTCCCGAGCGAACGTACCTGACGCACATCAGCCATCAGATGGGGATGCACCGCGAGGTGAACCAGTTGCTTCCGACCGGCGTGCAGTTGGGGTACGACGGCCTCCAGATCAGGCTATAATGCCTCAGTTGGCCAGTATTCAGTCAGGTGCTGGTAATCAATCCCGTTCAGCCGTTGTTAATGAATCAATCAGCTTTCCTGTTGATACCCGTTTGTCATGGCTTCTACCGTTATCTCTACCCGCTCCTTTACCAGCGCTCAACTCGATCAGTACCGCCAACTAGGCGATTTACCGGCCGACACGGTCATTGCCGCCGTAGTGGCCCGGGATGGCCGGGAGGCGGTGGGTACGTTGATGCGCTGGCTGGGTAATAATCTAGATTTCGACACCAGTACGCAACCTGAGGCGGTACGGCAATTTTTTACTGATTTTGCCCATCTGCCAGCGTGGGCTAATCGGGATCAGATGCAACGAGGCATGGCTTTTTACCAGAAACACGCCGGGGTGATCGGGCTGGTGCTAGGTACGTTCTCGCTGCCCTATACATACCTGGGCGCCAATGGTGTACAGTTGCTCTGGCTTACCGATCGCATTCGTTCCGATACGGCCCGTCGGTTACAGGAGACCGGCGAGTGGGTGTTTGCCGTGAATGACCCGAAGAACTGGGTAGCACCGTCGAAAGCGATGCTGTACACATTAAAAATCCGGCTCATCCACGCGGCTTCGCGCTGGTTTGCGCTCCAGTCGGGCCGGTGGAATATGGCTTGGGGCGTGCCCGTTTGCCAGGAAGACATGGTAGGCACCATTGGTTCATTCAGCTACATTGTGCTGCGTGGTCTCCGAAAAATGGGTATCCCGATGAGTAGCCGGGAAGAAGATGATTTCCTGCATCACATTAACGTGGTAGGCTTTCTTAACGGTGTAGTCGAAGAACTGCTACCCCATAATCTGCGGGAGGCCTACCATCTGGATAAGCTGATCTCGCAGCGTCAGTTCAAGCCCTCGGAAGCGGGCACCGGCCTAACCAAATCGCTGCTCGACACGATTGGGAAACAGGCTGGCAGCGACTCGGCCCGGAACCTCGCGGCCGCCCAGATGCGTTTCTTTCTGGGCAACGACCACGCCAACGCACTGGGCATTCCAGATGTACCGTTCGAAGCCCGTTTGATGAATGTAGTCAGCAAGCTGCCCATATTTCCAAAATTGATACCAACTGTAGTTTGATGTTTACCGTTTTCTGTTTGCTGTTCTCCGTTGCGCTGCTAATTTAAAAGACTTCGTCAATAGCAGCGCAACGGAGAACAGCAAACAGAAAACGGTAAACATCAAACTGTGCTATGATCCACCAACTCGACCCCATTGTAGCCCTCGCCACCGCACCCGGCATTGGGGCCATTGCCGTTATCCGCGTATCGGGCAACGGGGCTATTGCGCTTACTGGCAAGCTGTTTCGGGGGAAAGACCTCACGAAACAGACCAGCCATACGGCTCATTTCGGCACGTTCCGCTCAGCCGGCGACGGGCTGATTGATGAGGTACTGGTAACGGTTTTTCACAGCCCCACTTCATTTACGAAAGAAGATGTTGTCGAAATTTCGTGCCACGGATCGGAGTACATCATTCGCCAGATTCTGACCGAGTTGACCAACGCGGGCGCACGACTGGCCAAGCCCGGCGAGTTCACCCAACGGGCGTTTCTGAATGGGCAGTTTGATCTGGTACAGGCCGAAGCCGTAGCCGACGTAATTGCCGCTGATTCGGCGGCGAGTCACCGGGCTGCGCTGAGTCAGTTACGGGGCGGTTTCTCGAAACAGTTGACAGATCTTCGTCAGCAACTCATTGATTTTGTGGCCCTTGTTGAACTGGAACTGGATTTCGGCGAAGAAGACGTAGAATTTGCCAAACGCGACCAGTTACGCCAGTTGATGCAGACCATTCGTGGCGTCATTCGCCCGCTGATCGATTCCTTTACTGCGGGCAACGTGATCAAAAACGGCGTACCAACGGTTATTGTGGGCAAACCCAATGCTGGAAAGTCAACATTGCTGAACGCCCTGCTGAACGAAGAAAAGGCTATTGTTTCCGACATTCCCGGCACCACCCGCGATGTGATTGAAGATGAGCTGTTCATCGATGGCGTTCGTTTTCGCCTCATCGACACAGCTGGCCTGCGCGACACCACCGATACCATTGAAGCCATTGGCGTAGCCCGCACCCGGCAGCAGATCGATAAGGCCGCGCTGGTGGTTTATCTCTTCGACGGCCTCAACACCACACCCGACGAACTGCAGCAGGCCATTGCCGAATTGACCGAATCGGGCAAACCTTACGTGTTGGTGGGCAACAAAGCCGATGAGGTTTCGGAGGCGACGCGCCAAACGCTCGACGGCAGTTTGTATGCCCTTTCGTCGGTCAATAACCCCGCCAAAGCGGGGCAGGCTGTACCCGCCGATTCGGGTCGTATGAACGTACCTACGCCCATTATCTGGATTTCGGCCAAAGACGCTCAGATCGACGAACTCAAGGCGGTGCTCTCGGCCCGCGCCCGTACCGATTCAGCCATGCAGGCAGGCAGCTCCGTCGTTACCAACGCCCGGCACCTGCAACACCTCACCGCCACCGACGATGCCCTGGCCCGCGCCATTGCCGCCATCGACGCAGGTACGTCGGCCGACTGGATTGCGATGGACCTCCGCATCGCCCTCCGCGAATTAGGCGAACTCACCGGCGAAGTCACCACCGATGATCTGCTGGCCTCCATTTTTGGTCGGTTTTGTATCGGAAAGTAAACCCGCGTACGTGAGGATGTCAGTATCTTAACAATTCCGTTACCTAAGTTCCGAAGAATAGTAGTACTTTTGTCTGGCAAATAACATCCCCTGCTTATTTGCCATGAGCTTAGACGCCAGCAAGTTCCTGTACGAAGCGCTTACTTACGACGACGTACTGCTTCTTCCCGCCTACTCGGAGGTTCTGCCGAGAGACACCAACACCACCACCCAGCTTACCCGCACCATCCGCCTGAACGTTCCGCTCGTATCAGCCGCGATGGACACCGTTACCGAGTCTGATCTGGCTATTGCGATGGCGCAGGAAGGCGGCATCGGTATGATCCACAAGAACATGAGCATCGAGCGGCAGGCCGAACAGGTCCGCAAGGTGAAACGCTCGGAAAGTGGGATGATCATCGACCCCATTACGCTCACCGAAGGCTCGAAACTCTCGGATGCGCACCGGATCATGCGCGAGTCGAAAATCGGGGGTATCCCCATCGTCGATGCCGACGGTACGCTGATCGGGATTCTAACCAACCGCGACCTTCGTTTTCAGCGCGACTTGTCGCTGCCCGTCACCGACATTATGACGCGCGAAAACCTGATTACCGCCAAAGCAGGGCTCTCGTTCGAAGAGGCCGAAAACATGCTTCAGGAATACAAAATCGAGAAGTTGCCCATCGTTGATGAAGCGTATAAACTCGTTGGGCTGATTACATACAAAGATATTCTGAAACGAAAAAGTCATCCCAACGCCTGTAAAGACGAGCTTGGCCGCCTGCGCGTAGGGGCCGCTGTTGGCGTAACACCAGACCTGACGCAGCGCATCGAGGCCCTGGTGAAAGCTGGGGTCGATGTAGTCAGTTTAGACACGGCCCACGGTCATTCTCGGGGTGTTATCGATGCCGTTCGCAGCATCAAAGCTCAGTTTCCAAAGTTGCAGGTTATTGCTGGTAACGTGGCCACGGGCGAAGGGGCCAAAGCCCTCGCCGATGCAGGTGCCGACGCCGTGAAGGTAGGCGTTGGGCCGGGCAGCATCTGTACCACACGCATCATTGCCGGTATTGGCATGCCGCAGTTAACGGCGGTTTACGAATCGGCCAAAGCGTTGCAGGGAACGGGCGTGCCTGTTATTGCCGATGGCGGTATTCGCTTCTCGGGCGATATAACCAAAGCCATTGCAGGAGGCGCCAGCACGGTTATGATCGGCTCACTGCTGGCTGGTACAGAAGAAGCACCCGGCGAAGTGGTGTTGTTTGAGGGTCGCCGCTTTAAAAGCTACCGGGGCATGGGCTCGGTAGAGGCCATGGAAGACGGCTCGAAAGACCGGTATTTTCAGGATGCCGAAGATGACATCAAAAAGCTGGTGCCCGAAGGCATCGTTGGCCGGGTACCAGTAAAAGGGAAGGTGTCGGAGATTATCTACCAGATGGTGGGGGGGCTGAAAGCAGGCATGGGCTACTGTGGTGCCGGCGACATACCTGCCCTCCAGCAAGCCAAATTCGTGAAGATCACAACGGCCGGCTCTAAAGAAAGCCACCCCCACGATATTCAGATTTCGAAAGAAGCGCCAAACTATTCGTCAAAATAGTACCATCTATTCGGTTCACTGACTGACGCGTCGTGTATCTGGAAGCTATCGTCCGGCTATCAGATGCACGACGTCTCAGCGTTATCTGAGCCTGTTAGCTTTATGGAACGTACCTGGCCGGAACCCCGCACAGCCAGCTTTCCTGTACCAATGAACAAAAGCCTTTTGGCTTGTCCGGTAGAGCCTACGACTCACTAAATAGCGCGTAGCTATCAGATTCATGAAGGATGCCCTTATCGATCATCCATGAATAGCTAGCCAGCACAAAACGAGCCTATCTGCCCGATTACCGCAAACAAAGGGAGTAGGCTACAGGAGCTTGTGTGGCTGGCAATATGGCTTAGACATTAATAACCCGACTACTTACCCCATTGGGCGTTACATCGATCTCGCGCAGATAGGGGCCTGTGTTGACGAGCTTCAACTCAGGGGTGTGGGGGTCTAGCTGAATGTAGGTCGATGGGGTTACCAGCACGGTCGTATTGCCCCGCATTACCGTTGCTTCGGTATGGTAGTGGCCGCTGATCATCTGCATTCGGCAAGGCAGTTCTTCCGTAGTCTCCAACCATTTTTCCTGTTGCCGAAACGGATACTTCGTGTCCATAAACTGAGCATGAGCAGGCAACACAGGGTGATGACAGAATATGAGCACGTTGTGGCTGATCACGGCCAGCTCCTCAGCAATCCATGTCCACTGGGTAGATGAAAAAGCCCCCTTCGCTGAATCCAGGAAGAGAGCTGGATAGCCATCGAGTGGTATAGCACTGTATAGTTCAGTGCCGGTCAGATGATGGGTGAGATGGAGTTCTTCGGCCATCATCACCGAATCGTCGTGGTTCCCCGGAATAGCATACCACTGGCAAGGCAGGTCATTCTGCAATTGCCTGTAGATCCACTGGTATATTTCACGAACGCCCACATCGAAGCAGAGGTCACCACCAATCACCAGGCAATTAGGTTTCATGACCCGCACAACGTCGAGCGCTTTTAGAAAATTAGCCCGTACATCGATCCCTGCCGGTGTTTCACCTTCCCCGGCAATGTGAATATCCGTGATAAATGCAATCTTCATAGTTGATCTCCCCTACCCTACGTGTGAATTGTAAAGGTAACGGACAGTCCGAACCTACGAAACAGCCATACCCGACGATTTAGAAGCAAATTTCTGTTTGTAGTAACGAACAGTCCGGCCAATAAGTAGGCCACCCGCCACTGATGGCGCAATCCAGATAAGCGTACTGGTCCATTCTGGTGCATCGGTGGGGAGTAGCCTGGGTACGTTGGTAACCGCCGCCGCCGTGAACGTAGCGATATACGAACCACCCATCCGGACAAAATGCTGAAAGTACCAGGCCATTTTTAGAACAGGCTGCTGCGATTTCTGGTAGTCTTTCCAGGCAAACCGGGCTGTCAGCGCACCAAAAAAAGTAAATACGATGGGCAAAAATGTTAACCCGTTCAACGCGATCAGGTACATGCCGAAACCGACCATGGCCGCGCCAACCAGTAATGTGCCGTAGGTCAGGGCGTTGTCGAGCGTGGTTGGCTGGCCTTTCTTGTTTTTAGTGGCCCGCCAGCCCGTAAAGCACAGGTAGAAACTGAACACGGCAATACCGGTCAGAAACAGCCGCATCATCTTAAATGGCTGAAGCCCACACAGCAGCAAGGCCGTTATGGCAACCGTGATCATACAGTAGACGTAAACCAGCCCGGCCCGGTTGTGCAGCCGACTACCTTTCTGCGCGAACATGGGAATCAGCCCAACCAGCAAGGCCGTAAAACCGGTAGCGATGTGTGTGAGTAACAAGAGGGTCAACAGCGTTTTCATGGCGCCTATCGTTTTTGTTTGATGACCCAAACGTAAAGCAGCTTTAGTTTAAAATGCCGTTTTTGGGGCGTTCAGCAGGTTTTGGGGCGTTTGGCAACTAGTTTGGGGCGTTGGCCCATCACGAAAAAAGGCCACCTCTCCGTAGAGACGTGGCCTTGTAGTCAATACCACAACGTACCTACAATCGGGTGATCTCGGCACCGATGGCGTTCAGGCGCGTGTCGATGTTCTGATACCCCCGGTCAATCTGTTCGATGTTATCGATGATGCTGGTGCCGCTGGCCGACAGGGCTGCAATCAGGAGAGACACGCCCGCCCGGATATCCGGCGACGACATACGGATACCCCGCAGTTGCTGATGACGCCCCAGCCCAACAACCGTGGCCCGATGCGGATCACAAAGGATAATCTGAGCCCCCATCTCGATCAACTTATCCACGAAGAAGAGGCGACTCTCAAACATTTTCTGATGAATAAGCACCGTGCCGCTGGCCTGAATAGCCGTCACCAGCACGATGCTCAACAGATCGGGCGTGAAACCAGGCCAGGGTGAGTCTGAAACGGTCATCATGCCGCCATCCAGAAATGTCTCGACCTGGTACATCTCCTGCGCCGGCACGTGGATATCATCGCCCCGGAATTCGAGCTGAATGCCCAGCCGTTTGAATACGTCAGGAATGATACCCAGCTCGGGAATCTGACAGTTCTTGATAGTCACGTCAGACTGCGTCATGGCGGCCATCCCGATAAACGAGCCTATCTCGATCATATCAGGCAACATGGTATGTTCGGTACCATGCAGTTCCTCTACGCCCTCAATGGTGAGCATATTGGAACCGACGCCTGTTATTCTGGCACCCATCCGGTTGAGCATTTTGCTCAGTTGCTGCAGGTAAGGTTCGCAGGCAGCGTTATAGATTGTGGTGGTGCCTTCGGCCATCACTGCGGCCATCAGCACGTTGGCCGTACCAGTCACCGATGCTTCGTCGAGCAGCATGTAGGCCCCCTTGAGCTGATCGCCTTCTACCCGATAAAAATCACCATCGAAGTGAAATTTGGCACCCAGCTTTTCAAAACCCAGGAAGTGTGTATCCAGCCGACGGCGACCAATTTTATCCCCACCCGGACGTGGGATCCGCCCCTGCTTGTACCGAGCCAGCATAGGCCCCAGCAGCATGACCGATCCGCGAAGGGCGGCTGCCTTGCGTTTATAGGCATCGGTATTCTGGAAATCAAGGTTCACATCGCTGGCAACAAACCGGTATGAACTTTCGCCGATTTTTGTTACCCAAACACCCATATCGCCCAGTAGCTCAATAAGTTGATTTACATCGCGGATGTTCGGAATGTTGTGGATCGTAACGGGTTCTTTCGTCAGTAAGACCGCACACAGAATTTGCAGGGCTTCGTTTTTAGCCCCTTGCGGTACCAATTCACCTGAAAGCCGCCGACCACCAGAAATTTTAAAAGATGCCATTTTTTGAATCTACAATGTATAATGAACAATCGGTTCGCCGAGGCGGTACAAGGTCTTTGCACAACGTACCTGGCCCTTACCTCCCCCGCCGACGGTTGTTACCACCGCCGTTGTTGTTTGGGTTATTGCCACCGCCCCGGAAGTTTCGCGGTCCGCCGTCGCGGTTACCGCTGTTGCCTCCTCCGTTGTTATTACCCCTGAACGAGTTACGGTTATTATTAGGCCGATCTTGCCGGTTACGCTGTTGCTGCGGCTGATAGTTGCCCGCATAGGGTTTCAATTGCGGCTGACGACCCAATCGCTGGGGTTGATCTTCGGTACGTTCGCGTGGTGACCCTTCTACCAGGCCTTCATCCCGGATGAGTTGTACATCGACCGCCAGTCTACCTTTCGAGATATCGATCAGGCTTTGATAAATAACTTCGTCTTCAACCGTTTCCTTGTTCCAGGCCATGTAGAACGTCTTCATCAGCCGCGTCAGGTACGACACAAAAGCGCGCTTTTCTTCGGCGTTTTCTGTGTTAATGGCCCGCTCAACAAGCAGGTTTATGTTCTGCCCGAAGTGCTTATATTTCAGGTTATGGTACTGGTAATCAATCTTCTTGGGTTTCTTGCCCAGCACTTCCGGCGACGGCGGTGGAAACGGGCTGTCTACGTCTAGTTTGAACTCCGAAATAATGTAGAGATCATCCCAGAGCTTGTTATAATAATCTTGCCCGTCTTTCATACCGGGATGAATCTGCCGCATCAGCTCCACCAGGATATGCGCCTGCCGGGTGCGCTTCTCGCGATCTTCGATGGTCAGCAGGTACTTGACCATTTTCTCGATACTACTTCCGTATTCTTTCAAGCGAACGTCCGATTCTTGTGTAAAAACAAAGGTAAGGAAAACGGAGGGAAGAAAAGGAGGAAAGGAAGAACGGAGGAAGACTGCCTACCTTTGCACCACATATCCTCCTTCGTCCCTCCATTCTCCCTTTCCTCCGTTCCCCCTTTCCTGCCCCAATGCAACTCCGCGCTGATTTATCTGACACCCTTCGACTAAGTATCCCGATCGTTATTGCCCAGCTCAGTACCGTGCTCATGGGTGTAACGGATAACCTGTTTGTAGGCCGTTTACTCGGTGCTACTCCGCTCGGAGCCGCCGGACTAGCCAATTCAATGTCATTCCTTCTATCGAGCATAGGCATGGGTGGGCTACCGGTAATCGCCGCACTGGTATCGCAGGCCAATGGGCGCGGTAACACCGCTGATGTGCACCGTAGCTACCGGGCGGGTATCCGGGTAGCCCTGTTGCTCAGTGTGGCCCTGGGTATTGTGGTAGCGTTGGTAGCCCTGAATTTTCAATGGTTGGGGCAAACGGCTGCGGTAACTGAACTAGCCAGGCCCTTTATGTTGATCCTGAGCGCGTCGAACGTACCTCTGTTTGTGTTCATTGCCGCCCGGCAGCTTTGTGATGGCCTCCGTTTTCCGCGCGTAGCCATGACCATCACTATTGGCGCCCTGTTACTAAACGCGTTGTTCAACTACTTATTTATTCTGGGCATTGGCCCTTTCCCCAAACTGGGGACCCAAGGGTCGGCCGTAGCCACGCTGCTATCCCGGATTTTCATGGCCGGAGCCATGCTCTGGTACATCCGTGGATCAGTCAACTTCCGGGCTTATTTCAATCCAACGTTTGCCCGATTGCCCATTGCTGATAATGTACGAACTATTCTGAAACTGGGGCTTCCAAGCGGCCTGACCTTTTTCTTTGAGATTGCGCTCTTTACCGCCGCCATGGTCATTGTTGGCTGGCTCGGTGCCGACAGACTAGCTGCCCACCAAATCGCCATCAACATGGCCTCATCGACCTACATGATGGCTACTGGTATTTCATCGGCAGCAGCCATTCGTGTGGGCGCAGCATTAGGACGCGGTGACCAGCCCGGTATTCGCCGTGCGGGTCTGGCTGCCTTTGCTCTATCACTGATATTGATGGGGTTCGCGGGTCTTATTTTTCTTCTGTTCAACACCACGCTGGTAAATTTATACATCACCGACGCGCCCGAGGTGGCCCAAATTGCCGCTACGCTGGTCTTTATGGCGGGGTTCTTCCAGCTCTCAGACGGCGTTCAGGTAGTTGGCGTCGGGGTATTGCGTGGCCTTTCCGATGTGAACGTACCTACGCTCATCACGCTCTTCTCCTACTGGCTGGTAGCTCTCCCAACCAGCTATCTGCTGGGTTTCACGTTCGGATACGATGCTGCCGGCGTCTGGATCGGCTTACTTGTCGGGCTCAGCGTAGCAGCACTGCTACTGACGATGCGCTTCTTCCGGCTGGCAAGGTTGGCTTTGTAATCTATTTTTTTACCTTGCGCCAGCTCATCAAAAAACGGCATGCGCTTACCTACCTCGTTCGGTTTAGTATTACTCATACTACTGGGGCTGCAAAGCTGTTCGCAAAAGTGCGGATGTCCCGCGCCTGTACCGTACCCATCTACCCTGTATGGGGCTAATTGGCAATGGACAGCGTCAGTAACGCGCTCAGGCCTGCAAACGCCCGCCTCGACCGGCGAAACACGGTCAATTCGTTTCTTCAACGAGAAAGGCACTGAATTTGTGTCGCAGCAGGTAAATGATGTCGTTGTCAGATCAGCACGCTGGGCCAGCACCCCGGTGAGTAATGAAAGGGAAGGCATCCTTGTTTTTTCACTGTCTGACGGCACCTTTCTTAAGGTCCACCAACTGCCCTATACTACCGGCCTGCGTCGCATTGAATGCACTGATTATCTGTCGGCACTACCCACCTCAACAGATGCCTACAAACATCAATATCAGGCAAAAAACTAACGCACGCTACGTACCCTGGGCCGCCCGCAGCTGATCAAGCAGTTGTTCGCGGCTGGGGCGTTGGCTTTGCACCTCATAGCGCAATCCTTCGAGGTCCAGCGCATCGACAAACGGAGCATATTCCTCTACGGTGAACAGGCAGAGGTTATCGAAAGGCTCATTGAACGGCTCGACCTCGGTTTGCACGGCTTTCCGTTGCAAGGCCCGGTAAGGCTCGGGCTTCAGGTCGTCTTGCTTTAAGATAAAGTACCACATAATCTGGTAACTCATTGGCTGGTGGTTTGGTTGGCAGCAACGTACCTAGATGATGCCTGGCCCCACCACACACCGTTCATTGGTTAGCTGAGCCAGATTCTCGGTCAACAGCATCCGGGTACGTTCATTATCGAAATGCTCACTGTAGGCCGCGCGGAGTTCTTTGCGTTTGATCGCTTCCAGAAAGCGGCGGGCATCGTCGGCCGTTTCAAGCAATAGCGGCGGTACTTCCGTTGGCACACCGGCGTCGTTTTTGGCCACCATCGTAAAATATGACGTGTTGGTATGCTTGACAACGCCCGTTTTTACATTTTCGGCAATGACCTTGATGCCAATCACCAGCGACGTACGCCCCACATAATTGACCGATGCCATCAATGACACAAGCTCACCTACTTCAACCGGTTGTCGAAAATTCACCCCGTCGACTGATACCGTCACACAGTACTCTCCGGCATGTTTGGCGGCACAGGCATAGGCCACCTTATCCATCAGGGACAGCAGAGTGCCGCCATGAATTTTGCCACCGAAATTGGCGTAGGCGGGAATCATCAATTCGGTTAAGGTGGTACGCGAAAAATTGACGGCTCTGGCAGGTACGTCCGTACTGGATGGGTTCATGAATAAGATAACAAGTGATCGCTCAACAAAGGTACGTCAGCCAGTGTCCTTATCAGCCATGCACTTGCCCTACAGGTAACCCATCGGTGACTAGAACAATGGGCGATGCAACCAGCTGTGTATGGAGACACCCAATCAGTCAGACCAGCTGAATGTAATTTTCCTTATCAAACTTACTCACCCACAGGCCGATGGCAGCCAGGGCAGACAGGAGTATACTTAGTATTTGATCCATGTATAAGAATAGATCATAAGTCTCCGTTGAGGTCTTTTGGGGATCTAGCAGATAGTCTTTGAACAAAGACGTCATGAAGGTGCCCATCCCATACACCAAAAATCCAGAGCTGACCCAAAATAGACTGTGTAACAAGACGCTTCTCACCCGGTTCTCGGCGAGAACTTTGTTAAAATACACCAGCACCAAAACAATCATCAATATCCGCAGGGTAGAATGGCCGATACTCTCTAACCCGCTTAACACATAGTTGATCGTAGAAACGACGAACGCAACTGTGATCATCGCGACGGTTAGTCTTCTGGCAAAATTGCTGCTTTCGGAACCCAGGAAATAACACCACCCGATAAGAAGCGTATCCACGATAAGCGTACCGCTGCTCAGGCTGTGTGTATTCTTTGGAATGAGCGTATAGTACAGGAAAATGCATTCTTCTATAAATCGAATACCGAAGTATAAAACGATAACCGATAAAATTGACGTTAAAAACTCCCGCCTGTAAAGAGCTACAAATACAGGCAGGAGTAACAAAAACTGCGAATAAAAATCAAGGGGATAAGCGGCAAACTGAGCTTTTAGAGCGTGCATCATATGCCTATAATGAACTCGGAGGATTACCACAGTGCCGGGGACACTCATGCCCGTCGCCCAGCGCGTCGCCATCGCCACCGTCTTTTTTCCCGGTAGGGTCATCAAAAATGTCGGTACCATCGGCGCGAACTCCAACCAGTATTAAGCGTGATTTCAGGTCGCCTTCCCCGTCGTCAACCAGGTTTCCGTCGCGGTCTTCGCAGGTTTTGCCATAGTAGATACGGATACCTACGCAGTCTTCACGCCCCAGCAACTTATTGATTCGGTTGATACCAAAAAACTCAGCTCTGGTAAAGGTGTCTGGTTTATGGCCTTGCTCCTGCTTATATCGTTTATAACGGGCTGTACGGGAACGGGCATCGTGCCCACTAAGGAAGCGGCCCACATCGCCGTGGTATTTTTCTCTATCAGTCATTGATTACGGACTAGTTCAATTTGACCGGAAAGCTACCAAAAGACTGATTATTTGTCATCACGCCGGTAGCCCGGATTGAGGCACCGGCAATTTTATTGCCTTTCTCCTGGCCGAACACGTAGAACTACGTAGTCGGATACGGGTTTCTGCCTATTGTGTAACCGGGCATCAAAAAGGGTGATTATGCGCTTACCATCCATTGTTAACCACCCTATCTTTGGGCTATTATTCTGGAACGCTTTTCCGGCGGTATTCACACATAAGACACTAGTTTCCAAGTATATTAAGTTTTCTCATCTCATAGGTTAGGTAAAAAAAAGCCGGAGCACTGCTCCGGCTTTTTTTCTGCTGTGACAAGAACGGCTAGGCAATACCAAGCAGGTATTGGCCATATCCGCTTTTGACCAACGGTTTGGCAATCTCTATCAGTTGGTCTTTCGAGATAAACTTCATCCGATAGGCGATCTCTTCGATACACCCTATTTTCAGCCCCTGCCGTTCTTCAATTACCTGCACAAACTGGCCAGCCTGCATCAGTGACGCAAACGTACCTGTATCGAGCCAGGCCGTGCCCCGGTCAAGCACACCAACCTTCAGCTTACCCCGCTCCAGGTACACCCGGTTCACGTCGGTAATTTCCAGCTCGCCCCGCGGCGAAGGGGGAATATTTTTGGCAATCTCGACAACATCATTGTCATAAAAATAGAGGCCCGGTACGGCATAGTGCGATTTGGGCTTCTCGGGTTTCTCTTCGATCGACAACACGTTGAAATCCGCATCAAATTCGACTACTCCGTAGCGTTCAGGGTCATTTACCTGATAGGCATACACCACCCCTCCATCGGGGTCATTGTTGGCTTGCAACAATTTCGACAGACCGGAACCGTAGAAAATATTATCGCCCAGCACAAGAGCCACTTTATCGGTACCAATAAATTCTTCACCGATAATAAAGGCCTGTGCCAATCCGTCGGGGCTAGGTTGTACAGCGTACGTAAACTGACAGCCAATACGCGAGCCGTCGCCTAACAGCTTCTCGAAATGCGGCAGATCGTGCGGCGTAGAGATGATCAATATTTCCTTGATCCCCGCCAGCATCAGAATCGATAGCGGATAATAGATCATCGGTTTATCATAAACCGGCATTAGCTGTTTCGACACAGCCAGCGTCAGTGGGTGCAGCCGGGTACCGGATCCACCAGCAAGTATAATTCCTTTCATAGTTTGGAATGAGTGCATGAGCGAATGTCTGGACCACTTTGTATGTAAGGCCAACCATTCGCTCATTCACTAATTATCTATTCGCGTACATGTCCTGGTAATAGCCCTGATAAGCACCCGACGTAACGTTGTTGAGCCATTCCTGATTAGCCAGGAACCAGTCGACCGTTCTGTTCAGACCTTCCTCAAACTGAAGGGAGGGCTCCCACCCCAGTTCGTTCATAATCTTGTTGGCATCAATGGCGTAGCGAAGATCGTGCCCGGCGCGGTCGGTCACGTAGGTGATCAACTGGGCCGACGTACCTGCGGGGCGGCCTAGCTTCTCATCCATGATACCGCAGAGCAGATTCACGATGTCGATGTTCTTCCACTCATTGAAGCCACCGATATTGTAGGTTTCCCCCAATTTGCCTTTATGAAATACGGTGTCAATGGCGCGGGCATGATCGACAACAAACAGCCAGTCGCGAACATTCTCCCCTTTGCCATAAACAGGTAATGGCTTGTTTTGCTGAATGTTATGAATCATCAGCGGAATCAGTTTCTCAGGAAAGTGATTGGGGCCGTAGTTGTTTGAGCAGTTGCTCAGTACAACAGGCATTTTATAGGTGTTACCGTAGGCCCGCACAAAATGGTCTGATGCCGCTTTCGAGGCCGAGTAGGGCGACTGCGGATCATAGGGGGTATGTTCCGTAAAAAACTCGTCGGGGTTGTGTAATGATCCGTAGACCTCATCGGTCGATACGTGGTAAAAGCGCTTCCCAGCAAAGGCGGACGCCCCCCCGGCCACCTCCGACGCCAGCCAGTTTTTCTTGGCCGCGTTGAGCAGGTTTACCGTACCCACCACGTTTGTTAACACAAATGACATCGGGTCCGTAATCGACCGGTCAACGTGCGACTCGGCGGCCAGGTGAATGACGCCATCTGGCTGATACTCCGAAAAGAGAGCATCCAAAAAAGCCGCATCAGTGATGTCGCCTTTTACGAAGGTATAGTTCGGTTCGTTTTCAATATCGGTCAGATTAGCCAGATTGCCTGCATACGTGAGCGCATCGAGGTTAACGATTCGATAATCGGGGTACTTGGTTACGAACAACCGGACTACATGCGAGCCGATAAATCCGGCTCCGCCGGTAATGATGATGGTTTTCATAATGGTTTCAAGTTCCAGGTTTCAGGTTTCAAGTGTTGCGCCATTAGCTCGTAGAACGACTTGAAACCTGAAACTTGAAACTACTTTATTTTTTGCTGCCAGCGCCAGGCATCACGCAGCGCATCGGCAAGGGTACGTTTAGTCTGGAAACCCAATCCCTGAGTCGATTTGGTTACGTCGGCGTAAATCTGTTCAATATCACCGGGGCGACGGGCACCGAGTACATACGGCAATGTTATACCGTTAACGGCTTCGAATGTATTGATCAATTCCAATACCGAAGCGCCATGGCCAGTGCCGATGTTGAAAACATCATAGAAAGATGTCGCCTCTTTGGCTGCCAGCAGTTTCACCGCACTCACATGTGCATCGGCCAGATCCATCACATGGATATAATCGCGGATAGCGGTGCCATCGGGTGTCTTGTAATCGTTTCCGTGAACGGTCAGGCTGGCGCGTTGGCCGGAGGCTACCTGCAACAGATAGGGAACCAGATTAGCCGGAACACCACGGGGTAATTCGCCGATCAATGCAGACGGGTGTGCCCCAATTGGATTGAAATACCGAAGTGAAATGGCTTTCACCGGCATTGTTGCCGTCACACAGTCACGGATAATGTCTTCACAGATCGCCTTCGTGTTCCCATAAGGCGACATGGCAGGCAGTCGGGGGGTTTCCTCGGTTACCGGCAAGTGGTCGGGCTGTCCGTATACTGTACATGAAGAGGAGAAAACCAGGTTTTTTACCCCAAACTGCGGCATTAGTTCAAGCAGCAACAGGAGTGAGTCGAGGTTATTCCGATAATATTTCAACGGATTTTCAACCGATTCACCAACGGCCTTCGACGCGGCAAAGTGAATAATACCGGTTACCTGTTCTTTACTGAACACGTCGGTCATGGCCGCCCGGTCGTTACAGTTGATGTGGTAGGTACGTATCTCACGGTTCAAAATCGCTTTCAGTCCGTTGAGAATACTGGGGTCTGAGTTAGAAAAGTCATCGACAACAATTGGCTCGAAACCGGCTTCTGCCAAAGCCACAACGGTATGTGATCCAATAAAGCCGGCACCTCCAGTAACCAGTATTTTTAGGGGTGTGATTGGGTTCGCGTCCAAATCGTTTTTTGTAATTTTTTGTTGTTACTTGCAAAGAGGGCCTGTATGGTCTGGCTCGTAAAAACCGGGCAAAACTAACCAAATCGACACGGTTTCTCAATCAAATATTTAGCTTAATGCCTGCCGCTTTATACGAAAACGCTTATGAACGACAACGAAATCAAAGCGCTGATCTCTTTGCTCGATGATGACGACGCCGAAATTACTACCCACGTAGAGGGTCGCATCCGGCAACTGGGCAGCTCGATTATTCCTTTTCTTGAAACTGAGTGGGAAGGCAGTTTTAACCCGATTTTGCAGAAACGGATCGAAGAAATCATCCATGACCTGCAATATACGTCTGTGCTCGACAGGCTTTATGCCTGGAAAGAAGCCGGCGCCATGGATTTATTGGAAGGTCTCTGGATTGTTGCCACGTACCAATATCCCGATTTGTCGATAGACAAACTTCGGCAGGATCTGGAGCAACTTTATTATGACGCCTGGCTGAAGGTGCAGACAGATGTTCACCCGGCCGATCAGGTGAAGAGTTTGAACGGGGTGTTTTATAACGAAATGAAGTTTGCCCCCAACACCAAGAACTTCCATTCGCCTGCCAATTCAATGATCAACCAGGTGCTCGAGACGCGCCGGGGCAATACCATTTCGCTTTGCCTTATCTACATGATGATCGCCCAGAAACTGGGTTTACCTATCTACGGGGTCAATTTGCCCAACCTTTTTGTGCTGACCTACAAGGCACCCAACGGGGTACAGTTTTACATCAACGTGTTCAACCGGGGACTGATTTTTTCAACGAAGGATATTGATCATTACATTGGGCAACTGAACCTAAAGCCAGCGCCCATTTTTTATCAGCCTTGTTCAAACGTCGATATTATCCGCCGGATGCTCAGGAACCTGATGCTTTCTTTCGACCGGAATGGCGACAAAATCAGAATGGAGGAAGTAGAAAAGATGCTAAGTTCCCTGAACGACGAGGCTGATAACCTGCCGCTTTCTGATTTTACACAGCGGTAATCGGCTAGTGCAGTCGCGTTTCAACGACAGGGAGGACTTTTTCTGCCCATTTTTTCATCTGCTTACCGGAATAGTGCAGGCCATCGGATGCAAACTCAGTTGCATCGCCGGTGGCCTGCCGTGTTAATGGCGTAATGTCAACATAGGCCACTTTTGCCTGTTCGCATTCCTGGCGAGCTATTGCATTAAATACATCGATCTGCCTGGCGATTGTGGCCCGATCATGCGTTGCCCCAAACGGCGACGCCCCCCAATCCGGGATAGACAACACAACTACGCGATTAGGCTGATTCTTGGCGAAGCGAGTAGCCGTTTGCAGCAACTGCCTGAATTCACTTCTGTACCGTTCTACAGGCTGCCCTCTATACTGGTTATTGACCCCAATCAACAGCGAAACCAGCTCATATTGATTCTGGTTGCCCGACGCCTCAATCGCTGAGAGTAGTTCAGCGGTTGTCCATCCGGTACGGGCAATGATATGAGGGTTCTCTAAATCGATTTTTTTACCCCGCAATAATCCGGCCAACTGCACCGACCACCGGTCTGCTTCGGCTACACTTTCACCGATGGTATATGAATCACCAAGCGATAAAAACCTAAATCTAATCATTTGATTATCAGACAGCCTAACGGGGAACGAGAAAGCGTCGAAAAGGAGGAAAATAATAAATAAAAAAATATTCCGCATAAACTGGCCGGGTGTTTGCTCTATACAAGGGTTGAATATCATAGCACTTTATTGGTTGACTAAGGCAGACACGCTAAACGGTCTTTATTTAGATAACCTACCCCCGATTATGTTGTTCGTACAGCCTCAACACCCTTATGCCCGATCAGTATCTAGCCACCAGCCGACGGATAAGTTCGCAATTCATTGCCTATTTAGTCGGAAGATTAAGCATAGATGATTTTGCAGAATGGGTACGTCAAACACCTGAACTAACTACGGTACTTTCTCCAACTGATTATACTGAACTTATGTCTATCGACTTTCAACACGCCAAGGCTCCGTCTCTGCTCGATCGTCTCCTGCGTGGTTATATTGATTGGGCACAGTATGAAAAAGAACAACTGGCCGAATTACTGATGGCGATTATCTGGAAAGACGATCTAGCTGCTTCACTAGCCACTGCGCAGGAACAGTTCAAGCATGGGCTCCGGTTCATGAATGTATTAAGTAATGAGTACGGAAAATCTATCCTCTCGACCCAAGGGCTTAAAAAGGCAGATGAGCGCTTGCTAGCCTCCGTTTATCCGAAAGTCTGCGACGAAGCAAAACGGCTGCTCGCCTGCCTTGTGGCTGGTAAAATTAAATTTACAGGCACTTATACGTCAGAAGGCTATCCAGAATACGTAGAAGTATAGCTTACGCATAGCTTCTGGCTATTTACACAAACAAGTCAGGGGTTTTCAGATCTAGAGAATATAGATCTGAAAACCCCTGACTTGTTTGTGTAAATAGGTGCCTTTACTCAGCAGCTTTGAACCGTAACCGGGTCGTATACACCTGTTCGCTGTTGCCTGGCTCTGGCAATGACAATTTGGCATTCAACAACTGATGGGTCAGTTCGTCGTTTAGCCGTTTGTCAGCCGAGAATACAATTGGATTAACCAGCTTATTATCGTCGGCAAGGCGAAACTGGATAACCACTACCCCGCTACCAGTAGCTTTCTGCATCGCTGTGGGATAGGTTAATTGGTTGGCCAGTTGTTGTTCTACACTGGCTTGTGGCTTTGCCTTGCTGATTTTTTTAGTTCCAGGGTTGGCAAAAGCCCCAACGGTAGCAATACCGATGATAATCCATGAAGAAATTAATGTTTTCATCATATAAGGCTTTTAAAGTGAGAGAATAAACCAAACCCAGTCTGTCGTGGCACTCGCTCGTATAAGCACGCTTAGCGCTCTCGTATTGACTACTGCTGGCTGACTGATATGTAATATTACGTATTTGTTACCTGAATGTTATCTTAATATGAAGTCTGAACAAACCATCCACTTGATTCTTTGCCCCACACATAGACGAAATATAATCTTTATCAGATTGATTTACAGAATCTTGTCTTCAAATAAATCAATAAAGCCAATGTTAAGAAACTTAACAATTTCTTAACATTGGCTTTATTGATTATAGCCTATTTCAATGCGCTAGTATCAGCTGATTGCCCTGTTCAACAGTTGCTGTGCAATGGGCAGCAAGGTTTCTTTCTCAGGCACGATACGCTGGCTTTCTAACCTGAATGCCGCTGGATTAGGCAGGTTATAACGACGAATCAGATCCAGCTTCAGTCGCTCGAAGGTTGTCCCTACCGTTCGCTGGGTACGTTCCCGAAGCTGCCAGTGTACCAGTCGGCCACCTGGTGCCTGATCGTCATACAAGGTCACCCTGTACTGATAGATAGACAGGTCGGAGGAGGTGGAGTAATGCACAAAAAGATAGCCTTCGTCGGGCCGCAGCGGCATCAGGCCAACGGGTTCTAACGTCAGTGTGGCGGCCAGATCATCCCAGCGCTGCTGCCCCTCGGTAAGGGTTGCATTGAAGCGGGGTAAGGCAAAATCAACTATTTCGTCTACCTCGTCGAGCAAGGAATCGTCCGCTAACTCAGATTTGTAATCAATTCGGGGTGGTGGCCCACTGATTCCAGCCACACGCTTGGGAAAGGCGGCCATAAGTGTACCTTTGCCCCTCCGAAAACGAAGGGTAGCTTCGTAGTGGCGTTTTACCTCAGGCAGATCTGGATGCAGCTGGCAGTCAGCGAATCGACGTTCAACACTTTGCAAATACGCCAAAACGACATACTGTTTGTATTCGGTATCGATCCGATTTTGTGTCAGCCAATCATACGGCAGCGTAGTCATATGCAACTATTACGGATAGAGTGAAGTATTATTCTTTTTTACAAGATATGGCAATAACGAGTTTTTGCCATATAAAAAGTAGCCAATTCAATCAGTTTGCCAAATAATGCCCTTAATACGTTCTGGATGTACCATCGTTCAGATAGGTCCTGAAATTTTGTCAGGTTTATCTGTTTGGCATAGAGGTTGACCTTCAGCGAATTGTCTGATTGATTTAGAATCAAACTAGTTTTTTTAACAACCTTAATCATCTCTTATCGCTATGACCACAGCAATGGAAGACGTGAAAGTAAAGCCCCTCGCCGACCGCGTGGTGGTTGAACCGGCCCCGGCTGAAGAAAAGACCGCTTTCGGAATCATCATTCCCGACACGGCTAAAGAAAAACCCCAGCGTGGCACTATCGTCGCCATCGGTACAGGCAAAAAAGACGAGCCCCTGACCGTTCAGGTCGGTGACACGGTATTGTACGGTAAATACGCCGGTACTGAAATCACCATCGAAGGCAAAGAGTATCTCATCATGCGTGAGTCTGACATCTTCGCTATCGTTTAACAAATCAGTTTACAGTCTACTGTTTGCCGTTTTCTGTTGCGCTGCTGGTCACGTTTGTGAGCCAGGGCAAAGCAACTGAAGACTGAAAACAGTAAACCCTTCAAACTTAAAAGATTATGTCTAAGAAAATTCTTTTTGATACCGAAGCCCGCGATAAGATAAAGAAGGGCGTTGATACACTGGCCGATGCCGTTAAAGTGACCCTGGGTCCTAAAGGTCGGAACGTTATCCTCGACAAAAAGTTTGGCTCACCAGCCATCACCAAAGATGGTGTAACGGTAGCTAAAGAAATTGAGCTGAAAGACGCCATGGAAAACATGGGCGCTCAGCTAGTCAAAGAAGTAGCGTCGAAAACCGCTGATTCAGCTGGTGACGGTACGACTACCGCTACTGTACTGGCTCAGGCGATCTACTCAATCGGTGTAAAGAACGTAGCAGCCGGTGCCAACCCAATGGACCTGAAGCGCGGCATCGATAAGGCGGTTCTGGCCGTTACAGCCAACCTGTCGGAGCAGGCACAGACCGTAGGTGATGATTTCAGCAAAATCGCGCAGGTAGCTACTATTTCGGCTAACCACGACGACGAGATCGGTACCATGATCGCCGAGGCGATGAAGAAAGTGGGTAAAGAAGGTGTGATCACGGTTGAAGAAGCGCGCGGCACTGAAACGGAAGTGAAGACCGTAGAAGGGATGCAGTTCGACCGCGGTTACCTGTCGCCTTACTTCGTGACCAACACCGAGAAAATGGAAGTGGAACTGGAGCGTCCGTTCATCCTGATCTCGGAGAAGAAAGTATCGTCGATGAAAGAACTGCTCCCCGTTCTGGAGCAGGTAGCTCAGACGGGTCGTCCGCTGCTGATCATCGCTGAAGACGTTGACGGTGAGGCCCTGGCAACACTGGTTGTTAACAAAATCCGCGGCGCCCTGAAAGTGGCTGCCGTGAAAGCACCTGGCTTCGGCGACCGTCGGAAAGCCATGCTGGAAGATATCGCCATCCTGACCGGTGGTACGGTTATCGCTGAAGAGCGTGGCTACAAACTGGAAAGCGCAACGGCCGAATACCTGGGGCAGGCTGAAAAGATCATCATCGACAAAGACAACACAACCATCGTGAACGGTGTTGGCGTGAAAGATGATATCGCTGGCCGCGTTAACCAGATCAAAGCACAAATCGAAAACACTACGTCTGACTATGACCGCGAGAAGCTGCAAGAGCGGCTGGCTAAATTGTCGGGTGGTGTGGCCATTCTGTACATCGGTGCTGCTACCGAAGTAGAGATGAAAGAGAAGAAAGACCGCGTTGATGATGCCCTGCACGCAACCCGTGCTGCCGTTGAAGAAGGTATCGTAACGGGTGGTGGTATCGCCCTGATCCGCGCTATCGCCTCTCTGGACGCTGTTAACACGATCAATGAAGACGAGAAAACGGGTGTGAACATCATCCGTGTAGCCCTGGAATCACCCCTGCGTACGATCGTTGCCAACGCTGGTGGCGAAGGGTCAGTGGTTGTGAACAAAGTGAAAGAAGGCGCAGGCGGATATGGCTACAACGCCAAAAACGACACCTTCGAAGACCTGTTCGCTGCTGGTGTAATCGATCCGAAAAAAGTAACGCGTCTTGCTCTTGAGAATGCAGCGTCTATCGCCGGCCTGTTGCTGACGACTGAGTGCCTGATCTCTGACGAGCCAGAAGAAGCACCTGCCGGTGGCGGTCACGCCCACGGCGGTGGCGGCATGGGTGGCATGATGTAATCAGCCCTTCAACGCATACAAAACGCCCCTGGCTTTTCGGTCAGGGGCGTTTTGCGTTTATACTGAACTAGTAGTAGGGGACAAAACCATCCCGGGAAGCATTCTTACCCTGCCTTTTCTAGTTAAAAGGTTCAGGCTCCGCCCCTACCTTTGCTGGCATGACAACGCCACTCATTCGTGACCTGACACGCTACCTGGATGCCTGGGCACCGCCCGCCTATCAGGAATCATATGATAACGCTGGCCTGATCGTGGGCGACCCGAACGTACCTGTGACAGGCGTGCTGGTATCGCTCGATGCCACTGAAGCCATTGTTGATGAAGCAATAGCCAAAGGCTGCAACCTGATTGTAGCCCACCACCCAATTGTTTTTAAAGGGCTGAAAAAGCTGAACGGTAAAAACTACGTCGAGCGCACAGTGATTAAAGCCCTCAAGCAGGATGTTGCCATTTTCGCCGCTCATACGAACCTGGATAGTGTTGCTGGCGGGGTTAATTATCAGATCGCCAGCCGCCTGGGTCTACAACATGTGCAGATACTGGCTCCGAAGATGCAAACCCTGAGCAAGCTGGTCGTCTACGTCCCTGAGGCCGACCTGCCAGGTGTGCTGGCTGCGCTCTACGAAGCTGGTGCTGGTACGATCGCCAATTACGACCATTGCTCGTTCCGGGTGGGTGGTATAGGTACGTTCCGACCGCTCGACGGCGCCCAGCCTGTAGTCGGCGAAATTGCCAGCGATGAGACCGTGCGTGAGTTGCGCCTGGAGGTGATCCTGCCAACGTACCTGGAAGGGTTCGTGGTACAGGCAATGCAGCGGGCCCATTCCTACGAAGTGCCAGCTTACGACCTGTATGCCCTTAACAATACCAACCAAACGGTAGGCGCTGGCGCTGTAGGCAACTTACCCGAGCCGCTAGACGAAACAGCCTGGTTAACGTACCTGAAAAAACAGATGAATGCCACTGTGATCAGGCACACGGCGCTGCGCAATAAACCTGTACAGCGGATTGCCATTTGCGGCGGAGCAGGCAGTTTTCTGCTCCCGGATGCCATTCGGGCCGGCGCCGACGTTTTTGTAACTGCTGACTATAAGTACCATGAGTTCTTCGATGCCGACGGCCGAACGATCATCTGCGATATTGGTCATTACGAAAGTGAGGTATTTACCAAAGACCTGATTGCCCAGCATTTGAGCCAGAAATTCACTACCTTTGCGGTAATTTTAGCAGGTACTGACACGAATCCGGTTCGGTACTATTTTTAGTGTATAATGTACAAGGCACTGGGTGCCAGGGCGGCCCCGTCGGCCAATTTACTTGTATGTTGCACAGTACACATTGTTCATTAAGATAACACACTCCTCCGAATGGAACTAACGGTAGCGCAAAAGTTAGACGCACTTCTTAAACTGCAGGCCATTGATTCTCAGTTAAATGATATTCGCAAAATGCGGGGCGATCTACCCGAAGAAGTTCGCGACCTTGAAGACGAAATTGCTGGTTTTGAAACACGCATTGGCAAATTCAATAGCGAAGTAAGCTCCCTTCAGGACGAAGTAGATCGCCATAAAGGCATCAAGAAAGACGCCGACAAGCTCATTGCCCGCTATAAAGAGCAGCAGATGAACGTGCGCAACAACCGCGAATTTGACGCCATTACCAAAGAAATCGAGTTGCAATCGTTGGAAATGGAATTGTCGGATAAAAAAATTGCTGAGTCACAGTTCCGCATGCAGGGCAAGCAGGAAGAAATCAATACTACGCAGGATTCGCTCAATCTTCGGAAAGAAGATCTGAAGATGAAAAAGCAGGAGCTTGATCAGCTGGTGGCGGAAAGCGAAGCCGACGAGCGGTCGCTTACTGTTGATCGTGATGAACAGGCCAAAAACGTAGAAGCCCGTCTGCTGTTGTCATACGATAAGATCCGCAACAACGCAATCAATGGGCTGGCTGTGGTCACCGTTCGTCGCGGTGCCTGTGGTGGCTGCTTTAACGTAGTTCCACCACAGCGGCAGGCCGATATCAAAGACAAAAAGAAAATTATCGTGTGCGAACACTGTGGCCGGATCCTGGCCGACGTAGATGCTATTGTTGAACCAGTAGCGGTGGGTCGCGGTCGATAGAGCTGGTTTATTCTGCACACAAAAATGGCCCGTAGTGATCACTACGGGCCATTTTTGTGTGCAGAATAAACCAGCTCTGCCAGGGTAATAGCCAGACGAAGACTGTGGACCACTTATCAGCCAGGGCCCTGATGGCCTTTGGGTGGTGCCTGCAAATTGCCGTTCACATCGAAGTGCAATTCGCTGGTTTTCCCGTTCAGCGTGTACCGAACGTCGTAGAACATGACCGCTCCAGTGGTGGCATCTGTCACCACTTCAGCCCGAACCAGCGTGTAACCGGCAAAATTTGCGGCCATATAGGTCGTTACCGGGGCGGGCAGTTTATCGGCCGTGATAACGGTACGAATCGGTGGTGTACGATTGCCTTTAGGTCCGCCGGGACCACCTCCTTTCGGGCCATTTCCTGGTCCTTGCAGCAACGTACCTGTGGTATCAAAATGGAGTTGGCGGGTTTTACCATCCAGTGTAAACTGAATCTCGTAATAGGTAGCTCCACTCCGATCAACGCCCTGTTCGGCCTGCACAAATACGTAGGCTGGGTACGTTGCTGCCAGGTAGGTAAAGACAGCAGCGGGTACGGTTTCTTTGGCAACAATCGTTTCGTTGCATGGTTTACCCGTCACGGCAGTTGCATTGTTGGGGTTACCAAGCCGGGCAAGCGAAGCAATGATGGATGCTTCATCTGTCTGTGCATCAACAGTGGTGTTTTGTTGAGTACAGGCGGCTACCGCTATCAGCAACGCCAGACCGAAGATCAATTTTTGTAGCATAATAAATGGTTGTTTTAAACAGTGAAAAAGGGAATTAGGGTAAGCGTAATGAGTTGGTCGGTTACCGACTAGACAAGCGAGTAAAGGTTACGACCATATCGTGTAGGTTGGTTCTGTAATGAACGTGTGCAACTCGCTACCCAGCAATTCATGGGCAACAGCGCTCAGCCTGTTGGCAGAATCATCCTGAAATAGTTCGTCGCCGCCAACAAGGTGCTGACCGACATCGAAGAGGGTGACTTGCCATTCGCGGCTTTCCTGTAGGTATATAGCCTGCGCTAGCTGTAGCAGGCTTCGTTCGAGTCCTCTACGATGTGGCAGTGGAGTCATTAGAACAACCTGGCGGTTATAAACCCGCACCTGTAAAAGAACTTTGACCAATTGCTCACGCAATAGTTTCAGCCTGGAAAACTGGTGACCTTTTAGCCGGATAAGTCCATGCAACAGCAGACGGTCCAGCGGTTTGGCAGGTATCCACTCCATTGAGAAATCGAACTGGAGCAGAATCAGATCATAATCAGAAAGCGGTAGGCGGGGTAATAACTTTACGGCTTCTTCTAGGCTAACCGGCCGGTGATCAAGCTGAATCGGATGCCTGAAAGACCGCAGTCGGCGGGCAAACTGGTCCAGATAGCTTTTGCCGTTGGGTAAACCTGGCCCGCAAGCCTGTGCTCCACCCAAAATAAGTACGTTCATCATGCTGGTGCCTGTTGTTTAGTGTAGTATGAAAGGCAGTCAATGCGGTGATCTGTCTACTAATTGCCCATACGTTTACGGGTTAGGGGCCGTTGCAGACCCATTGGCTTTTTTTTTGTTTATAGACTGAGTGAAAAGTGGTTAGATTCCTGTTGACCGTGCAACACGAATAGCCCATACTGCGTACAGTAGGTACGTAGTGTGTTTCATTTAAACTGCCAACGCTCGTGTTTTTCCGACGCCGTTCTTCCTTCACAGATAACGACCTTCTGAGTGTTATCGAAGCTTGCCGAGCCAACGACGTTCGGGCACAGCGAACGCTGTTTCGGCAGTATTATAGCTATGCCAAGAGTGTCTGTTTGCGCTACATGGCCAACGTTGATGAGGCCGATGATGTGCTGAATGAAAGTTTTCTGAAAGTTTTCCAGCATTTGGGATCGTACGATACGTCGCTGCCATTCAAGGCCTGGCTCAGGACTATCGTGGTAAACACCACGATCAGCTACCACCGGAAGCATCATAAACTCGACACGGTTTCTTTATCTCCTGCAACAGGCAGCAGCCCTCCCCCGGATGTGCCCGTTCGCGAAACAGCCGTTGATCAGCTTGCTGCTGAAGAAATTCTGGCGCTGGTACAGCAATTACCCCCCATCCATCGGACCGTTTTTCTAATGCATGTAGTTGATGGGTACAGCCTGCGCGAAGTAGCCGATAACCTTAATGCCAATGAGGCAACCATACGGTCTCATTTCCTGCGTGCGCGCGTTCGCCTTCAGGAATTAGTTACTACTGCCTCTTCATCTTCAAAACGTTCGTCACAATTCTATGAAAACTGATCCGTTTGACGACGCTATACGCCGAAAACTAGAGGGCGTCAATCCTCCCTTTCAGGAAAAAAACTGGACTCAGTTTCAGCGGTTCATGGGCAGTCAGGGATTCCCTCCTTCGCTCTGGCAAACGCCTGCCCGTTGGTTGCAACCGGCGCTAATGGCGGCTGCCGTGACAGGTATGGTTCTTACTACCGTCTGGCAGTATCGCACCACGCAATCGCTGACTGAGCACGTTCTGACCCTGACTAAAACAGTAGAACGGCTGGAGCAGACGCAGATACGACTACAACAATCGGCTAATGCCGCCACACCAGTCGGCCGGATAGACACCGTGTATCTGACCCAGGCAGGCCCGGCGGCGCCGATGGCTACGCGCCCTACTGAGCTGTATGCAGGCCAGGGCGATGCATACGGCCCACGTGCCAGCCGTCAGCGTGTAGAAAGCACAGACCAATTACCTACTCAGTCAGGCGAAGCTACCGTTTCGCTGCCACTTAATCGTGCCGGTCGATCAATCGAACAGGGACGCGGTAACCAGGGAGATCGGCAGGTTCGGCGCCCGGTAGACACCAATCCACTGGCGGCGAATCAACCCGTTACCAGCACCAGACAACTGGGGGCAGGACGGACCCAGTCGGCCACCGACCAGCCAACTGTGGGACAAGACGAACTCGCCACTCCCCAGCCCCAATCGGTGTCTGCTCCAGGAATGGCCGAGCGATTTACGGCACCTAACGACCCTGCGGCTCGGGAGAAGCGTCAATATCCTGCCGGGCCCGCGGGCACCGTTTCGATGCCTCCGGAATCAGGCCGGATAGCCACACGCCGGGCCGGACAGGCTGGCCTGGCGCAAAACGACAAACAGTCCGTTGATTATCAATCGACTAATCCATCGATCAATTCATCCCGATCAAATGACCCAACTCTTTACTCTCCTTCAGTAACGAATCAGGTACGTACCCAGAGCGAGGCGGGTGGCAACGCGCTGGCAACTACGGCATCAGGTCCGCTCGCGACCGTACAGCCACTATCAACTTTACCGATGGCCGATCCCACCGATGCCTTTTCAGCAAGCTGGCAACGGCACTTGCGCCGGGTACGTTACCGGTCACCCTACATGACCTCGACGGAACAAATGGCTACCGCGGCGGCACCCCAGGCACCTAGCCAGCATACTACTCCGGTACCCGTTACCTTTCGGTTGGGAATCGGTGCCGAGGTGGGCACAGCCCAGTCTGGTTTAGGCCTATACGGAGAAGCTATTATCGCTAACCGCTGGGTGCTGGGTACCGGGCTCGGGTATAGTGATTGGTCTGGCGATACGTATTCGACAGAGCAGATGTTTGAGGCAAAAACGAAACGGGATTTCCGAAGAGATTACCCAGGCACCATACGGCCAATCGCAATAGGGCCAGGTCGGCCACCCGAAGTGACAAATATTAGCCGCGTTGGGCAGGCGCTGGTAATTCCGTTGCAGCTGGGCTATAGAATCAACTTGGGTACCACTACTGCACTGACACCCTTTACAGGGCTAAACATGGGCATAAACCCGCGCGAAACGGTAACTTACTCCTACGAATATTACGGCCCACGCGAGGCGGCCAACGAAAACCTGACGATCAAACGGCCGTTACTCTGGTACAGCACCTGGTCGGCGGGAGTGAGTATCGAACGGCAATGGGGCCGAATCACAGGTCAGGTGAGTCCCGTTGTTCTGGTTCCATTAACAGCGACAGAAGCCTGTCTGAACACAGCTTCGCTAGGGATGCGTGGCCGTTTGTTTTACCGGTTTTAGCCCAACGGCGTTTGCCACTCCCGATAAAATCTTGTAGTTTAGTAGACTTTTTCTTTTTTACTAACCTACATATGAACCGTACTGACCTGTTAAAGCTTCTCAGCTTTGTGCTGATAATTCAACTCTTATTTACTGCCCTCCGCTTTTTGGGTGGCTACGAAGCCCCGCCCATGCTCACAAGCGGCGTAACAGCCGGTGTACTTTCTGTTTATTTTGCCCGGCAGCGGCGAAAAGCAAAATGATTTTTTACGGTGCGTTGACCTTTGGCAACGCACCGTTTTTTTATGAAACTGGCCCCGAATAGTCCCCCCTTTTCTCGCTTTTTTGGTAGGTAAACTTAACGGTCTGTTACCTTGTTGGTTAGCTGAAGTTTTCTATAACTTTGTTAAAACAGGTATCCCTTTCGGATTTCATGAACAAGCTGACCGCCGACGACCTTATCTACGGTTACATCAACGGCATCTTTCCGATGGCCGATGCCGACGGTACGCTTTACTGGTACTCACCAGATCCCCGCGCCATTATTCCGCTCGATACCTATAAGCCGGCTAAGTCGCTACGACCCATTCTGAACAAACGTATTTTCGACATCCGCGTCAACACTGATTTTGAACAGGTTATGCGTCACTGCGCCGTTCCCCGTTCGGAAGATGACAGTACCTGGATTTCCGAGGAGATTATCGATGCCTATACCGAATTACATCGAATGGGGTTAGCCCATAGCGTTGAGACGTACCTGGACAATCAGTTGGTTGGTGGCTTATATGGCGTAGCAATTGGTTCCGTTTTCTTTGGCGAATCGATGTTTCATCTAGTCTCCAACGCCTCGAAAGTTGCCTTTCACCACCTGATTCTAATCCTGCGCGAACAACAGTTTCAGTTGCTCGACACGCAGTTCATCAACGACAATGTGAAACGGTACGGGGCCATCGATATCAGCAAGCGAGACTACGCTGACCTGCTCAAAAAAGCACTCCGTTATAAAGCACGTTTCACGGAATCGGCCATTGAGCACCTGTTCAACAGCCACGCTGGCGATTGACAATCGTTTGCTTAGTAGCTGCCATTTGTAGTCATTTGTAGTCCCTTGCCGCGCTGTCATTTATGGTCTCAGGCATTGAATGACAGTGCAGCAAAGGGCTACAAATGACTTTTTCTGACAATGCCACGTCCTGTTCTTGTTCTTAAATTTGGTACGGCCTCCATTACGCTGCCTGGCGGTGAGTTGAATAAACCAGCCATGATCGACATTGCCCGGCAGGTAGCCGGCCTACGCGATCAATATCATATCGTGCTGGTATCATCGGGAGCGGTAGGGGCCGGACGGGCCAGCATCAGCCATTATCGGGGCGAGATCAGCCAGCGCAAAGCAGCGGCAGCCGTCGGCAATTTACTCCTCCTGAATCTCTATAGCCGATTCTTTGACGTATATGGCATCACGGTGGCGCAGAGCCTGTGCGAACGCCATCACTTTGCCAATCGCGATCAGTTTCTGCAACTCAAAGACACCTACGAGGAATTGTGGAGCAATGGCATCATTCCAATCGTGAATGAAAATGACGTGGTCAGCAACCGTGAATTGAAGTTTTCGGACAACGATGAGCTCGCGACCCTGTTGGCCGTTGGTTTTGGTGCCGACGTGCTGATGCTGTGCACCTCTGTAGGCGGCCTGCTCGACCCCGACGGTAATCTGATCAGGCACGTACCCCGCCTCACAGAAGCCGTGTTCGGTGTTGTCCGAACCGATAAATCATCGATGGGCCTGGGAGGTATGGCCTCTAAATTAACCTTCGCCAAACTGGCTACCCGTATGGGAATCCGGGTGGTTATTTTTGGGCTGAACGAGCCCGATAGCATTGCCAAAGCACTCGAGGGTAGCGTCGGCACGCAAATTGAACCACAACCCATGACGCTCTCGGCGCGAAGCCGGTGGCTGGGCAGCGGTAGCCTGGTAGTCGGGCGTGTTCGGGTCGATGCTGGTGCCGCCGCAGCCCTGCAACGGCGAAGCAGTTTACTGGCCGTTGGCGTGGCGGAAATACTGGGGGAGTTTTCGGCGGGTGAAGTCATCGAGATCGTCGATGAGGCCAACAATGCACTGGCTGTGGCGCAGGCTCGTCTTTCCTCATTCGATCTGGCGAATCTGCCATCCCGTCAGAATGTAGCCGTGGCAAATGCCAATGACATCGTACTTTTGTAAGGCGCCTGTCTGCAACTAACCAGTTAGCTATGATCACCGGTTAGCTGCAGCCAACGTACCTGCGTATACCGCTTTTAACCATGACTCCAATTACCCCACTTCTTCAGGCTACGCAACAGGCAGCTCTGTCTGTACGGCGCTTGAGCAGCGACCAGAAAACCGCGCTGCTCAAGCGCCTGGCCGATGTGCTCCTTGCCAACACCGCCGCCATTCTCACCGAAAACCAGCGCGACCTGGACCGGATGCCTGATACCGACAGCAAAAAGGATCGCCTGCGTCTGACTGAAACCCGCGTGAACGAACTCGCCAGCAGTTTACGGCAGGTGGCCGTGTTGCCCGACCCGGCCGGGTCGGTATTGGCAGAACGTGAACTGGAGCCTGGTCTTACGCTGAAGAAGCTGGCCGTACCCTTAGGCGTTGTGGGCGTCATTTACGAATCACGGCCAAACGTGACAGTCGATGTAGCTTCGCTTTGCCTGCGTTCGGGCAATGCCTGCGTGTTGAAGGGCGGCAAAGAAGCTGATTTTTCGAACCGGATACTGGTCGGGCTGATTCAGCGCGTGCTGGCAGAATTCAACGTACCCAGCGAGGCGGTGCTGTTGCTCCCGCCCGACCGGGCCGTGGTGAATGAACTATTAACCGCCACCCGCTACGTTGATATCATCATTCCGCGTGGATCGGAGTCGCTGATCCAGTATGTGCGCACCCATTCGCAGATTCCCACTATCGAAACCGGCGCGGGCGTCTGCCACACATACGTTGAAGCGTCGGCAGATTTGGTTTGGGCAACCAACATTGTTGTCAACGCCAAAGTGTCACGCCCGTCGGTCTGTAATTCGCTCGACGGCATACTGGTCGATGAAGCCATTGCCGGTACGTTTTTGCCCAGACTGATCCCCGACTTCCTGGCGTATCAGGTCGAAGTGTTTGCCGACGAAACCGCTTACGGCATCCTGAAGCAGGCGGGGTATCCTTCTTTACAACCAGCCCAGCCTGCTGATTTTGGCCGCGAATTTCTGGATTATAAATGCGCCGTGAAGGTTGTTTCGGGCATTGACGAAGCGTTGTCGCACATACAGGCGTATTCATCGAAGCATTCCGAGGCGATTGTTTCCAGCAATCAGCTGTTGATCGATCAGTTTCTGACCGAGGTTGACGCGGCGGCGGTATACGCCAATGCCTCAACGCGCTTTACCGACGGCGGGTGCTTCGGACTGGGTGCCGAGATCGGTATATCCACCCAAAAACTGCACGCCCGTGGTCCCTTCGCGCTCGAAAAGCTGGTGACCGAAAAATGGGTAGTAACTGGAACCGGACAGACTCGGGCCTGAAGACCCCACTTACTTTAGGCTCGCCACCAGCGTATCGTTGTATTTGCGAGCCACCGGCACTGTTAGCTGGCCGTTCAACAGGTGCAGCTTATACCCCTGTGCGTTGCCAGACACCCGCTCAACCTGATCCAGATTGACGACGTATGACCGGTGGCAGCGAACCATCGGCGTAGCGTCACCCAGTTGTTTTTCAAGACGGCTCAGGCTGCTCCGCATCAGCTCTTTGGTAAGCTGGCCTTTTTTACGGTAAAAAATGGTGCAGTAGTTATCACTCGACTCAATTGCCAGCAGATCCTCCCGGTTTAGCGACAGCCTGTCTTTCTCATTTTCAGCAACCAGCCCAAGCTCTGTTGCCGGCAAAGCACCAGGTAAAGGACTGTTGCTTGCCGGAGCGGTTGTCTGGGCAGCAACAGGCGCTTCGTCACGATGCTTGTGCAAGACTAAATGCGCGGCCTGCTGCTCGTATTTCCGTAGTTGCAGAATATAGTTGACCAGCACAACGCCTACTGTCGGAAAAATTCCGATCAGGAAAGTCATGCCAATAGACAGAAGCCATCCCTCTCGCATAGTCCATCCCATTAACCAGCTCATGTATAGCCTGTTAGCGATGGCAATGCAGAGAATCAGGGTCAAAATCTTGGCAATTTCCCGGCCAACAGTCCAGCGTTCTTCAGCGAAATAGCGCGGGAGCAGCCGGGTACCCTGATCGAAAAGTATCATGACGCCGGTGGTGATGGCGCCAAATCCGAGTACTTTAAGCACCTTGTCGGGCGTATGCCAATCGGCAATACCAAAGGGCTGAAAGAGCAATAAAAAGCCGCCGACAAAGGCACCGATAACCCATTCATTCCCTGCCGACTCAGGCACAGGATACGGCTGACGGAACAGTTTGAGCAGGCTCATGGCGTCTAATTAACAGGCTAGAACGGTCTCCAGTGGATGACCTGGTCAACAAAACCAGGTATGGCAGGCGGATACGCAATGGCCATAAACACCAGTCCGAACAAACCGCCGTATAGGTGCGCATCATGGTTTACACCCGTATCGCCCCGATTGGCTGCGTAATACGAATAGGCCAGATAAAGCAACGCAAAGATGAAGCCTGGAATGGGTACCGGTATAAAGAAAAAATAGATCGGGGTAAGCGGAAAAATCAGGATGGTGGCGAAAATAATGGCCGACACGCCGCCCGACGCCCCCAATGAGTTGTAGCCCGGACTGTTTTTGTATTTCATCAGCGTTGGAATGTCTGAAATAACAATAGCAATCAGGTAGAAGCCAACGAGTACGGCGCCGCCCAGATCGCCGAATAGCTCGCCAAAAATTCGCTCGATCCCCTGCCCGAAAAAGTAGAAACTGAGCATATTGAAAAACAGATGGCTCATATCGGCATGCAGAAAACCAGACGTAATCAACCGATGATATTCGCCTCGCTTCGCCACGGCATACGGATTCATGATCCAGCGATCCATCAGGGCCGGGCTATTCCAGGCCCACAGGCTGATGCCTACAGTGATGGCAATGAGAAGCAGGGTAATTGACATAATAAGGGTTTAAAAACGACCTTTCGGTTATGATTCGCGTTCAACCAGTTGATGGGCAAACGTCAGTAGTACTTCCTTACGGGCAGGATCGGCCGTGATCTGGTCAAGGTTAGAAAAGCCTTTGGCAAAATAGTCGGCTATACGCGCTTCTGCTAATTCATGGATGCCTAGCTGGTCATAAATAGCCGTCACGGCCTCTACTTTATCTGTTTTCTCGAATTCGGTTCGGCTCAGCCAGTCCAGGAGTTCACAACGTACCTGACCTTCGGCCCGTTCGAGGGCTTCGATCAGAAGGAACGTTTTTTTATTGGCAATGATATCACCGCCTACCTGCTTGCCAAACTTGGCGGGGTCGCCGTATACATCGAGCAGGTCATCTGTCAGCTGAAACCCGATCCCGATGTTTACGCCAGCTTCGTAGAGGCGTTGCGTATCGGCGGGGGTCGCCCCGGCAACGATGCCGCCTACTTCCATGGCGAAACCAAGCAGTACCGACGTTTTCAGGCGAATCATGTCAATGTATTCCGCTTCCGACACCGTTTCCCGACTCTCGAAGTTCATATCCATCTGCTGACCTTCGCACACTTCGGCGGCTGTCTGGCTAAACCGAGCCAGCACTTGCCGCAGGTACGTTGGTTCTACGTCGAGCAGTTGTTCATACGCTTTGACCAGCATTACATCACCAGACAGGATCGCGATATTAGCATTCCATTTTTCGTGCACCGTTGGTTGCCCCCGGCGCAACGGCGCCTGGTCCATGATATCGTCGTGGAGAAGGGTAAAATTGTGGAATACCTCAACGGCAACGGCGGGTTTCAGCGCTTTCTGCCAGTCATCGGTAAAGAGAGAAGCGGCCAGCAGCGTCATCAGCGGACGCATTCGCTTACCACCAAGACTCATGATATATCGGATTGGATCGTACAGTTCGGCCGGTGACTGACCGTATGCGGTTTGCCCGAATTGGCGAAGTAGCGCGTCGGCTAACTGATTGGGGGTCATTGACTGGTTTCTGGTCTGACAGTTCGCGGTTGGTCGTGAGCGACACGACCAACCGCGAACTGTCAGACACAGCAAAGGCTTGTTTGCCCAAAAGTAAGCAACAACGTCCGTAAATAGGTAGCCGCCCCAACAGCTAGTTGAGGCGACTACAGACGTAGGCTATTCTGCCTTTCGAGAGACAACCTGTTTCTGCCAACGAATCGTTGACTGGGCGGCTCGGCTACTCCAGATAAAGTCGCGCCATCTCGATCTGCTTCTCCTTTTCTAATCGTGGATTGATCACCTTTAGATAATAGGTGCCCCGTGGCAGGTCTTGAACATCAAATTCGATTGCATTTCCATCCTTAAATTTGTTCTGCTTAAAGGTCTCTGCTACGTTTACTGAACGAACTGGTTTTTGTGTTTTCTCCGATATGACATCAATTTGGTCAGGAAGTGCTTCCTGGTATTTTGTATCGGTGAATGCAACAGTTATAGACTCCTTAGCCGGGTTCGGCCCAATTCTATAGCTATAGGGAATGTAAACGATAAAGGCAGATGAAGTTGTGCCACAAGTGTTCGTCGTTGTCATATTATTGAGATGTGAGTAGGTTCATAAAGATGCTTTCTTTTTTAGGTATGGCAACTTACACACCTGCTGACTACGAACTGCTGCGACGGCGTTGTGCCGCTCTCAAAGAGCAGAACTGGCCCCA